>LIQL01000694.1 GCA_001418405.1 Streptomyces diastatochromogenes | reverse complement strand
CGGCGAACGGGGCGAGGGCGACCACCGCGGCGCTCGCCCTCGCCCCGTTCGCCGACGAGCTCGGCATCACCGTCAAGCTGCTCGGCACGCCCGCGGAGGAATCCGGTGGCGGCAAGGCCGACATGCTCCGCGCCGGCGCCTTCGACGACGTGGCCGCGGCGATGATGGTGCACGCCGCCCCGACCGACGCGATCGGCATGACGTCCCTGGCCATCAGCAGCTGGGAGGTCGCCTACACCGGCCGCACCGCGCACGCCTCGGCCGCCCCGCACCGCGGCGTCAACGCCGCCGACGCCCTGATGATCGCCCAGGTGGCCATCGGCGCCCACCGCCAGCAGATGGTCCCCGGCGGCGTCGTCCACGGCATCACCACCTCCGGCGGCGAGGCCTCCAACGTCATCCCCGGCCGCACCACCGCCGCCTACGACTGCCGCGCCGAGACCGTCGAGGACCTGCGCGAACTCCAGTCCCGCATCCGGGCCTGCTTCGAGGCCGGCGCGCTGGCGACCGGCGCCGACCTCACCCTCACCCCGGTCGGCAACGACTACGCCGACCTGCGCCAGGACCTCGACATGTGCGCCCTCTACACGGCCGCCGCGACCGCCCTCGGCCGCACCGTGCCGCCCAGCGACCCGACCCTGCGCGGCGGCTCCACCGACATGGGCAACGTCTCG
This sequence comes from Streptomyces diastatochromogenes, assembly GCA_001418405.1. Classification (GTDB taxonomy): domain Bacteria; phylum Actinomycetota; class Actinomycetes; order Streptomycetales; family Streptomycetaceae; genus Streptomyces; species Streptomyces albulus_C. Next base: position 6,915 of record LIQL01000694.1, on the reverse strand, counting down.
CAGGTCGTCCCCACCATCCACCCCATGATCGGTTACGACTGCGCCGACGCGATCATGCACAACCCGGAGTTCACCCGCTACGGCACGACGGACGGCGCCGACCGCGCCCTCCTGGACGGCGGCCTCGCCATGGCCTGGACCGCCCTGGCCCTCGCCCAGAACGACGCCCACCGCGCCCGCCTCCTCGCACACCTGGCGGCCCGGCGCACCAACTGACCACCGGCACACGCCGGTTGGACGGCGGCGGCGCGGGGGCTCCCGCTCGCCGCCCCGGGGCGGGCGGAATGCAGGCCGCCCGCCCCGACCCCGACCGCTCCGGCGGCCGGGGCCCTCAGTCGCCCGCGGCGTCGAAGGTGCCGGCCTGGTAGGAGCCGCCCTTGGTCCTGGTGATCACCAGTAGCCGGTTGGCGGCGTTGATCATGGCTACCAGGTAGACCAGCGCGGCGGTCTGGTCGTCGTCGTAGTGCTTGCGCACCAGGGCCCAGGTCGCGTCGGACACGCCGTGGTGGGCGTCGGCCACGCGGGTGCCCTCCTCGGCCAACGCCAGTGCGGCCTGCTCGGCCTCGGTGAAGACGGTGGATTCGCGCCAGGCCGCGACCAGGTTGATCCGGACCGCGGGTTCGCCGGCGGCCGCCAGTTCCTTGGCGTGCGCGTCGACGCAGAATCCGCAGCCGTTGAGCTGGCTGGCACGCAGTTCCACCAGTTCCACCAGCGACTTCGGCAGGCCGGACTGCATGATCGCGACGCTGGTGTGGGCGAAGCGCTTGCCGATCTTCGCGCCGAGGGCGTTGGCGTTCAGGTCGAAACGGGGTTCCATGACGGGGTCCTCACTCGTGGCGGTGCCTGCATGAACGACCACAAGACGGCGGGCCGCGGACCGGCATAACAACTGCCGCGGTGTGAGCTGAACCACCTCGGTCCGGTGTTACGCCACGGCAGCGGCCGGCGTCGGATGGGTGACACCGTCGAGAGAGAGCAGGATCCCCATGACCGGATCGGCGCGGACCACATCTGACGATCGCGGCGTCGGCGGGCGCCGCTCCGGCCGCGCGGCCCTCGCCACCGAGGCGTACGTCGCCCACCGCAACCTGCTCTTCACGGTCGCCTACGAGATGCTCGGTTCGGCCGCCGACGCCGAGGACGTCCTCCAGGAGACCTGGTTGCGCTGGGCCACCGTCGACCTCGACGCCGTGCGCGACCAGCGCGCCTACCTGGTCCGGATCACCACCCGCCAAGCGCTCGACCGCCTGCGCGCGCTCGGCCGCCGCAAGGAGACCTACGTCGGCCCCTGGCTGCCCGAACCCCTGCTCACCGCACCCGACGTGGCCACCGACGTCGAACTGGCCGAACACGTCTCGATGGCGATGCTGCTGGTGCTCGAAACGCTCGCGCCCATCGAGCGGGCGGTGTTCGTCCTGCGCGAGGTCTTCGCCCTGGACTACGAGGAGATCGCCGAGGCCGTCGAGCGGACCCCGGCCGCGGTCCGCCAACTCGCCTACCGGGCACGGGCCCACGTCGCGGCCCGCCGCCCACGGGGGACCGCCTCACCGGCCGACACCCGGACCGCCGTCACGGCGTTCCAACGGGCGGTCACCACCGGCGACCTGCAACCCCTGCTCGACGTCCTCGCACCCGACGTCGTGTTCCTCGGCGACGGCGGCGGCCTCGCCCGCGCCGCGCTGGCCCCCGTCGTCGGGGCCGATGCGGTCGCCGCCGTCCTCGCCGCCGGGCTGGGCAACCTCCGTGCCCGAGCGATGGAGTTGGTGCAGGTCAACGGCTACCCGGGGCTGGTCCTTCGGCTCGACGGGCAGATCGACACCGTGCTGGCGGTGCACCTCGACGACGGCCTCATCACCGGGCTCTACTCCGTGCGCAACCCGCAGAAGCTGTCCGGCCTGCGGCGCAGCACGACGCTGCGCCGCTGAGCCGGGTCCCGCGCGGGGCCGAACCGGCACCCCGGCCGGGTCAGGCCCCGGCCGGCACCCGCGCCGCCGACGTCCCCAGCCCCGTCGCGCCCGGGTTCCAGCCCGTGGTGCCGGGGTGGTGGCGGAGGTACTCGGGGCGGTAGCGGCGGCATTCGCGGTGCCAGGTGAGGATGCCGGCGAGCCAGTTCTCCAGCTCCTTGACGTAGCCGTCGAGGGTGGCCCGGGCTTCGGCCGAGAGCTTGAAGTCGTCGTAGAGGACGGGGAGTTGGTGGGCGGCGATGTGCTGGAACTCGCGCATGCGGGAGGTCATCAGGTCGTGCACGATGGCCAGCGCGGTCGGGTAGTCGCAGTCGAAGAAGTTCTGCACGACGAGGACGCCGTTGTGGACCTCGCCCTCGTACTCGATCTCCTTCTGGTACGAGAAGACGTCGTTGAGCAGGCAGGCGTAGTCGGCGGCGGCGTTCTCCAGGGAGCGCATCGGACCGCTGCGGTAGACCTCCGGCGGCACCTGGCGGCCGTGTCCGAGCCGGCTCAGGCTCATGGTGAGGTCCGAGCCGAAGGTGGCGCGGCGCATCTCGATGTAGTCGACCGGGTCCGGGACGCGGTGCAGCACCATGTTGTCCAGCTCCCAGAGCCAACTGGCCGTCATCGCGTCGACGGTGGCCTTGAACGTCCGGCGCGCGTCCGGCGCCATCGGCCCGGCGGTGCGGGTCCACAGGTCGGCGAGGGCGCGTTCGAGGGCGTTGGCCGGTTCGGGCGCCCGGTCGGCGGTGTCGACGGGCATCAGGGCGGAGAGGCGCTTGGTGGTGGCCAGCGCGCCGGCGACGTCGCGGGTCCGGCCGAAGACCGCGGGGTAGTAGTCGTCGGCGTAGGTGCCCCAGGTCAGCCACTGGGTGCCCAGGTCGAGTTCGTCGGGGGTGGCGTCCGGGTGCAGGCCGGCGGCGCACAGCGCGAAGTCGAAGCGGACCAGCGCGTCCTCGTCCCAGATGGCGGAGAACGGCACGCCGGGCTGCGGCTGGAGCAGCCCCATCCGCTGCGCCCAGGTGACGACGTTGCGCCGGGCCGCCGCCAGGTGGGGGCTGAGGGTGGTGGTGAACGGCATGAAGAAGTCGGGCAGTTGGGACGGGCCGACCGGCTGGTGCGGGACGTGGCTGCGGCGCCGCACCCGCTGGTTTCCGGCGGTGCGCAGCGCGGTCGGCAGGTCCGCGGCCGAGGTGCCCAGGCCCAGCGCCCCGGTGGCGAGCGCGCCCAGCCCCTGGGTGCCCAGGCCGCCGAAGACCAGCGGTGACCAGGGGGCCGCGGTGCCGCCGGGTTCGCCCGCCCCGCCGCCGTTCATGTAGCGGCTGGAGCGCATGTGCCACTCGTGGCCGCCGGACTGCCAGTCCTGGAGGCCCTTGGCGTAGGCGAGCACGGCGGCGCAGCCGGCCGGGTCGAGGCCCTGGTCGGCGAAGAGCGTGGGCAGTTCGGTGAAGACGGTGTCCTCGAACTGCTGGAGGCGGGAGGTGATCAGGTCGTTGACCGCGTCCGCGGCCTCCTGGGTGGTGCAGTTCAGAAACGTCTCCAGCACCAGGACGCCGTTGCTCAGTTCGCCCTCGTCCTCGATCTCGCGCTGGTACGAGAAGAGGTCGTTGCGCAGGTGGACGGCGTCGGAGAAGGCGTCCTTGAGGACGCGCAGGGGGCGGGACCCGGCGACGGCGGCCGGGACCTCGGCGCCGGTGGCGTACTCCACGAGCCCCGCCGACCAGGGGGCGCCGCCCACCTTCCGCCGCATCTCGATGTACTCGACCGGGTTGGAGATCCGGTTGATGTCGATGTTGGAGAGTTCCCAGAGGGATTCGTTGAGGAGGTTCTCGGTGCTCTCGGCGAACCGGCGGCGCCAGGCCAGCGACATCGCGGGCACGGTGCGCCGCCACAGGTCCGCCAGCCCCGCCTCGACCTGGTTGGTCGGCTCGGGCATGGGCGTGTCCAGGTCCATCGGCATGAACGCGGGGAGCCGGTCGAGGTACGCCTTGCCGCCCTCCCGGTCCAGGGTCCGCTTGAACTCCTCCAGGAAGTGGTCGTCGAAGAAGAAGACCCAGACGTACCAGTCGGTGACGAGGTTGAGCGCCTCCTCGGAGCACTCCGGGTGGGTGTAGGCGCACAGCAACGCGTAGTCGTGGGCGTCCAGGTCCCGCTGGTCCCAAATGCCGGAGCCTTCCAGCATGTTCATCTGCCGGGCCCACTGTCGGGAGTGCGTCCGGGCGGCCTCCAGGTGCGGGTTCAGCCGCGCCGGGTGCGGCATGTAGAAGTGCGGCAAGGTGAACGGCTGCGCCGCGGGCTGGGACTGTGACTGCGTCACCGTTGGTGGCCTCTCCCGATACTGGTGCCCCTCCGTACGGACGGTGCGCACGGAAGGAGGGCGCGCCAAAGCACCCCCTCTGACGGCGCCAGCCCTACCCCGGGCGTCAGCGCCATAGACGTCTGCGGTCATACCGGCGCTGAACTGGCACTCTTTCGGGTTGAGTTGGCGGGGTGGGGGTGTAACTGCTGTGGCGTGTGAGCTATAGGGGGAGTCTCGTGGGGGACGTCGACCGTCCGGGCCGGGCCCTTCCGGTCACCGACCGTCACCGTTCGCGGCCCGGCGCAGTGCCAGTGCCGCCAGCGTCTCCGGGGCGCCGGCCTGGCCGCGGATGCCCGGAAAGGCGTTGATGTCCACGAACAGCGGGGCGCCGGCACCGAGGTGCAGCACGTCCACGCCGTACACCTCCAGGCCGAAGACCTCGCCGGCGTGCAGTGCGGCCTCGATCCAGGCGGCGGGCAGGGCGGCGGGCGGCAGCGGGCGGTTCGGGCCGCGGCCGCCGGGGGACAGCTCGGAGCGGCGGCGGGCGGCGAACGGCTGCCCGTCCACGATCCACAGCTTGTGGTCCCAGCCGCTGTTGGCGGTGAACTCCTGGACGACCACGGGCTCGTCGGGCCGGGCGGCGGCCCACTCGGCCAGCTCGGCCGGCGATCCGACGCGCGCCACGAGGTCGCCGCGGCGGCTGCGGCGGCTCTTGAGGACCAGGGGGTAGTCGAGGTCCGCCCCGCCGGCCGCCAGTTCGCGGACCGTCGCCACCCGCAGGGTCTCCGCGAACGGCAGCCCGGCCGCCCGCGCCCGCTCCGCCATCCCGACCCGGTCCAGGCACCCCTCGGTCGCCGACACCGAGTTGATGACCGGCGCCCCCCGGTCCGCCAGCCGCGCGGCGGTGGTCAGCGCCTCCGGCGTCCGCGCCTTGAGCAGGTAGACGTCGGCCGGGGCGCCGGGCGCGGCCCGCCCGGCCGGTCGCCCGTCCGGGGCGAGCGGCGTGCCGTCCGGGGCGAGGAACTCCACCCGGTGGTCGGCCCGCCGCAGCACGGCCGCGGTCGCCGACAGCAGCGGGTGCCCGGGGTCCGCGCTGATCATCCCGATCCTCACCGCGCGCCTCCGACCGCCTCCGCCGCGGGCCACGGTCCGCGCTGGTGGCCGATGAAGGGCAGCGTCCCCGCAGGTGCGCACGCGGTGCCGCGGCGGGCCAGTCGCAGCACCGCGGCGGAGACCCGGGCGACCGCGTCCGGCACCTGCCGGAAGCTCGGGAAGTCGTTGATGTCGACCACCATCGGCCCGTCCGGGCCCAGCAGCACGTCCACCCCGTACAGGTCGAGCCCGAAGACCGCGCCCACCTCGGTGGCGATGCGGGCGACCTCGGCCGGCAACGGAACCTGCCGTTCCGGTACGGCCTGGTCGGGGTGGAGCGGGGAGCAGCGCTCGGTCGCGTAGAGCTCGCCGGCGACGCAGTAGACCTTCAGGTCGGTACCGGAGTTGGGGACGTAGGGCTGCGCGATCAGCATGCCGCCGCCGGCGCCGTCGGACGGCGCAACGCCTCCCGCGGTCAGCTGCTCGGGCCGCTCCACCAGGCGCACCGCCCGCCCCGAACTGCCGTCCGCCGGCTTCACGACCAGCGGGTACTCGGCCTCCGGCACCGACGCGAACTCCTCGGCCCGGGCCGCCGCGTACGTCATCGGCACCGGCAACCCACCGGTCCGCGCGATCACCGCGGCCAGCGCCTTGTCCCGCACGCCCCGTATGGCGCGGACGTCGTTGACCGTGGTCAGCCCGGTGGTCGCCGCGGCCTCCAGCAGGGTCAGCCCCGGCCCGCCGGAGACCGTCTTGAGGACCCAGGCGTCGTGCCGCCCGGCCGCCACCACCTCGGACAGTTCCGACATCCGGATCATCGAACGGCCCGGCCACTCCACGTCCACCTGGTGCCCCCAGGCCCGGAGTTGGGCGATCACGTCCCGCGGCATGCCGTCGTGGCGGTACTGCTCCTCCACCAGGAAGCAGAGTCTCATCGATGCACCCATGTATCGCCGCACGTCCACCCGTATCACCAACCCGTCCGCCGCCGTCGGCGGACGTCCACCCCGTGTCGCCGTGGACACGCCGGCCACCCGGCGGGCACACGACGCACCAGGATCCCATGCGGCGCTCACGCGTTCGGCCGTGGCCCGATCACCGCCCCGCAGGGGGTGTTTCGGCGACGTTACGCCACCGGTCGGGACCTCGACACACGCCGTGAGCTGGGACGCGATCAACCCCCCGGGAGGTTGCGCCACCCACGCCCCGACCTCGCCAAATCCCGTATGTCGAAAGCCTTGTTCCGCTTTATGGCTGGTCCTAGGGTCAGGCCACCCAACGCGGCCGCCCGGTTCCGGGGCGGCCGCGCCTATGTACGCGGTGACGGAAGCAGGCGAGCGGGTTGGCGAACGATCAGCAGGGCCACACGGCCCCGGAGGCCGGGACGGACCACCCCGGCGAGTGTCCGGGCGCACGGACCAACGGCACGACGACCAACGGCACGACGACGGACGGCGCGCGGCGCGCGGACGCGCCCGACGGGCCGCCCGGCGCGACACCCGGCACACCGCCCGAAGGGAGCGCCACCCGCGGCGGTTTCGGCCGGCGCGGCTTCCTCGCCGGCCGAAACCGCCGCGG
>LIQL01000693.1 GCA_001418405.1 Streptomyces diastatochromogenes | reverse complement strand
CCGGAGGGGGTGCACCACCTATGACGCCCACCCCCGCCCTCCCCCTCGGCGACGACGCCCTGATCCTCTCCCACCGCCTCGGCGAATGGGCCGGCCACGCACCCGTCCTCGAAGAGGAAGTCGCACTGGCCAACATCGCCCTCGACCTCCTCGGCCAGGCCCGGATCCTGCTCTCCCTCGTCGGCGACGAGGACGAACTCGCCTACCTCCGCGAGGAACGCCAGTTCCGCAACATCCAACTCGTCGAGCGGCCCAACGGCGACTTCGCCCACACCGTCGCCCGCCAGCTCTACTTCTCCACCTACCAAGAGCTGCTCTACGACCACCTCGCCACCACCGACACCACCATGGCACCGCTCGCCGCAAAGGCCGTCAAGGAGACCGCCTACCACCGCGACCACGCCGAGCAGTGGACCCTGCGCCTCGGCGACGGCACCGAAGAGAGCCACACCCGGATGCAACGCGCCCTGGACGCCCTCTGGCGCTTCACCGGCGAACCCTTCGACCCCGTAGACGGGTTGGACGACGTCCCCTGGACCGCCCTCCGCACCGAGTGGACCACCCGCATCACCGCCACCCTCGCGCGCGCCACCCTCACCGTCCCCGACGGCCCCCAGCACGGCGCCTGGACCGCCGGCGGCGGACGCCAGGGACTGCACACCGAACCCTTCGGCCGGCTCCTCGCCGAAATGCAGCACCTCCACCGCAGCCACCCGGGGGCGACATGGTGACCACCACGGCCCTGGAAGCGGAACTCCTCGCCCTCGCCGGCGCCGTTCCCGACCCGGAGCTGCCCGTCCTCACCCTCGCCGAGCTCGGCGTCCTGCGCGGCGTGCGGCTCACCGCCCCCGACCACGTCGAGGTGACCCTCACCCCCACCTACACCGGCTGCCCCGCCATCGAAGCGATGTCCGCCGACGTGGAACGCGTCCTGCACGACCACGGCATACCCAGGGTCGACGTCCACACCGTCCTCAGCCCACCGTGGACCACCGACGCGATCACCGACGAAGGCCGCCGGAAACTGGCCGCGTTCGGCATCGCCCCACCACGGCCCACCCGCCCGACCAGCGGACCGGTCACCGTCGACCTCACCCTCCGCTGCCCGCACTGCGGATCCACCGACACCACGCTGCTCAGCCGGTTCTCCGCCACGGCCTGCAAGGCGCTGCGCCGCTGCGAGTCCTGCCGCGAACCCTTCGACCACTTCAAGGAGTTGTGATGTTCCACCCGCTCCAGGTGCGGGAGATCGAGCGGCTCACGGACGACGCGGTGGCCGTCACCTTCACGGTCCCGCCCGAACTCCGCACGACCTTCCGACACACCCCCGGGCAACACATCGCACTGCGCGCGACCCTCCACGGCCAGGAGATCCGCCGCACCTACTCCCTTTGCACCCCCGCCACCGACGACCCCGTCCTACGGGTCGGCATCCGCCTGGTCGAAGACGGCGCCTTCTCCACCCACGCCCTCAAGGAACTCGCCGTCGGCGACACCGTCGACGTGATGGCCCCGGCCGGCCGCTTCACCCTGGCCCCCCGCCCCGGCCAGTTCGTCGGCATCGTCGGCGGCAGCGGCATCACCCCGGTGCTGTCCATCGTCACCACCCTGCTCGCCCGCGAACCGCACGCCCGCTTCTGCCTGATCCGCAGCGACCGCACCACGGCCTCCACGATGTTCCTGGAGGAGGTGGCCGACCTCAAGGACCGCTACCCCGACCGGTTCCAACTGGTCCACGTCCTCTCCCGCGAAGAACGGCAGGCCGGCCTCCCCTCCGGCCGCCTCGACGAGGAACGCCTGCACGCCCTGCTCCCCGCGCTGCTGCGGACCGACGCCGTCGACGGCTGGTTCCTGTGCGGCCCCTTCGGCCTCGTCCAAGGCGCCGAACGGGCACTGCGCGCCCTCGACGTACCGCGCACCCGCATCCACGAAGAGATCTTCCACATAGACAACGGCGCCGCGGCCCCCGTTCCCGCCACCACCGCGCCCGCACACAGCACGGTGACCGCCACCCTCGACAGCCGCTCCGGCACCTGGCCGGTCCACGACGGCGAATCCCTGCTGGAAGCCGTCCTCCGCAACCGCCCCGACGCCCCCTACGCCTGCAAGGGCGGCGTCTGCGGCACCTGCCGCGCCTTCCTCGTGTCCGGCGACGTCCGGATGGACCGCAACTTCGCCCTGGAGTCCGACGAGGTCGACGCCGGGTACGTGCTGGCCTGTCAGTCCCATCCGGCCACGGAAGAGGTCGAGTTGGACTTCGACCGCTGAGGAACCGCCACCACCGTCCGCGTCCGCGCCATTCCCAATTCCTGCAACATGTTCTACCTTGACGCCTCGTCAGATCTGACACGTCGGAGGTCGGACGCCGACGGCGCGACGCGGGAGGACGGACCAGTGGACTTCACCTTCACCGAAGAACAACAGGCCGCCGTCGAAGCGGCACAAGCCGTCTTCTCCGGAGTCACCCCGGACGACGTCCCCAGCCCGGCACTCACCCGCGGCCCCGTCGCCGACGACTTCGACCGCGCCCTCTGGCGCACACTCGCCGACGCCGACCTCCTCGGTCTCCCCCTCGCACCCGAGCACGGCGGCGCCGGCCTCGACCCGATCGCCCTCTGCCTCGTCCTCCGCGAATCCGCCAAGGTCCTCGCCCGCGTCCCCCTCCTGGAGTCCTACGCCACCGCGCACACCCTCCAGCACCACGCGACCGACGCCCTACGGACCGAGGTCCTGCCACAGATCGCCAGCGGCAACCTCGTCATCACCGCCGCCGCCAACGGCCGCACCGGCCACGAGCGGGCCGAACTCGCCGTCACCGCACGCCAGGACGACACCACCTGGACCCTCGACGGCACCCACACCGCCGTCCCCTGGGCACCCACCGCCGACCGGATCCTGCTCCCCGCCCACACCACCGACGGCCGCACCGTCCTCGCGCTCGTCCCCCGCGACAGCCCCGGCCTCACCCTCCACGGCCAGACCTCCACCAACGGCGAACCGCACGCCGAAATCCACCTGGACTCCGTACGCATCGACGCCCGGAACACCCTCACCGACCCGGACGCCTGGGAGACCCTGCGCAACCTGCTCACCACCGGCACCTGCGCACTCGCCCTGGGCCTGGGCGAACGCGTCCTCGCCATGACCAGCGACTACACCAGCACACGTGAACAGTTCGGCTTCCCCCTGGCCACCTTCCAGGCCGTCGCCGTCCAGACCGCCGACCGCTTCATCGACCTCCGCGCGATGGAGGCCACCCTCTGGCAGGCGGCCTGGCGCCTCACCACCGGAGCCACGGGGCCCCTCCCGCCCACCGGGGACATCGCGGTCGCCAAGATCTGGGCCGCCGAAGGCGTCCGCCGCGTCGTCCAGACCGCCCAGCACCTCCACGGCGGCTTCGGCGCCGACACCGACTACCCGCTGCACCGCTACCACGCCTGGGCCAAACAGCTCGAACTCGCGCTGGGCCCCGCAGCAGCCCACGAAGAGGCCCTCGGCGAACTCCTCGCCGCACACCCACTGAGCTGACACCCACTGAGCTGACGCGCCCACGCCCAACCGCCACCGGGCAGCGGCGCCGGAAGGACGTCTCGAACAGCGGGTCTAGATGACCGCGCCCGCGCCACCCTTGCCGTCCGACACCGGACGCCCGGCGGCCTCCCACGCCTGCATGCCGCCCGCGACGTTCACCGCGTCGACGCCCTGCTGGATCAGGTACTGCGCGACCTGGGCCGACCGCCCGCCGACCCGGCACAGCACGTAGATCTTCCCGTCCGCGGGCGCGGCCTCCGTCAACTCTCCGTAACGGGCGACGAATGCGCTCATCGGAATGTGCAACGCCCCCTCGGCATGCCCCGCCTCCCACTCGTCGTCCTCGCGGACGTCCAGAAGAAAGTCCTCGGGCGTGAGGGCGTCGACACCGACCGTGGGCACAGAACCGAAATGCATGCTCCCGACGCTACCCGACCAGCTGAGCGAGGTATGCCTCGCGTTCCCGGAGGTCGGTCAACAGCTTCTCGGCGATCTCGTCCAACAACGCGTCCGGGTCGTCCGGCGCCATCTTGATCATCGCGCCGATCGCACTGGTCTCCAGCTCCGCGGCCACGGACGACAGCAGCTCCTTGCGCTCGGCCAGCCACTCCAGCCGGGCGTAAAGCTCCTCGCTCGCGCTCGGCCGCCGCTCCACCGGCGCAGGCCCGGCCTCCCACTCCCGCACCAGCTCCCGCAGCAACTTCTCGTCGCCCCGCCCGTACGCAGCGTTGACCCGCGCGATGAAGCCGTCCCGCCGGGCCCGCTCCGCATCGTCGCGCGCCAGGTCCGGGTGCGCCCGACGCACCAGATCCCGGTAGATCTTGCGGGCCTCCTCGCCGGGCCGCACCTTCGGCGGCGGCTGGACCGGCTGGTCGGTCAGCATCGCCTGCGCCTCGGGGAACAGCCCCTCCGAACCGAGCCAGCCGTGGAACAACTCCTCCACCTGCGGCATCGGCAGCACCGACGCACGGGCCTCACGGGCCTTGCGGATGTCCTCCGGGTCACCGGTGCGCGCCGCCACGGCCTCCGCGATCTGCGCATCCAGCTCGTCCAACCGCACGTACATGGGGCCGAGCCGCTGGTGGTGCAGCCGGGAGAAGTTCTCCACCTCCACCCGGAAGGTCTCCACCGCAATCTCGAACTCGATCAAGGCCCGCTCAGCCGCCTCCACGGCCTTCGCCAACCGCCGCGTCGCCTCGTCCTGCGCGTCCGCGGCACCGACCGCGCCCTCCGGCCCCCCACCGGCAG
>LIQL01000692.1 GCA_001418405.1 Streptomyces diastatochromogenes | reverse complement strand
TCGGCCCGTCCGGCTCCGGCAAGACCACCGCACTGCGGGCGGTCGCCGGATTCGTCCGGCCGGTCTCCGGGCGGGTCCTGATCGGCGGCCGGGACGTGACCGCCCTGCCGCCCTACAAGCGCGGCATCGGCATGGTCGTCCAGCAGTACGCGCTCTTCCCGCACATGAAGGTCGCCGAGAACGTCGCCTTCGGCCTCAAGGCGCAGAAGGTCCCGCGCGCCGAGATCCCCGGCCGGGTCGCCGAAGCCCTGGAGCTGGTCGGCATGGCGGCCTACGCCGACCGGCACCCCCGCGAGCTGTCCGGCGGGCAGCAGCAGCGGGTCGCCATCGCCCGGGCGCTCGCCATCCGCCCCGGCGTGCTGCTGCTGGACGAGCCGCTGTCCGCGCTCGACGCCCAGCTCCGCTCCGGCATGCTCACCGAACTCGCCCGACTGCACCGGGAGTTGCCGGACGTCTCGATCCTCTACGTCACCCACGACCAGGTGGAGGCGCTGACCCTCGCCGACCGGATCGCCGTCCTGGAGTCGGCCCGGCTGCGCGAGTGCGGCACCCCGCAGGAGCTCTACCGCAGCCCGCGCACCGCGTTCACCGCGTCGTTCGTCGGGACCGCGAACCTCCTGCCGGTGACCGTGCGCCGCGCCGGCGGCGTGGAGTTCGCCGGCCGGCCGCTGGCCGTCGCCACCGGCGACGCCACCCCGGGCGCCACCGCCACGCTGTGCGTCCGCCCGCACCGGCTCGCCACCGGCCCCGGCCCCGACCCGCACGGCAACACCCTGCGCGGCACCGTCACCGAGGTCCAGTGGCGCGGCGCCACCCACCGGCTGTACCTCACGGTCGACGGCCACCGAGTCCTCGCCGACCTGCGGGAACTGCGCGAGACCCCGCCGCTCGGCACCGAACTCACCCTGCACTTCGCCCCCGAGGACGCGGTCCTCATCCCCGCGGGCATCGAGGCGGCGGGCCCGACCGGAACCCCGACCGCAGCCGCGGCCGACCACCCGGCGGACGCCCCGGCGGTCGCGGCGGCCGGAGGGGCGCACCATGGCTGATCACACCGCGCCCGACGGGACCCGGCCGCGCGCCGCCCGCCGCCCCGGCCGGACCGCCGCCCTGTGGGCCCTGCCGCCGGTCGCCGCCCTCGCGGTGGTGTTCCTCTACCCGCTCGCCCTGGTGGTCCGCCAGTCCTTCACCCCGGAGAACGGCGGCGGGCCGTCCACCGCCCCGTACACCGCGGTGCTGGCCACCACCTCCTTCCGGGACGCGCTCACCCACACCGTGCTGATCGCGGTCGGCGCGACCCTCGGCGCGCTCCTCCTCGGCCTGCTGCTCTCCCTCGTCATCGCCTTCGTCCCGTTCCCCGGCGGCAAGGCGCTGGCCCGCTTCATCGACATCTTCCTGGCCTTCCCCTCCTTCCTGATCACCCTCGCCCTGCTGTTCCTCTACGGCACCGTCGGCATCGCCAACGGCCTGTGGACGGACCTCACCGGCGCCGCCAACGGGCCACTGGACTTCCTGCACACCCCCTGGGGCGTCCTGCTGGCCGAGGTCACCTACTTCACCCCGTTCGTGATGCGCCCGCTGCTCGCGGCGTTCTCGCAGGTGGAGACCGCACAGCTGGAGGTCGCGGGCTCGCTGGGCGCCCGGCCGTGGCGGATCGTGCGGACGGTGATCCTGCCCGAGGCGCTGCCCTCGCTCGCCGCCGGCGGCGCCCTGGTCCTGGTGATGTGCCTGAACGAGTTCGGGATCGTGCTGTTCACCGGCGCCAAGAACGTCGTCACCCTGCCGGTGCTCGTCTACACCAAGGCGATCCTGGACGGCGACTACACCGGGGCCTGCGTCGTCGCGGTCGTCAACATCGTCCTGTCGGTCGCCCTGTACGCCCTCTACCGGACGGTGATGGCCCGCACGGGCGGCACCCCCGGGCGCCGCAAGCGCCCCCGGGCCTCCACCGGCGCAGCCGACGCGGCCGACACCGAGCCGGCCGCCCCCGCCACCGTCGGCCGGGCCGAGGCGGCCTCCGCGATTCCGGCGGCCTCCGCTGTCCCCACTGTCCCTTCTGTGTCCCCCGTCCCCGCCCTCACCGCAGGAGGTGCCGACCGTGCTCGTGCATAGCGCAGCCGCCCGCCGGGTCGTCTGGGCGGTGTTCTTCCTCCTCTTCGTCCCGGTCTTCGCCCTCCCGCTGCTGGTGGTCGTCGCCGCGTCGTTCGCCGGCGGCTGGAGCGGCGCCCTGCCCTCCGGCCTGACCCTGACGCACTATCGGGACATCGCCACGGGGGACGCGCTCACCGCCCTGACCACCAGCGTCCTCACCGCCCTCGCCGCCAGCCTCGCCGCGCTGACCGCCGGCACCTGGGCCGCGCTGGCCGCCGAGAAGCTCGGCCGGCGTTCCCGACGGGTGCTGGACGCCCTCTTCCTGCTGCCGGTCGCCGTCCCCTCCGTCGTCGTCGGCCTCGCCCTCCTCGTGGCCTTCTCCCAGCCGCCGTTCCTCCTCAACGGCACCCCGCAGATCGTGATCATCGCCCACACCGTGCTGGTCACCGCCTTCGCCTACCAGTCGGTGACGGCCGCACTGGCCCGCCTCGACCCGGCCTACGAGCAGAGCGCCGCCGGCCTCGGCGCCCGCCCCGGCTACGTCCTGTGGCGGGTCAAGCTCCCCCTGCTCCTGCCGTCGCTGACCGCGGCCGCGGGCCTGTGCTTCGCCCTGTCCATGGGCGAGTTGAGCGCCACGATGATGCTCTACCCGCCGGACTGGATGCCGCTGCCGGTGCAGATCTTCGCCGCCACCGACCGCGGCGCCCTCTTCACCGGCGCCGCCCTCGCGGTGGCCCTGATGGCCACCACCCTCCTCGTCCTGCTCGGCGTCTCCCGCATCCGCACCCGGGCCGCCCACCGCTGACCCCACGCCACCCCCCGCC
>LIQL01000691.1 GCA_001418405.1 Streptomyces diastatochromogenes | reverse complement strand
CCCCCGCATCACCCGAACCGTCTGACAGAACCCCCACCCCGCTGACACAACTGACAGAACCTCCCCCACAAGCCGCTGGCCTGCACAAACGAGCACGATCGTGGCTCTGACAGAACCGAATTAAAACTCGACAGAACCCCCAGCACCCCATCGAGGCCCGCTGACAGAACCCCCTCCCCGGAGGTTCTGTCAGCAATTAATTCAGTTCTGTCAGAGATCACCAAGCCTCGGGATCCGCAGGTCAGCGGCCTACCACGGGGGTTCTGTCAGTTCTGTCAGCGGCCGCGGCCCCTGCCGCGACGAATCCCCGCTCACAAGAACGCAGAGAGCCCGGCCCCTTGGAGGCAGCCGTGAGCAAAGCTCCGCTCACCTCGATCGAGTCGCTGATGGTGCCGGAGGTCATGGAGGCGCTGCGCGTCAGTCGCAGCAAGGTCTACGACCTCATCCGCTCCCGTCAGCTCGAAAGCTTCACCATCGGCCGGTCCCGCCGGATCGCCGCCGACTCCCTTCGCACCTTCATCACTCAGCAGATCGAGGAGGCCGCCTGATGGCGCGCAAGAGGAACCCGAACGGCGCCGGCAGCATCTGGCAGCGCAAGGACGGCCGTTACGAAGCCCGCGTCTACGTCCCCCAGCCCGACGGCACCCGCAAGCGCAAGACCGTCTACGGCACCACGTGGGAAGAGTGCGATGAGAAGCGCCAGGAGCTCGTGAGGCGCGACCGCCAGGGCGTCCCGACCCCCACCCGGTCCGCCAGGCTGTCCGAATGGCTCCCGTACTGGCTGGAGGAGCATGTCAGGCCGCAGCGAAAGCGCACCACCTACGTGAAGTACGAGATGCACACTCGGCTTTACCTCGTGCCGCTCCTGGGCAACCGTCGCCTGGAATCACTCACCACGGCGAACGTGCGGCAGATGCTTTCGGCCGTGACCGCGCAGGCATCAGCAGCAACCGCGAAGGAGGCGCATCGGGTTCTGCGCACGGCCCTCACCGCCGCTTGCCGTGAGGAGTTGATCAGCCGCAACGTGGTGCAGCTGGTTCCCGCTCCGCCGGTCGAACCGCGCGAGCTGAACCCGTGGTCGCTTGACGAGTCCTTGGCCTTCCTGGAAGCCGCGCGGTCAGACCCGTTGTACCCCGCGTTCGTCCTGGCCGTCGCGCTCGGCCTGCGACGTGGGGAGATCCTCGGCCTGCACTGGCGGGATGTGGATCTCGACCGGCGAACCTTGACGGTCCGGAGCACGCTCAACCGAGGCGGCAAGGAGCTGTACTTGGACACGACCAAGAACCGGCGTGCGAGGGTAATCCCGGTTCCCCTCATGTGCGTGGCTCCACTCCGATGGCAGCGCCTGCGACAGGCCGGACAACGGTCCGCCCTCGGCACGGAGTGGCACGACAGCGGCCTTGTCTTCACCACCCGCAGCGGTCGCCCCATCGAGCCGCGGAATCTGTACCGGTCCTTCCAACGGATCTCAGCGTCGGCGACTCTGCCGCCGGTCCGCCTGCACGACACCCGGCACGGATGCGCGTCCCTGCTCTTCGCGGCCGGCGTCGCGCCCCGCACGGTCATGGAGATCCTGGGGCACTCGCAGATCGCGGTCACTATGAACGTCTACACGCACGTCAGCGACGACACGCGCCGGGAGGCCATGGGCCACATGGACAGGCTACTGAAACGGCGCCGGTAGAAGGGACTGCCGTCAGGTTCTGCCGTCAACGCCCCCACGATCCATGATCGCGGGGGCGTTAGCGCAGGTCACGCACAGAGCCCCCTGTCGGATTCGAACCGACGACCTTCGCTTTACAAGAGCGGTGCTCTGGCCAGCTGAGCTAAGGAGGCGTACCGGATGAAGTGTACCTAGGCGTGCCCGGTGCCGGTTGCCTTATGGGGTCAGCGCTGTGCCACCCCGTCCCGGCCCCGGCGTCCGAGGGCATTTCGTGACCGCGGAGCTACTGACACCCGGCTTCCGCGCCGGTAGCGTCACCAGCGGTTTGCCGCTGTGGACTACACCACTTCGCGTGGCGCACGTCCCCGGTGGCGGGCCGCCCACTCCTTTACTCGGATCGTCCGGCACGTTCCTGCCGGTGAAGGGACACACCATGGCAACGGTCACGTACGACCAGGCGACCCGGATCTACCCGGGTTCCGACAAGCCCGCCGTCGACAAGCTCGACATCACCATCGAGGACGGCGAGTTCCTCGTCCTCGTCGGGCCCTCCGGATGCGGCAAATCCACCTCGCTGCGGATGCTGGCGGGGCTGGAGGACGTCAACGAGGGGGTCATCCGCATCGGCGACCGGGACGTCACGCACCTGCCGCCCAAGGACCGGGACATCGCCATGGTGTTCCAGAACTACGCGCTCTACCCGCACATGACGGTCGCCGACAACATGGGCTTCGCCCTCAAGATCGCCGGTGTGCCGAAGGCCGAGATCCGGCAGAAGGTCGAGGACGCGGCGAAGATCCTCGACCTCACGGAGTACCTGGGGCGCAAGCCGAAGGCGCTCTCCGGCGGCCAGCGGCAGCGGGTCGCGATGGGGCGCGCCATCGTCCGCGAGCCCCAGGTGTTCCTCATGGACGAGCCGCTGTCCAACCTGGACGCCAAGCTGCGCGTGCAGACCCGCACCCAGATCGCCGGGCTCCAGCGACGCCTCGGCATCACCACCGTCTACGTCACCCACGACCAGGTCGAGGCCATGACGATGGGCGACCGGGTCGCGGTGCTCAAGGACGGCCTGCTCCAGCAGGTGGACTCGCCGCGCAACATGTACGACCGGCCCGCCAACCTCTTCGTGGCCGGCTTCATCGGCTCGCCCGCCATGAACCTCGTCGAGGTGCCGATCACCGACGGCGGCGTGAAGTTCGGCAACAGCGTGGTGCCGGTCAGCCGGGAGGCGCTCGCCGGCGCCGAGGGCGACAAGACGGTGACGGTCGGCATCCGGCCCGAGCACTTCGACATCGTCGAGCAAAACGGCGCGGCCGCCCAGTCGCTGTCCAAGGAGTCCTCGAACGCCCCGGCCGGCCTGGCGGTGACCGTCAACGTCGTCGAGGAACTGGGCGCCGACGGCTACGTCTACGGCACGGCCGAGGTCGGCGGGACCGTCAAGGACCTGGTCGTGCGGGTCAACGGCCGCCAGGTCCCGGCCAAGGGGACCCAGTTGCACGTGGTCCCGCAGCCCGGCGAGACGCATGTCTTCTCCACCTCGACCGGCAAGCGCCTGACCGACTGACCGACCCGACGGGCACGTTGCCCGCGCGACGGGCACACCGCCGACGCGGCGGCAGCGGCCCGCTCGCCCGTCGGCCGGCAGGCCAGCGGGCCGACGGGCCGACGGGCCGACGGGCCAGCAGGCCGGCGAACGAGCCGATCGGGACCACCGGGCCCGACCCGGACGGGTTTACCGCGGCGGCGGTGTGGGGTAGTGCGCGTCCCCGCACCGCCGCCGCGGCGCGTCCGGACCGGGGCCGGGCCCGCGCCCGCAAGCCCGCGAGGGCTCGGTCGTACTTCCGGCAACTCGCCGCAATTGCCGCCCCGGAAGCGGCTTTTCGTACCAGTGCGTCAACCCAACAACCGCACCGACGAGCCATTCCGTCCCCCAATAAGGTGACCGAATGTCGCCAAATCATCACCCCTCGCTACCATCACGACCGTGAACTCCGCAGCCCGCCGAATCGGCCGAACTCTCGCCCTCGTCCTGCCCGTCGTCCTCGTCCTGTCCGGGACCCTCGCGGTCACCCGCGTCCCCTGGGCATCGAAGACCGCCGAGTCGCAGGTGCTCGCCGCCTCCTCCGGGAAGGTCTCCACCCAGGCCGGCCCCCGTGCCGCCCAGGACGTCCTCCGGGACCGCCTCCTGGTGGAACTCCAGGAGAAGGACCCCGGCGTCGCCCTGACGCACCTCCAGGAGGCCACCACCGCCCGGCCGTCGCTGGCCAAGCACTGCGCCTCCATCGCCCGTGCCCTCGGCCGCGCCGCGGTCGCCAAGTACGGTGCCGCGCACCGCGCCCAGGCGTTCTCCCGCCCGGTCTGCGACACCTCCTTCGCCACCGGCGTGGCCGCTGCCCAGTGACCGTTGCTCGCACCGCTTAGGGTGCGAACCATGACCGGCGCCCCGCATCCGTTCCCCACGCAGGCCGTGGTCCTGGCCGGTGGCCAGGGCTCCCGTCTCCGCCCGTACACCGACGACCGACCCAAGCCGATGGTCGAGATTCCCGGCACCGGGACCCCGATCATCGGCCATCAGCTGAACTGGCTCGCCGAGGAGGGCGTCACCGACGCCGTCGTCTCCTGCGGGCACCTCGCCGAGGTCCTCCAGGACTGGCTGGACCAGGCCCAACTCCCCTTGCGCGTCACGACCGTCGTCGAGGACGAGCCGCTGGGCCGCGGCGGCGGCCTGAAGCACGCCGCGGGCTCCCTGCCCCGCCCGGACGAGCCCTGGTACGCCGCCAACGGCGACATCTGGACCCGCTTCCCGCTCCGCGAGATGGCCGCCTTCCACCACGAGCGCGACGCCGTGGCCACCTTGGCGCTGGCCCGTCCGCGCATCCCCTGGGGCGCCGTCGAAACCGACGCCTTCGGACACGTGCTGGACTTCATCGAGGCCCCGCCGTCCCCGTACCTGATCAACGCGGGCGTCTACGTCTTCTCCGCCGCCTTCACCGAGCTGCTGCCCGCCCGGGGCGACCACGAGCGCACCACCTTCCCGCGCCTCGCCCGCGAACGCCGACTGGCCGGCTACCCGCTCCCCCAGGGCGCCTACTGGCGCGCCATCGACACCGCCAAGGACCTCACCGAGGCCGCCAAGGAGCTCGCCGCACAGTCCCGTTGAGGCACCCAGGGCCCTGGATGACGCGCGGGCGCCCACGGGGCCGTCGAGCCGCCTCCCGCCGCCCCACGGCACCCGCCCCACGGCCACCCGCGGCACAACACTCGCGGC
>LIQL01000690.1 GCA_001418405.1 Streptomyces diastatochromogenes | reverse complement strand
CGCCCCCGACCGCCGGGGGCGCGCCCGACGCCGCGGCCCCCCGTCGCTACGTCGAGAACAAGCCACCGCGCGGTCTGTACGTGCGGGTCTTCATCTACGTCGTCGCCACCCACGTGCTGCTCGCCTTCATGAGCGTGCTGGTCCTCGTCGCCAAGTCCCGCTAGGCCGCGCCGGGCCGGGCCCCCTTGCCCCACCCCCGCGATCGGGTGAACCCTGCTGCCACACCCTGCCCGACGCGCGCCCGGCAGCGCACCCGCGGCGCGACGCACGCACCAGACTCGTCCGTGAACCTCGCTGCACCGAGGAGGACCGAAGGATGCACCGTACGCGCACCGCGGCCGTCACCGGCCTCGCCGTGACCCTCGCCGTGATCCCCCTGGCGGGCATGGCGGGGCCGTCCGGCGCCGCGCCGGCCCGAGGGGCCGACGGCTCCCGGGCCAGACCCGCCACCGCCACCCTCTCCCCCGCCCCGCAGTCCGTCCACGACCGCTCCGACCACCTCACCGTCACCGGCACCGTGACCCTCGTCGCCGGGCCGAAGGCCGACGCCCCGGCGCTGGCGCTGGTGACCACGTCCCTGAAGGCCGCGGGTGCCCAGCGCGTCGTGCGGACCGACCGGGTCGCCCCGCAGGCCGGGCGGCTGACCGTCTACGTGGACGGGCCGGGTGCGGCGCGCGCCCTGACGGCGTTGGGGGCGCGCGGCACCGCCGGCCTCCCCGCCGAGGGCTACGCGCTGGCCGTCGGCCGCGGTCGGATCGCCCTGGCCGGCAAGGACGCCACCGGCACCTACTACGCCGCGCAGACGCTGGCCCACTTTCTGCCGCACCGGGACCGCCCGGGCGCCCAGGTGCCCGGCGCCGTCGTACGGGACTGGCCGGCGGCCCCGCTGCGCGGCGTCATCGAGGGCTTCTACGGCACGCCGTGGTCGCACGCCGCCCGCCTCGACCAACTCGACTTCGCCGCCCGGCACAAGATGAACATCTACGTCTACTCCCCCAAGGACGACGCCTACCTGCGGGAGAAGTGGCGCGACCGCTACCCCGCGGACCAGTTGGACCGGATCAAGGAGCTGGTGGACCGGGCCCGGGCCCGGCACGTGGAGTTCACCTACGCCCTCTCCCCCGGACTGTCCGTCTGCTACAGCTCGGCCGCCGACGTCAAGGCACTGACCGCCAAGTTCGCGACCCTGTGGGACATCGGGGTGCGGACCTTCGCGGTGCCGCTGGACGACATCAGCTACACCAAGTGGAACTGCGCCGCGGACAAGGAGAAGTTCGGGACCGGCGGCGCGGCGGCCGGCACCGCGCAGGCCCAACTGCTCAACCAGGTCAACCGCGAGTTCATCGCCCGCCATCCGGGCGCCCGGCCGCTCCAGATGGTGCCGACCGAGTACTACGACCTCAAGGCCACGCCGTACAAGGCGGCGCTCGCCACCAAGCTGGACGCCAACGTGCTGGTGGAGTGGACGGGCGTGGGCGTCATCGCACCGACCATGACCGCCGCACAGGCCCAACAGGCCCGGGAGCTCTTCGGCCACCCGATCCTGCTCTGGGACAACTACCCCGTCAACGACTACGTCAGCAAGCGGCTGATGCTCGGGCCGTACAACGGGCGGGCACCGGGCGTCCCGGGCCGACTGGCCGGGATCACCGCCAACCCGATGATCCAACCCTCGGCGTCCAAGCTGGCGTTGGCCACCGTCGCCGACTACGCCTGGAACGACCGGGCCTACGACGCACGGGACTCCTGGAGCACGGCCATCGAGGAACTGGCCGGCGGCGACGCCCGGGCCGCCCGCGCCCTGCGGGCCTTCGCGGACGTCAACTACACCTCGGCGATCAACCCGAAGCAGGCACCCGAACTGTCCGCCGCCCTCGACCGGTTCCGCAAGGGCGGCGAAGCCCGGCGACTGGACGCGGTGCTGCACGACCTCCAGGACGCCCCGGGCGTGCTGCGCGACCGCCTCCCGGACCGCGGCTTCGCCCGGGAGGCGACGCCATGGCTGGACGCCACCCACGCCTGGGCGGTCGCGGCGCGCGACGCCCTACGGCTGATCGAGGCGGACCGGTCGGGCGACACGGCCAAGGCCAAGCAACTACGCGCCCAAATCCCGGAGTTGGTGACCAAAGCGAAGTCGTACGTCTACGTGGACCTGAAGGGCAAGCGGATCCCGGTCGTGGTCGGCGACGGAGTACTGGACACCTTCGTCGCGGACGCGTTGGCGGGGCAATGACGGTTCCGCTGCGCGGGGCTTCTTCCCACGTTGTCGGGCGTCCCGCCGTGGGTCGTCTCGCCGTTGCGCCTGCGGCGGGCCGGGTCCGCTGCGCGGGGCTGTTGGGTGCCGGTGACGGGCCTGCGGGGGTGGTGTGCAGGACTGCTGCGCTTTACGTCCTGCACACCACCCCC
>LIQL01000069.1 GCA_001418405.1 Streptomyces diastatochromogenes | reverse complement strand
GTGCACACGCCGCCGCGTCACGTGAGGTGCGCCCCGCGGCGCGTGTGCAGGACCACCGGCCCGCTTGCCCTTCGAAGTCCCAGAGCGACGGCAAGCGGGCCGGGCACGTCCGGCGGCGTACGGGCGGTCCCCGTCCGGCTACCGGTCGCGGTCGCGGTCGAGGGCGGCGGAGCGGGGCGGTGTGAAGCGCTGTCCGGCCACCCCGGCCAGCACCAGTCCGCCGGCCAGGAGCAGGCCGTGCGCGAGGGCCACGCCGGTGACCAGGACCGCGATCGCGGTGGCCAGTATCAACCAGACCGCCCAGCGCCGGAACGGGGTCGTCGGCGCGGGTATGCGGACAGGTGGGCAGGGGGCGGCCTCGGGCGGGAACTGTTCCGCGAGGTCGCGGAGTTGGCGGTTGTCGTCGGGGGACAGGGAGCGTCCCTCCTCTCCCGGGTGGTGCTGCCGGTCGCGCCGTACGGGCAGGGTGCTGGATGGGGGCGTTGCTTCGGAGATCGGGCCGACTTAGGGTTACCTAAGTGCGTGTAGGCCCGTGCGGGGTGTGCAACGGCACACAGGCGTTGTTGTGCCCTTCCGGGCCCCGTGCGTAACGCAGTTGACCGGACATCACCGGAGAGGAACCCCGCCATGCCGGACGACCCGTCGCAACAGCACCGCCCGTACCTCGTGCCCCAACCGCACCGCCCAGCGGACGAGCACCGGGACGCCCTCGTCAAGCTCACCTACGGCGCCATGGCCAGCCACGTCGCCGGCGCCGCCGTCCGGCTCGGCGTCCTGGACCGGCTCGGCGAGGGCGAGCGCACCGCGGACGACCTGGCCGCCGCGTGCGCGGCGCAACCACAGGCCATGGCGCGCTTACTGAGGGCGCTGACCGCCCTGGGGCTGCTCGCGGAGCCCGCGCCGGGCCGGTTCGCCGCCACCGCGGTCGGCGCCCAGCTGCGCACCGACGCCCCGGGCTCGCTGAACGCCCTCGTCCGGATGTTCACCGACCCGGCCCTGCTGCGCGCCTGGGGCCACCTCGACGACAGCGTCCGCACCGGCGCACCCGCCTTCGACACCGTCTTCGGCACCGACTTCTTCGGCTACCTCGCCGAACGGCCGGCCCTCTCGGCCCAGTTCAACGCCGCGATGAGCCAGGGCACCGCGGACACCGCCGCGCTGCTCCCGGCGGCCTTCCCCTTCGGCCGCTTCGCCACCGTGGCCGACGTCGGCGGGGGCGACGGCACCCTGCTGGCCGGTGTCCTGCGGACCCACCCGACGCTGCGCGGCATCCTCTTCGACCGCGCCGAGGGCCTCGCCCAGGCCGGCAGCCGGCTCGCCCGGGACGGCCTGGCCGACCGCTGCTCCCTGGTGACCGGCGACTTCTTCGCCACCGCCCCCGACGGCGCCGACCTGTACCTCCTCAAGAGCGTGCTGCACGACTGGAACGACGAGCAGTGCCGGCAGATCCTCGGCCACCTCCGCCGGGTCGTGCCCGACGCCGGTCGGCTGCTGATCGTCGAGCCGGTCCTGCCGGCCGTCGCCGACGCCTCGGGCGACGCGATCCGCTACCTCAGCGACCTCAACATGCTGGTCAACGTCGGCGGCCGGGAGCGCACCCGGGACGACTTCGAGCGGCTGTGCCGCAGCGCGGGATTCGCCGTCCGCGGCGTCACGCCCCTCCCGCGCCCCAACCGCTTCTCGGTGATCGAGGCGGAGCCGGTCTGACCCGTTCGCGCGGTGCCACCGGACCTCGGGCGCGGGGCCGGACCGGGCCGCACGGCGGGGCGCCGGGGCGCGCCGGCGCCCACGCGTGCGGCGGCCCGACATCTTCGGTTAAATCGAACGTGTGGGCCATGCGCCCGTGATGGCCCGCGGTCTGCGAGAGGTGGCGCGCCGTGACCGCTGTGCCCGTGGACGACACTGTGCCCGTCGACGACCACGAGGACTTCGCCGACGCCGACCGTGGCTTCATCGCCCCGCTCGACCCGCCCAGGATCACCGCGGCCGACGGCCGGGTGATCTGGGACGCCGAGCGGCACGCCTTCCTGGCCGGGAACTGCCCCGCATCCGCCGACGCGAGCCTGTGGCGCCAGGGGCGGCTGGTGAGCCGACAGGGCCTGTACGAGGTGACCGAGGGCATCTACCAGGTCCGAGGCCTGGACCTGTCCAACATGTCGCTCATCGAGGGGGACCACGGCGTCCTGGTCGTCGATCCGCTGCTGTCCACCGAGACCGCCGCCGCCGGGCTGGAGCTCTACCGCAAGTACCGCGGCGACCGACCGGTCACCGGCCTGATCTACACCCATGCGCACGCCGACCACTTCGGCGGCGCCCGCGGCGTCCTGCCGCCCGACCACCACCCGGTACCGGTGCTGGCACCCGCCGGATTCCGGGAGAGCGCGGTCGGCGAGCAGCTGTACACCGGCCCGGCCATGGCCCGGCGCGCCGTGTACATGTACGGCACGCAGCTGCCCGCCGCCCCGGACGGCCAGATCGGCTGCGGCCTGGGCACCCTGCCCTCCGCCGGCACCCGCAGCTTCGTCCCGCCGACCGTGGACGTCACCCGCACCGGCCAGGAGGAGATCGTCGACGGGGTCCGCCTGGTCTTCCAGCTCACCCCCGGCGCCGACGCCCCCGCCGCGATGAACTTCGCCGCCCCGTCCCACCGCGCGCTGTGCACCGCGGAGAACGCCGTTCACACCATGCACAGCGTCCTCACCCTGCGCGGCGCCGTGGTCCGCGACACCCGGCGCTGGGCCCACTACCTCAACGAGGCGCTGGCGCTCTTCGGCGCCGACAGCGAGGTCGCCTTCGCCTCCCACCACTGGCCGACCTGGGGGAACGCCCGCATCCGCCGCCTGCTCGCCAACCAGCGCGACCTCTACGCATACCTGCACGACCAGACCCTGCGGCTGCTCAACGAGGGCCGCACCGGCGCCGAGATCGCCGAGGAACTGCGGCTGCCCCCGGGCCTGGAACGGCTCTGGGCGCACCACGGCTACTACGGTTCGCTCAGCCACAACGTCAAGGCGATCTACCAGCGCTACCTCGGATGGTTCGACGGCAACCCGGCCCACCTGTGGGAGCACCCGCCGGCCGAGCAGGCCCGGCGCTACGTGGAGACGCTGGGCGGCGTCGCGGCCACCGTCGACGCCGGCAAGCGGTACGCCGCCGCCGGCGACCTGCGGTTCGCCGCCACCCTCCTCAACCACGCCGTCTTCGCCGCCCCGCACGACCCGCGCGCCCGCCGGGAACTCGCCGACGTCTACCAGCGGCTGGGCCACGGCTGCGAGAACGGCACCTGGCGCAACTACTACCTGACCGCCGCCATGGAACTGCGCGGCACTCCGGCCGCCGCCCGCCCCGACACCACCGGACCGGACGCCCCGGCCCCCGACCTGGTCCGGGCCCGCAGCGTCGACCAGCTCCTGGACTCGCTCGCCATCCGCGTCGACGGGCCGCGGGCCTGGCACGCGCACCTGACCCTCGCCCTCCACCTCGCCGACGAGGACCGCACCTGGCACCTGACCCTCTCGAACGGCGCGCTCACCCACCTCAGCACCCCCGGCGCCCCCGCCCCCGAGAGCGGGACCGACGCCGCCCTCACGCTCACCAAACCCCAGCTCCACGAGCTGCTCGGCGGCCGCATCCCGACCGCGGTCACTCAGGAGGGTGAGCCCGCTGCGGCGCTGCGCGAACTGCTCGGCCTGCTCAGCGCCCCGGACCCCAACTTCCCCATCGTCACGCCCTGAACCCGTCCGCTGGCAGGGCGGAAGCGGACGGCCCGCGGCGTGGGGCAAACTGGGCCGGTGGCGAGCAACATTCCCGAGGAGTCGACGAGCTTCGTCGGCCGCCGAGCCGAACTTCGGCAGCTGAGCACCGAGTTGACGCAGCATCGGTTGATCACCCTGACCGGGCCCGGTGGTGTGGGCAAGACCCGGATCGCGATGCGGGCCGCCCAAGCGGCCACGGCGCGGTTCCCCGACGGGGTCCACTGGGTCCCGCTGTGGCCCTTACAAGGCGACCAGCTGCTGGTCGCCGCCGTCTGCGACGCCGTCGGGCTGGCCGACCACTCGGCCCGGACACCGGTGGCCGCGCTCTGCGAATGGCTCGCCGACAAGGACCTGCTGCTGGTCCTGGACTCCTGCGAACACCTCGTCGCGGCCTGCCGGGACCTGGTCGGCGACCTGCTCACCGCCGCCCCCGGCGTCACCGTCATGGTCACCACCCGGCAGCCGCTGGAGGTCGCCGGCGAGTGGATCACCGAGATCGGCCCGCTGCCCTGCACCGGGACCAACGACGCGCTGACGCTCTTCACCGAGCGTGCCGGCACCGTGGCCCCCGACCTCCGGCTCGCCGACCCGCTCAACGCCGATGCCGCGGCCCTCATCTGCCGGCGCCTCGAAGGCATCCCGTTGGCCCTGGAACTGGCCGGCGCCCAGCTCGCGCACCGCCCGCTGACCCAGGTCGTCGAGCGGCTCGGCTCCCGCCTCGACGCCCTCGACGGCACCGGGATGCCCTGGACCCCGCGCCACCGCACCCTGCGCACCGCCATCGGCTGGAGCCACGAACTGTGCGCGCCGCTGGAACGGCTGCTGTGGGCCCGGCTGTCGGTCTTCCGCGGCACCTTCGACGCCGGCTCCGCGGCCGCGGTCTGCGCCGACGGGCCCCTCACCCCCGACGCGGTGCGCACCGCACTGGCCGGCCTGGCCGCCAAATCCGTGGTCAGCCGCGAGGGCAATCGCTTCCGGATGCTGGACACCCTGCGCGAATACGGCCGGATGTGGCTCGCCGAACTGGACGAGACGGTCACCGTCGCCGACCGCCACGCCGAACACTTCGTCGGCTTCGGCCGCCGCGCCGAACTCGGCTGGCTCGGCCCCGACCAGGTCACCTGGTACGGGCGGGTCGCCGAGTCGTACGTCGACCTGTGCACCGCGCTGGACCACCTGCTCGGCAGCGCCCCGGCCCGCGCCCAGGAGCTGTCCGCCGCCATCGGCTTCTTCTGGACCTGTTGCGGGCACCTGCATGAGGCCCGCGACTACCTGGAGCGCGCCCTGGCGGCCCAGGCCGCCGAGGACGCCGAGGGCACCGCCCGCACCCGGGCCCTGTGGGCGCTCGGCGTCGCCGTCCTCCTCCAGGGTGAGATCCAGGCCGCCGAGACCCTCGGTCGGGAGTGCGCCCGCACGGCCCGGGACAGCGGCGACCACGACGCGGTGCTCGCGGCCGGCTACCTGATCGGCCTCACCCACCTGATGGCCGGCCGCCCGCTGACCGCCCACACCGTCGCCGGCCAGGTGCTCGGCCCGCCGCCGGACGACCCGTTCGACTCCGCCGCGCGGCTGCGCTGCCACCTCGTCCGGCTGTTCGCCCTCACCGCCCTGGGGCGGCTGCGCGAGGCCCGCACCGCGGCCACCGTGCTGCGGCAGGGGTGCGTCGAACGCGGCGAGTACTGGTCCCGCTCCTACACCGACTACCAGCTCGCCCTGATCGCGCTGTTCCAGGACCGGCCCGAGGAGTCCGCGGGCCACGCCCGTGCCATGCTCGCCGCCAAGCGGCGCATCGGCGACAACTTCGGGATCGCCCTCGGCCTGGACCTGCTGGCCGCCGCGGTCGCCGCCCAGGGCGACGGTGCGTCGGCCGCCCAGGTCTACGGCAGCGGCCAGGCGTTCTGGCGCACGGTCGGGCACCCGCAGCGCGGCACCCCCGAACTCCGTGCGGTGCGCGAACAGTGCGAGCGCCGGGCCCGCGCGGCGATCGGCGACGCCGCCTACGCCGCCGCCTTCCACCGGGCCGCCGAGCAGAACCCGGAACTGCTGCTCGCCCGGATCCTCGCCGGCGACTTCTGAGCGCCGCGCCGGCGGCCCTATCCGTCGTCGCCGGCCAGTGCGTACAGCAGCTCGTAGGCGGTGGTCACCATCCGGCAGGTGCGTCCGCGGCGGGTGGCCAGGGCGACCAGTCCGGTGCCGGACGCCGGGTGGAAACCGAGGAACGCCTGCTGCCCGAAGGTCGCGCCCACGTGGAAGAGCAACGGGCCGCGCGCCGCCGGATGTTGGTACCACGTCAGGGTGTGGGTGTTGCGGTGCCGCCAGCCGCGTCGCAGCAGCGGGGTGCGCACCGCGCGCAGCGCCCCGGCCAGCGGACTGCCCTGCGGGTACAGGTGCGCTTCCAGGTAGGTGAGCAGGTCGTCGGGGGTGGACCGGACCGCGCCGGCGGCGGCGAAGGCCCCCATGTCGGTGCTCTGGACGGGAGTGGTGCCGTTGGTGCGGTGGCCGACCGCTTCGGTGCCGGTGGCCCCGGGCGCCAGGGTGGTGCCGGTGAGGCCGAGCGGCTTCAGCACCCGGGTGGCCAGCAGGTCCGGGTAGCCGGTGCCGGTCGTGTGCCCCATGGCCGGGCCGAGCAGTGCCAGCCCGAAATTGGAGTAGCGCCAGCGGGTGCCGGGCCGGTGCCGGGGGCGGGTGTGGGCGAAGGTGCGCAGCAGCCGCTCGGTGTCGTAGCGGGAGTAGCCGTTCTCGTAGGGGCGCACCAGCGCGCCGATCAACAGGTCGGTGGGGATGCGGGGCAGCCCGGAGGTGTGGGTGGCGAGGTGGCGCAGGGTGATCCGGCCCGACCACGGGTGGCGCAGCGGCAGCCGCGGCAGGCGTGCGGTGAGCGGATCGTCCAGCCGGAGCGCGCCGTTCGCCGCGAGGTCCGCGAGCAGCAGCACGGTGAACGTCTTGGTCAGCGAGCCGAGTTCGTAGCGCAGGGCCTGGCGAGGGGTCGGCGGCGCCAGCGCGGTGCCGCCGCTGACCACCGTGCGGCGCCCCCGCCGGGTGACGGCCAGGACGACGTCCGGTGCGTCGACGGTGGTCAGCGCGTACGCCAGCCGGTCCGCCAGCGCCGGCCCGCCGGAGGGGGGCCGCATCAGCCGGCGGTGGACGTCAGTGCGCGGGAGGTGGCCATGGCCGAGGCGAACGCGGCGACCAGGGTGGGGTGGTGCACCTGGTCGAAGACCAGGTCCGGATCGCCCTCGGGCATCGCGTGCTGGATCGGCATCGCCCCGGACGCGTCCTGGGCGGCGGCGTACCGCTCCCACAGCCGCGCGTCCAAGGTGGGACGGGGCAGACAGGCGTCCACGACCAGGAGCTCACCGAGCAGGTCCCAGTGTTCGAGGTCGGCCCAGTCGTCCAGCCAGGCCGGCAGGTACCGGGTGAGGTAGTCGGCGACATCGGGCGGGATGCGGTCCGGTGCCTCGCCCCAGTTGGTGAGGTGGAAGACGGTGTGGGTGATGTCGTACGCGATGTGCAGCTGCACCGTCCAGGGCTCGGGCAACTGGCCCAGCCAGGTGCGCGCCAGTGCCTGGTCGACGTCGGCGCTGGGGGCCAGTCCGATCTTGCGTTCGGCGTTGAGCACGCCCAGGCGCCGGTTGGGCACCATCTCCAGCGCGGTCCACGTCGCGGTGCGCCGGGTCACCGCCAGGGCCGCCTCCAGGCCCGGGTGGCGGTGGCCCAGTTCGTGGAACGGCGCGTAGACCTCCAACGGCACCGGGGAGTGCGGTTCGTCCTGTTGGAGGGCGGCCAGGACGTTGCCGCCGTCGAGCAGCTCCCGCCAGGCGAAGTCCAGCAGCGCACCGGCCCGGGTGCGCTGCCGGGAGCCGGCCACGCCTTCCCGGAACAGCACCTGCATGTTGATGGCCAGTTCGCCGATGGGCTTGAGCCGTTCGATCGTCGCGCTGCCCGTGGCGCGGTCCTCGGGCGTCAGCCGGAAGAAGTCGCGGTGCGCGTCGAGCCAGCTCAGGGCCCGGTCGCCGACCCGGTGGAGCAGTGCCGGGGAGGCCGGGGAGGCCAGGGACGCAGCTGTCACGGTCACAGCGCAGCCTCGCTTTCGTAGGGGGTCGGCCCGGCCACCGCCGTCTGCCCGGCCACCAGCGGGCCGGCGTAGGGCTCGGCCTCGTCCGAGGCGATCCGGGCGAGGGTGCCGGCGAACGCGGTCACCAGGGTGGAGTGGTAGCAGGCCAGGAACGCCTCGGCCGGATCGGTCGGGCGCGGCGCGGCACCGGTCTCGGGCACGCTGCCGTCGGCGGCCTGCGCGGCGGCCAGCCGCTGCCAGGCAGCCGCGTCGTACGGGGCCGCGGGCAGGCAGGCCGCGACGGCCAGCAACTCGCCCACGAGGTCCCATAGTTGTTCCTCCTGCCAGTTCTCCAGCCAGGAGGGCAACCAGAGCCGCAGGTAGCCGGCGGCCTCGGGGGCCAACCGCCGGCGGTTGCGGCCCCAGTCGGTGAGGTGGAAGACGTCGTGGGTCAGGCCGTACGCCGCCTTGCGGTCCAGCGCCCAGGGCTCGGGGAGCAGCCCGAGCCCGGTGCGCGCGAACGCGGTGTCGAAGTCGGCGTGTTGGGCCAGGCCGATCCGCCGCTCGGCGTTGAGCACCCCGAGGGTGCGGGTGTGGTCCTCGCGGGCCACCCGCCAGCCGCGCAGCCCGGTCGTGGTCAGCACCAGTTCCTCGACGGCCGGGTGCCGCAGCCCGGCCTGGGCGAAGACCCCGTAGATCTCCACCGGGTAGGTGGCGTACGGCTCCCCGCGGATCAGCTCGGCGAACAGGGCGCCCGCGCGGGTCTCCCGCCAGGCGAAGGCGAACAGCCGCCCCGCCGCGTCCCGGAATTCCGCGCACGGGTGCGACGAGGCGATGAGCTGAGTGAGTTCGGCCAGTTCGCCGAGGGGTTTGAGGGTGAGGTTGGGGTCGGCGTCGGTGGTCGTGTCCGGTGGCAGGCGGAAGAAGTCCCGCATCGCGGTCAGCCAGCCGAGGCTGCCCCCGACGATCCGGTCCAGCAGGTCCGGGTCGCCCCGGCCGGCGGTCACCAGCCCCGCCCGAAGAACCGCTGCGCGGCCACCACGTGCAGGGCCACCCGCGGGTCGCCACCGCCCATCTGCCGGACGAAGGCCAGGCCGGCGTCCAGCCCGAGGGTGGGGGGCACGTCGGGGAGCCGGGCCAGCCAGCGGCCCACCCCGGCGGCCTGCAGCCAGTCGCGGCGGCGTACGGCCCGGACGAAGCCGCGGGCCAAGTCGTCGGTGCGTGAGGTCAGTTGCTCCTCCAGGTCGGCGGCGAGGCCCGGGAGGGCCAGGGCCGCGAGTTGGGACACCCGGTGGGCGAGCCGCGGCCAGGGGTCGGCTGCGGTCCACTCGGCGCCGGTCTCGGGAGGCCGGGGCCAGGGTCGGGCGTGCGAGGGGAGGTAGGCGTGCGTCGCCTCCACCAGGCCGCGATAGCTCCATGCCGATACGTCGGAGGCGTCCGCGCCCGGGGGGAAGGCCGCCAGTGTCTGCCGCACCACCGCTTCGTCGTCCGCACCCACCGGCACCGCGCGGTGCTCCAGGGCGTACGGCGCGAGCGCGTCGGCGCCCAGGACCCGGACCGCGGCAGGGGCGAGCGGATCGCCCTGTCGCAGGATCCGGGAGAGCGCATAGGGGTCGCCCCCACCCTGGAGGGCGAGGGCGACCCCGGTTGCGGCATCGGCGATCACAGCGCTGAGCGGGACTGCTCCCTGCGTCTGTTCAGCCAACGCGATTCCCCTCAGCGAACGCCGGACTTCGGGCGGGGGGCGGGGGGCGAGATCAGCAGGAGGCCGAGCAGCAGCAGCCCGCCCCCGCACTCGCGGGTATCGCGGTAGACACCGTCGGGCTCGGCGGGGCTGAGGAGCCCCTCGACCTCGGCGGACAGAGCAGCGGTCTCGATCGGTGCGGTGCGATCCGTAACCATGCGATCAACTCCTTCGACGAATGGGCTTTCAGGCTGACATTCGCCAGAAACCGCCGCAAACCGGACTAATCCAGTGGTGAGGGGTCGTCGAGGACGTCCCGATCGGCCCCCGTTGGCGGAGCCGGGATCCGACTTCCCGGTAACTGACCAACCGATCCCATGAGTTGGCGGAACACCGCGAGGTGCCCCGAGGGCGGGGGAGGAGCGCGG
Source organism: Streptomyces diastatochromogenes (assembly GCA_001418405.1). Taxonomy (GTDB): domain Bacteria; phylum Actinomycetota; class Actinomycetes; order Streptomycetales; family Streptomycetaceae; genus Streptomyces; species Streptomyces albulus_C. The sequence goes on along the minus strand of LIQL01000069.1, from coordinate 14,349 downwards.
GCGCGGAGTGCCGAAGTGCGGGCGGGCCGCGAACCGGACTGCTCTGTTCGGTGCCAATCGGCGCCGGGCCCGCTGGTCCACCCGGTGCCGGCGGCGCTCTCCCCCGCCGTGCCCGCCGGCGCTTCCGGGGTCCGCCCCGGCGGGTCCGGCACCCCGGACCGGTCCAGGTCGAGGCGGCTCCCCTCAACCCGCCGAACACCGGCTCGCCGCTCCGACCCTGCGCGACCTACCTGGCGGTAATCGCCGTCCCGGTGGTCGGCGGCGCCGTCGTCGTCGTCCGGCTCGGCGACGCGTACGGCCGGCCGGCCCCGGATCCGCCACCTGGCCCGGGACGAGCCCGCTCCGGCCGGAGAACCACGCTCACCGCCCCACTCTCCTGCCTGCCATGCCCGCGCGTGCATGGCAGGCAGGTCCTCGGCCCGTCCACCGCACCAAGGAACGAGGAGGTCCAGCTACCGGGACCCTCGGTTCGGCGTGACGCCACGGGTGGGGGAGGGACCGGGCCGCTCTCGTTTCGGCCAGGCACCACACCGGCAACATCGGACGGCGCGCGCGACACCGCGCTGCGGACGTCAACTCGGCGCCGCGGCAAGGCGGCTGGCGGAGAGCGCGGGTCGTGACCGCGAACGACGGCAAGCCTGTCCTGCGCCACGAGGCGACCGCGCCGGCCCCCGCCCGGAGAGGGCGGACCGGCCTCGCCCCCCGGTGCGGCGCCGCGCTTCTCGCGTCCGGAAAGCGTCGCCTGAACGGCGTCACCTTCGCCGGTGTCGGCCGTTGGAGATGCTGTCGATCTCAGGAACCCCGCGAAAGGACAGGGCACGTCCCATGACCGTCTCCGCAGTGGCGGACCGGATCGCCTCCCGCACGTGGTCCGACTTCGGGTGCGCGGTGAACGCGCTACCACCGGTCGAACTCTTCGACCGGTACGAGCGCTCCCGCTTCCTCTACCCGGCCAAGCGGGCCAGGCTCGCCCCGTACTGGTCGCTCATCCTGGAGAACTGGCAACGCGCCCGTCGGGCGGGCGAGTTGCTCCATTGGGTCGCGAGCTACGACGAGCCCGGCGGTGGCTGGGCCTCGCTGAGCTCCTGGCGTTCCACGCACGGGGGCTGGCAGACCCAGCACCTGGTCAGTTCGGGGACCCTCGCCGGAGGGCGGGCGGTGATGCTGGCGGCGCAGGCGATCCGGGTGGCCGAGCGGCAGGACGTCGCCGCGCAGAACTGGTTCAGCCCCTCCAACCGCTTCGCGGCCCGCGCGTTCGGCAGCATCGAGCGAAACCTCGGCCCCGCGCGTTCGCTGGTCGTCCCCGGTGACTACGTGATGGTCCCGCTGACCCTCGCCCGCGCGCTCCCCCCGGTCGGCTCCGTCGGCACGGTCACCGAACTCGACGCCGGTGCCTGTCCCGAGCTGGCGGACCTGGCCCGCCGCTGCCGCGGCGAGGTGTACGTACGGGCCGAGGGCCTGGACCGCGACGACCTGCGCCTCACGGACGTGGACCGGCTCTACCGCCTGGTCGGGCTGCGCCGCCACCGACGCGTCTGGGCCCTGTACGACGCGTCCGGTACGGTACGGGCCGCCGCGCTCGCCTACAGGGGTCCGCTGGGCTTCAACTTCTCCTTCCTGGAGAACCGTTGTGACCTGTTGGTCGCGCCGGGACTCGATCCGACCGAGGTCCGGCGGGCGACGGACACCCTGCTGGCGGCGGCCTGCCACGCCTACGCGGACTTCGAGCCCGCCGCCGTCCCCCTTGCCACCACAACCCCGATCGACCACCTGATCCTGGCGGGGGCCGAGTCCGTACGCCCCTACACACGCGCGCTGTGGCTCGCCGAGGCGTACCTCGATCTCTACCGGCACATCGACGAGTTGTACGCCCAGCGGCTGCACGGCCGGGGCGTCTACCCGAGGAGCAGCGCATGACCGTCCCGTACCTGATGGAGGACCGGCGCGAGGCCGGCCGGCTGGTGGCCAAGGTCGACGCCGACGCATGGGTGCGCACCTATCTGGACCCGGTGCTGCCAAGTGCCCCCGGGGCGCGCGTGCTCGACGTGGGCGCCGGCCCCGGTCACATCGCCGAGGCCGTGCTGCGGGCCCGCCCGGCGGCCGAGGTCGTCGCCTTCGACGGCAACCCCGCGCGCCTCGCAGCGGGCGGCCCGGCCGGCACGGGCCCGCAGCGGCGCTCCGGCGACGCCCGTGCACTGCCCTTGGAGGACGGCTCCTTCGACGTCGTCTACTCGCGCCTGATGCTCCAGTACGTCGCCGAACGGGACGTGGCCGTCGCCGAGATGGCACGCGTCACCCGCCCCGGCGGCACGGTCGTGCTCTTCGACCTCGACGGCCAGCTCGTCTGGCACGACCCGCTCGGCCCCGAACTGCGCGCCCTGCTCGACCCGGTCACCCAGGCGCTCACGGCAGCCGGCTTCGACCCGCACACCGGGCGCCGTCTGTACGGGCTCGCCCGCCGGGCCGGGCTGACGGACCTGGACGTGCGGGTCGATCCGTACCACCTGATCGCCGGGCGGATCGACCCGGTCCAACGCGGCCAGTGGGAGCTCAAGCTCGACATCGCCCGGCCCCTGATCGCCCGCGCCCTAGGCTCCCCGCAGGCGGGGGACGAGGCGGTCGCCGCGTTCCTGGCACACCTGGACAGCGCGGAGACGCTGACGTACTCGGTCGCCTTCACGGTCACCGGCCGGCGCGCCTGAACCGGGTTGCTGGCTGCTTCGCGTACGCACCCCTACGGGCAAGGGGGGCGTGCCTGGCCGGCACGTGGTCCGGCACGCTCAAGGGCCCGACGGCGGCGTCCGTCGGGCCCTCAAGTGGTCGTCCGCATCCGTGATCGGCGCGGTCCGGCGTCGTCGAGCGCGCGACGGATCCGGTCGAGGTCGGGCGCCCCGGCCAGACCGTCGGGGGTGCGGTACAGCCGGCACGCGAGGGTCGGTGCTGCGCCGGGCCGGGCGAACGGGTCGCGGCCGTCGATGAGGATCGTCGGGGAGCCGGTGAAGCCGGACCGCTCGGCCGCTGCCTGGTCACCGACCACCCGAGTGGTGAAGCCGGTGTCGGTCAGCCCGGCGGCGTCCAGTGCCTGCCGCAGCCGCTCCTCGGCGAGCTGCCGGTGCGGGCAGCCGGCTACGACCAGAACCTCGATCTCCATCACCTTCTCCCTCCCTCTCCCTCTCCAGGATTTCGCGCCTCGGTGAGGTACGGGCCCAAGAGGCCGGTCTGGCCGAGCAGCGCGCCGGGCTGGGCCGCGCCGCCCTCCGTAGTGGAACTTGGACGGCCCGCGGGGCCCATATCGGCAGGGTCGCACGCGGTCGTCGCGACCTGAAAGCGTCCGCGGACGAGAAGGCGCCGCTGTCTTCCCGTCGGTGGGGCGAGCGAAGGCGTCGAGCGACGCACGAAGGCCCGGACACGTCGTCAGCCACCCGGCGCAGCGGAAGCCTCGACCCGAATGGCTCGATGTCGGCCTTGGTGAGAGCGTGTATGGGGCACCTACCATGCGAGCGGATTCATGGCCGTGCCGTCTTCGGTGACGATCGGCGTCCCCCGGGTGCGGTCGGGACCGTGGAGGCTGTCGTGAGCACGGACCAGCAGTGGGACATCGTGACCGGCGTCGGGATCACCGCGCTGGGCGTGGCAGCGGCCAGGGCCGTCGAGACCGGCCGCCCGGACCCCCTCGCCGCGGACCCCTACGCCGCCGGGTTCGTCGCCGCGGCCCAGGCGCCGGTGTCGCTGCCGACCACCGCGGACGCCGCGGCCGGCGGCAGCGGCTCCTGGGCGCACCTGCACGTCATGTGGCCGTCACCTGCGGCAGGCCGAACTCGACCGTCAGGTATGCCGCTTGTGTCAGCACCGGACCGACAAGCACCTCGAAGTGCTCCTTGGCCCCTGCGGGCTGTAGGCCGTCCTCGCCCACTCCTCGGCACTGGGCGGCGCGCCGGCTCCAGGCTCTGCGGTCCTCTACTGCATGGTCCCTGACGAACGGCATGCCGCGCTGCCATGGATGCGCCCCGCCTCATCGGAGGCGGGGCGCTCATTTCTGTCCTTCCGAACGTCGCCCAGCTCATACCTCGCACCCGCAGAACGGTTTCGGCTGCTCTGCTCGCGATGGCACTGATCCCTGTGACCCTCACGACCGCGACGGCGGCCGATGCGCCGGTTCCGGCTTCGGCCGCCGCTCCGAAGGTGACATCCGGCGTTCAGAACGACGACGAGCAGACCGTGCGGGATTACTGGACCCCGGCCCGCATCAAGTCCGCCGTCGACAACGAGGCGGGTGACCAGGCCGCCAACGCAGCCGCCGCCAAGCAGGCCGCGACCAAGGCGGCGACCAAGCAGGCAACCGCCCCGGGTGCCGGCAAGCAGCTTGGTCTCACCGCACAGGCCACGCGGATCCTGCCTTCCGCCGCGGGTGGGAACCGAAGCACTGCTGTTGCTGCGACCGACGTGCCCGAGATGCCCCACGCTGAGCCCGTCCCGTTCCCGCAGTCGTGGCCCGCCGTCGTCGTGGGCAAGATTCTGTTCGTCGACCACGAGGGCAAGAATCACGGCTGCAGCGGCGCATCCATCGCGGCCGACGGCAACAACACGGTGTGGACCGCAGGACATTGCGTCCACCCGGGCGACGGGTCCGGCGCCGCTGGGTTCTACGACAAGGTCCTGTTCATTCCTGGGTACAAGAGGGATCTCGACAACCCGGCCGACCCGACCGCCTATCAGGCTCCCTGGGGTGAGTGGGTCGCCACTTCGTTCGTTTCGCCGACCGCGTGGACCGAGGACGGGGATCTGTTCTGGGGTGACATGGCGGCCTTCACCGTCAAGGCTCCGACGGGCTACACCAACCTGACCGACAGCGTCGGCGCCCTGGGCTACAAGTTCGGGTCGGGTCCGGACTGGTCTGACGCGATTGACTCCGGGTTCCCCGCCGATGGGTACAAGCGCACTGACATGGACGGCTACACGCAGTTCTACTGCACCGGTCACACCGAGGACGCCACCGACTTGCTCCCGCTGGACGACCGGCTGCTGATGCGCTGCGACATGGGGCACGGATCGTCGGGCGGCCCGATGGCCAACACCGACGGCCAGATCATCGGTGCCAACAGCCACGGTGAAGACGACGGTGACGGGCATCCGGCCAGCGACAAGCTGTTCTCTTCGGCTCACCAGGACAACGCGGTGGCCGTGATCAACAAGATCAACGAACTCAACTGACGCACCCCGCCACGCCGGGCCCCGCATCCACGACAGGATGCGGGGCCCGTTCTGTGCGGCCCTACTCGGCGGCGGTATCGGACTTCCGCCTGCGTGCTGCCCACACCACGGCGCTGCCCGTCAGGGCCGCGCCCGCCGCCGTCGCGAGCATCTGCGCCGGACCCGTCGTCCACACGTCGCCCGACTGTGGCCCGGCAAAACCGGGGTCGATGTCATCGGCCTCGGGAGTATTCACCGTCTGCTGATGGATGTACCGGCCCCGGATCTCGCCGGTGGTCAGCAGCTCCCACCCGTCCGGCTTGGCCTTGCCCGCCTTGTCCAGTTCGGCAGTCCAGGCCGTGATGAGGTCCTCTCGGGTCTGCGGGATGGACTGGGCCCCAGCCTTCGAGGAGACCGTCTCCTGCGGCTGATGCTCCCATGGGGTTGCGACCGCGAGTGCCGTCGCCGCCCCGACCGCGAACGCCACTGCTCCCATCGCCCATGTCCTCTTGCGATTCACCGTGCTCCCTCCCGTGCCGCGCCCATCTGTACGGTGTCACATGGGTGGCGCCCTGTGTGCGGGAGCGGCTTTCCGCCTTACTGAGTAAGGGAGTTGGGCGGTCCGGCGCCTAGATACGGGATGCTCGCGGCGCCCCGTGCCGGTACACCGGCGGGCCGCTGCGGTCCTCCGTGGTGCGGCGGCCTCCCATGCGGTGCGGCGTTCCTCCCACCGGCAGGTGTGGTGGCCACCGATGCGTGGAGTAGCGAGCCGGAGGTGACATCCTGCCTACGGAGTTCCTCCGGCCGGGCCCGGGTGCGCACGACGGGGCACGTGGCAGTGTCCTCACCGCCCAGGGCGTCCCGGCCGCGGGCGCCGCCCGGATCGCCGCGCTGTCCACGGTCGGGGTCCTCTTCGCTTTCCTGCTCGGCCACAACCCCGTCCAGACGCTGCTCGCCCCGCGTGTGCTGGCGCAGCTCCCGCCGGTACACCGGTTGCCTCACAGGTCGGGAGTTCTTCCCGCAGTGGATCTCCGCCGTTCGCCGACGGCCTGGTTGTTGCCATCGGCTTCGCCATCACCGCCTGCCTCCTCGCGGCCGTCGCCTCCCTCCTGCGCGGAGGCCGGTACGTCCACGACGACCGGGTCCGAGCGGACGGCCGGACCCTGCGCCTGGAGCCGACCCCCGCCGCGGTCCTGTCCCGGACCGCCGCACCGCCGCCGGTATCCGGGCCGCACTCCACCGGGAGGCACCATGACTGACCGCCCCGCCCCGGGGCCGGACCGCCGGACGGCCAGGGCGCGCCGCCGGTACCGGAGGAGCCGACCGAGGTGCTGCGGCGGCGCCCGCCCGAAGGAGGCGGCGTCGGCGCCGGCCGGCGGGCCGGCATCGGCTGGATGTGACGCCCGGGTCGGTTCTCGGGTCCTTTAGAGTGCCGACGTGCCCTCGTACAGCATTGGCCAGGCAGCGCGACTGCTGGGCGTGAGTTCGGAGACCGTTCGTCGCTGGGCCGACGGCGGGCAATTGCGCATGGACCGGGACGGGGCGGGCAACCGCGTGATCGACGGAGTGGGCCTGGCCGCGTTCGCCAAGGAACGGGCCGCCGGGGCGCACCCGGTCCCCGGCGAGGCCCGTACCTCCGTCCGCAACGCCTTCGCCGGCATCGTCACGGCGGTCACCCTCGACGACGTGATCGCCCAGGTCGAGGTCCAGTCGGGGCCGCACCGTGTGGTGGCGGTGGTCAGCCGGGAGGCCGTCGAGGACCTCGGCATCGAGGTCGGCGTCGAGGCCACCGCCCGGATCAAGTCCACCCACGTGCACGTGGACCGGCCGGACGAGCGCGGCTGAGCCCGGCCATCGACCCGCCCGCCGCTCAGCGGCACAGCAGCGCCGCGTGCAGGTCCAGCTTGTGGTCGAGCCGGGACAGGTCGCGGCCGGTCAGGGCCTCGATCCGCTGGACGCGGTAGTGCACGGTGTTGACGTGCAGATGGAGGATCTCCGCGGTGCGCGCCCACGACCCGTGCTGGGCGAGGAACACCTCCAGCGTCTCCATCAGCATCCGGTGCGAGGCGCTGCCCCCGCGCGACAGCGGGCCGAGGACCCGGCTGCTGAACGCCGTCCGCACCTCGCCCGGCACCCCGGAGAGCAGTGAGCCGAGCGTGGACAGCTCGTCGACGGAGGACACCCCGGCCCCCTCCGGGGCCGCCGAGCGGGCCGCGGCCAGGGCGTAACGGGCCTGCTCCAGGCCAGAGTTGAGGTCGGCGGCGGCCACCGGGCCGCTCACCCCGGCGTGCAGCGGCGCCTGGGGGCGGCAGGCGTGCAGCGCGGGCCACGGCTCGTCCAGGGCCGGCGGCGACTCCTCGTCGCCGGCCACCACCGCGGCCGCGTCCCCGCCCGGCAGCAACCCGGCCGCGAACGGCGGCCCGGGGGAGTGCCGCAGCGCCTCGACCAGCGCCCGGGTCGCTTGCTCGGGCTCCGTGCCGTCCGAAGCGGCCAGCACCACGCGGAACGGGCCGTCGGCGGGCAGCCCGCAGGCGTGCAGCGCCGCGTCGAACGCGCTCCCCTCGGCGGCGCCCGCGGCGACCAGGGCCAACAGGGCGTTCGTCGCCCGGCGCGCGGCCGTCCCGCGTGCCGCTTCGTGGTGCCGGTACTGCGCGATGACGTCGGCGATCTCGTGCAGCACCCGCGGCGGCGCGTCGTCCACGCCGCGCAGGTGCAGGAACCAGGCGTCGTACGGTCCCGGGTCGCCCTCGATCCGCAGGGTGTTGCCGATGCCGGCGGTGAGGTACCGCCGGGCCTGTCGGGCGGTCAGCTCGGGGGCGTCGGGGGTGCGCGCGAGGGTCCGGCCGGTGGCGGTCAGCAGGTAGCAGGCGGGGCCGCCCAGGTGCGCGAACGCCCGGTCCAGCAGGGCGTCGGGCGCGGCGTCCCCGGCGAGCAGCCCGGCGAGCTCGTTGCGCACGTTCTCCGGAAGGGCGTAGTGGCCGGCCGGGCGGCGGCTGAGGTCGCCCCACCGGCGCAGGTACACCGCCTCGGTGATGGCCCGGAAAGTGGTGCGCGCGGGCACTGAGACCAGGGCGACGCGGTGTGCGCGACAGGATTCCACCAGCACGTCGGGGACCTTGCCGTGGGTCTCCTCGCCGGCCAGCAGCGCGGCCGCACCGGAGTCCGCGAGCGCCGCCACGAAGCGGTCCACCTTCTCCCGCTCGTCCCCGGGGGCCCACCACACCAGCCCGCTCAGCACCAGCTCTCCCGGTTGGAGGAACCGGGCGGGGGCCTCCAGGTCGGTGGCGGTGACCCCGCTGACCTCTTGGGCGAGCAGTGGCTCCTCGCCCCACAGGAGGGTCAGGTCGAGCGCATCGAGCTGGAGGAGATCGTGGACGTGCATGTGGTGGCTCCTTGGACGGCTACCGGGCGAAGGACCCGGCATCTCACATTCACGAGGCGAATGTGGGTCCTGGCATCGTAAATGCCAGGGGTTCAAGCGGATATACCTCTTGGTTAATCATCCAGTTCCTGCCCCGGACCTTGGTGCGTTTTCCGTGCTGCGGACCAGTCGTGCGGCCCGCCGGCCGCTTGCTTCACTCGGCTGCATGGACTTGAACACCGTGCTGGAGGTGCGGGACGGCCGGCAGCACGCCCTTTGGCGCACCGGCGACGCCTGGCTGGGCGGCGGCACCTACCTCTTCTCCGAACCCCAACCGCACCTCCGGCGCCTGGTGGACCTGAGCCGGATGGGCTGGGAGCCGCTGACCCGCCTCCCGGACGGCTCCCTGGAGATCGCGGCCACGTGCACCATCGCCCAGCTCTCCCGCTTCGCCGCGACCTTCCCGGTGCCGGCCGCGCCCCTCTTCGAGCAGTGCTGCCGCGCCTTCCTGGCCTCGTTCAAGATCTGGAACATGGCGACCCTCGGCGGCAACCTCTGCAACGGCCTGCCCGCCGGGCCGATGATCTCGCTGACCGCCGCGCTCGACGGCAGCTGCCTGCTCCAGGCCCAGGACGGCCGCCGGCGCCGGGTGCAGGTCGCCGACTTCATCACCGGCGCCGGGCGCAAGGACCTCGGCGAGGGCGAACTCCTGCGCTCGGTGACCCTGCCCGCCCGCGCACTGACCTGCCGGACCGCGTTCCGGCAGGTCTCCCTCTACGGACTCGGCCGCTCCGGCGCCCTGGTCATCGGCACCCTCGACCCCCTGGACGGTTCGCTGGCGATCACCGTCACGGCCGCCACCGTCCGTCCGTTCCGCCTCTGGTTCCCCACCCCGCCCACCGCCGCGGTGCTGCACGGCACCCTCGACGGTGCCGTCACCGAGCCCGAGTGGTTCGACGACATCCACGGCCTGCCCGCCTGGCGGCGGCACATGGCGCTCCGCCTCGCCGAGGAGGTCCGTGCCGAACTCACCACCCACTCGCCGTCCGCCAGGGAGGCTGTCCGATGAGCTACGCCATCCACGTCAACGGTCGGGACTTCGACGCCGAACCGCGCCCCGGCCAGTGCCTGCGCACCTACCTGCGCGACCGCGGCTGGTTCGGGGTGAAGAAGGGCTGTGACGCCGGGGACTGCGGGGCGTGCACCGTGCACGTCGACGGCGAGCCGGTGCACAGTTGCCTCTACCCGGCCGTCCGCGCCGCCGGCCGCCGCGTCACCACCGTCGAGGGCCTGGCCGAACCGGACGGCGAACTGCACCCCATGCAGCGCAAGTTCCTCGGTGCCCAGGGCTTCCAGTGCGGGTTCTGCACCGCCGGCTTCCTGATGACCACGTCCAAACTGGACGAGGACCAACTCACCGACCTCCCCAGGGCGTTGAAGGGCAACCTCTGCCGCTGCACCGGCTACCGGGCGATCGAGGACGCGATCCGCGGCGTCACCCACGTCGAGGAGCCCTGCCCCGGGCAGTCGGTCGGCCGCAACCTGGGCGCCCCGGCCGGCCCCCAGGTGGTCACCGGAACCGCCCGCTACACCTTCGACATCGAGGTCGAGGGGCTGCTGCACATGAAGCTGCTGCGCTCCCCGCACCCGCACGCCCGGATCGTCTCCATCGACACCAGCGACGCGCTGCGGGTCCCCGGCGTGCACCTCGTCCTCACCCACCACGACGCCCCCGAGCGGCTGTTCTCCTCGGCCCGTCACGAGCACCCCACCGAGGACCCCGACGACACCCGGGTCCTGGACGACGTGGTCCGCTTCGTCGGACAGCGGGTCGCCGCGGTGGTCGCCGACAGCGAGGGCGCCGCCGAGGAGGGCTGCCGCCGGATCGCGGTGGAGTACGAGGTGCTGCCGCACGTCCTGGACCCGGAGGAGGCGATGCGGCCCGGCGCCCCGGTGGTCCACCCCAAGGACGCCGAAACCTGCCGGATCTCCCGTCCCGACGACAACGTCGTCGGTGAGGTGCACGGCGAGATCGGCAGCGTCGAGGAGGGCTTCGCCGAGGCCGACGTGATCTACGAGGAGACCTTCCGCACCCAACGGGTGCAGCACGCCAGCCTGGAGACCCACGGCGCCGTCGCCTACTTCGAGGAGAAGGAGGACGGCGACGGCGAGCGGATCGTGGTCCGCTCCAGCACCCAGGTGCCCTTCCTGACCCGACGCGCCCTGTGCGCCCTGTACGACCTGCCGGAGGACGAGGTGCGGGTGGTCGCCGGCCGGGTCGGCGGCGGCTTCGGCGGCAAGCAGGAGATGCTGGCCGAGGACGTCGTGGTGCTGGCCGCGATGCGGCTGCACCGGCCGGTGAAGCTGGAGTTCACCCGCGCCGAGCAGTTCTTCGGCGCCACCACCCGGCACCCGTTCACCATCGGCATCAAGGCCGGCGCCAGGCGCGACGGCACCCTGACGGCCCTCCAGCTGCGGGTGGTCTCCAACACCGGCGCGTACGGCAACCACGGCCCGGCGGTGATGTTCCACAGCGTCGGCGAGTCCATGGCCGTCTACCGCGCGCCGCACAAGAAGGTCAACGCCTACTCCGTCTACACCCACTGCGTCCCGGCCGGGGCGTTCCGCGGCTACGGACTGGGCCAGGTCACCTTCGCCGTGGAGTCGACCATGGACGAACTGGCCCGCCGCCTGGGCATCGACCCGCTGGTCTTCCGGGAGCGCAACATCATCGGCCCCGGGGAGCACATGCTCAGCCCCGGCGGCGAGGAGGAGGACCTCCACATCGCCAGCTACGGGCTGGACCAGTGCCTGACGGTCGTCCGTGACGCGATCGCCGAGGACCGCAGCGCCGCCGACGCCCCCGACGGCTGGCTGGTCGGCGAGGGCACCGCGATGTCGATGATCGCCACCGGTCCGCCCGGCGGGCACTACGCCGACGCCACGGTGGCCCTGTTGGAGGACGGCACGTACGACATCGCCGTCGGCACCGCCGAGTTCGGCAACGGCACCACCACCGTCCACAAGCAGATCACCGCCGGCGCGCTCGGCACCACCGTCGACCGGATCGTCATCCGGCAGTCCGACACCGACGTGGTCCGGCACGACACCGGGGCCTTCGGTTCGGCCGGTACCGTCGTGGCCGGCAAGGCCGTGATGCGCGCGGCCAACGGCCTGGCCGAACGGATCCTGTCGTTCGCCGCGGAGTACGCCCGCACCCCGCGCAGCCAGTGCCAGTTGCTCACCGACGCCGTGGAGTGCGCCGGGCGCACGGTCTCGCTCAAGGAGCTGCACCAGGCCGCCCGCGAGCGCGACGTGGAACTGGTGGCGGACGGGTACTGGGGCGGCTCCCCGCGTTCGGTGGCCTTCAACGCCCAGTGGTTCCGGATCGCCGTCGACCCGGACTCCGGCGAGATCAAGATCCTGCGCAGCGTCCACGCGGCCGACGCGGGCAAGGTCATGAACCCGATGCAGTGCCGCGGCCAGGTCGAGGGCGGGGTGGCCCAGGCGCTAGGCGCCACCCTCTTCGAACAGGTCCTGGTCGACTCCGGCGGCAAGGTCCTCACCCCGGCGTTCCGCCGCTACCGGCTGCCCGCCTACGCCGACGTCCCGCGCACCGAGGTGCACTTCATGGAGACCTCGGACTCCATCGGGCCGCTCGGTGCGAAGTCGATGAGCGAGAGCCCGTTCAACCCGGTCGCCCCGGCCTTCGGCAACGCGCTGCGGGACGCCACCGGAATCCGGTTCACCGAGGTGCCCTTCCTCCGGGACAAGGTGTGGCAGGCCCTCGCCGAGCACCGCGAGGCCGGCGGCGAGGGCGGCTGGTCGGCCCGGGCGCATCCGTCGCGGGAGGGCTCCGTGTGACGGATGCGGCCGGCCGTGCGGCGGCGGCAGGTCCGGGGCGGCACTGCGGGGGCCCCGGACCTGCCACCTTCTTGCCCCCATTCGCCTCACTTACGCAAGGGAAACATGTGTAAGCAGATGGCATATGTGATTGAGCCATGCGTCGCTGGGGCATCACAGGGAGGCAGCCGCCGCGCGGATCGTCTCCAGGGGGACACCAATGAGCCGACTCAGCCCGCCGCCCCGCACCGTCGCCGTCCGCGGCGCGTCCGCTGACGCCCCGCCCGTCGTGCGAAGTTTCCTGATCGGCGGCCAGCTGCACCGCCCGCTCACGCTGACCGTCGCCGACCTGCGGGCGCGCTGGCCGCAGCGGCACGCCCCGGTGGTCTTCGACTGCGCCACCAACGGGCCGCAGCACCACACCTTCGACGGCCCGCTGCTGCGCGACGTCCTGGACGAAGCGGGACCCGCCTTCGACGCCCGGCGGCGCAAGGACCGCTCCCGTTTCCTGCTGACGGTCACCGGCGGCGACGGCCACCACACCGTGCTGTCCTGGGCGGAGATCGACGCCGACTTCGGCAACGCCCCGATCCTGCTGGCCACCGCGCTGGACGGGGAGCCGCTGGACGCCGCGGGCAGCCAGTTGGTGGTGCCGTCCGACCGCTGCGGCGCCCGGTACATCAGTGCCATCACCCGCATCTGGGTGGGCCCCTGCCCCGAGCCGCGGGAGCGGTAGGCGCACGCCTCCGCCGGTGGGCCCGTCCGCGCGCCGGTCGTGGCGCGGGCGGGCGGCCCATCGGCAGGGCCCGCGGGTCAGCGTTCGGCGGCCAGTGCGACCTCGGTGGACTTGATCAGTGCGGTCACTTCGGAGCCGGCGGCCAGTCCCAGGTCGGCCGCCGCGTCCTTGGTGATCGCGGCGGTCAGTTCACCGCCCGGCACGGCCACCTTCACGCCGGCCATCGCGCCGCCGGTGGTCACCGCGACGACGGTCCCCGGGAGCCGGTTGCGGATGCTGAGCCCGTCCACCGGGCCGGTGGACAGCGCGACCTCGGTGGACTTCACCAGCGCCCGCACCGGCGCACCGACCGCGATGCCCAGGTCGTGCACGGCCTCCACGGTGATCGCGGCGGTGAGCGTCTGCCCGCCGGAGAGCCGCAGCACGACGGTCGACATCACCTCCCCGGGGGTGACGGTGAGGACCGTGCCGGAGAGCTGGTTGCGAATGCTGAGGCTCATGGGAACCACTTCCTCCAGTGCGAGAGGTGCGGGACGTGTGGGGGCGCGGCTGCGGGGAAGACCGAGCGGTGCGGCGGAATGGCACGGAGCCGGACGCCGTGCGACGGGACGTCGTGCCGCGACATTCGGGACGGCCCGACACGGAGCGACGAAGGGGAATGCCGCGCTGCTCGAATCGCTACGGAGATATCCCTAATGTTCTTTCTGTCCCTCGCACTGTAATCGGCTCCGGGTGTGGATTCCTCGCGGGATTCGCCCTGCTGGGTAGGGGTGGCGAGCGGGCCGCCGCGCCGGGCGGCCGGAATTCCGATGGCCGGAAGTCGCGCTTGTCCCTTCCTCCAATGGGCCTTGCATCTGCTATAGAGGAATGCCAAAAGGATTGTAAATGCGAGTCAATATCCCATATGTTGTCGCACATGCAGTCCTACACAATCGGCCAGGCGGCGCGTTTGCTGGGCGTCAGCCCGGACACCGCCCGCCGCTGGGCGGATGCCGGACGGGTCGCCACCCACCGCGATGAGAGCGGCCGCCGCCTCATCGACGGCCGGGACCTGGCCGCCTTCTCGATCGAGGTGGGCCAGTCCGCCGGCGGCGAGGAGGACGACGCCTACACCTCCGTCCGCAACGCCTTCCCGGGCATCGTCACCGCCGTCAAACTCGGCGACGTCGCCGAGTTTGACGGCGGTGACGATGCCCGGGAAGGCGTTGCGGACGGAGGT
>LIQL01000689.1 GCA_001418405.1 Streptomyces diastatochromogenes | reverse complement strand
CAACCTCGCCCTGGAGCTGGTCCGGGTGACCGAGGCCGGTGCCATGGCGTCGGGCCGCTGGGTCGGCCGGGGCGACAAGAACGGCGCGGACGGCGCGGCGGTGAAGGCCATGCGCGCCCTGATCCACACCGTTTCGATGAACGGCGTCGTGGTCATCGGGGAGGGCGAGAAGGACAACGCCCCGATGCTCTACAACGGCGAGCGGGTCGGCGACGGGACCGGCCCGGAGTGCGACGTGGCTGTGGACCCGGTGGACGGCACCACGCTGACCGCCAAGGGCATGGCCAACGCGGTGTCCGTGATGGCGGTCGCCGAGCGCGGCTCGATGTTCGACCCGTCCGCGGTCTTCTACATGGACAAGCTCGCCACCGGCCCGGAGGCGGCGGACTTCGTCGACATCACCGCCCCGGTGGCGGTGAACATCAAGCGGATCGCCAAGGCGAAGCGGTCCGCGGTCGAGGACGTCACCGTCGTCATCCTGGACCGGCCGCGCCACGAGGGCCTGGTCAAGGAGGTCCGGGAGGCCGGCGCGCGGATCAAGTTCATCGCCGACGGCGACGTCGCGGGCGCGATCATGGCGGCCCGCGAAGGGACCGGCGTGGACCTGCTGTTGGGCATCGGCGGAACGCCCGAGGGCATCATCGCCGCCTGTGCGCTGAAGTGCCTGGGCGGCACGTTCCAGGGCAAGTTGTGGCCCAAGGACGACGTGGAGCGCCAGCGCGCCCTCGACGCCGGCCACGACCTCGACCAGGTCCTGCAGATCGAGGACCTGGTCCGCGGCGACAACGTCTTCTTCGTCGCCACCGGCATCACCGACGGCGAGTTGCTGCGTGGCGTCCGCTACCGCGCGGAGACCGCCTACACCCAGTCCCTGGTGATGCGTTCCAAGTCCGGCACCATTCGTCAGATCGACTCCCAGCACCGGCTCTCGAAGCTGCGCGCCTACAGCTCGATCGACTTCGAGCGCCCCAGCTGACCCCCGGCCGGCCCGGTCCGGCCGCCCCGGACCGGTGACGCGACTCGCCCCCGTCGGAAGCGACTTCCGGCGGGGGCGAGACGCGTACGGACGCGGTGGCGTCCGTACCGGGCGGCGGGTGGGGTCAACCGGCCGCCGGCATCGCGGCGGCCCGCTGCAACTCGCTCTCCCGGCGCCGCCGGCGGGTCAGCACCACCCGGCGCTCGGCGGCGGTCAACCCGCCCCAGACGCCGTACGGCTCGGGCTGGAGCAGGGCGTGCTCCCGGCACTCGACCATCACCGGGCAGCGGGCGCAGACCCGCTTCGCGGCTTCCTCCCTGGCCAGCCGTGCGGCGGTGGGTTCCTTGGAGGGGGCGAAGAACAACCCGGCCTCGTCCCGGCGGCACACCGCCTCCGCATGCCAGGGACCGGCCTCGTCGCGAGCGTGCCCGCGCTGGGACGGAACGACAGCGGCATCCTGCAGGGCCTGATGCGGTAGCAGCACGGTCTACTCCTGACGACGGCTTCGGCGAGAGAAATCACCCTTGCCCGTCTCGCTGCGCACGGCCTTTTCGCACCCCGCAGCCGTACGAGAGACGATGCACCAGCCCTACCCGCTGTACGCGGGCTTATGCACACCGTGTCGATCGAGGGGCCGGCGGCCCCGCATGTGCCGTCGCACCGGCCCCGCATGCGCCGCCGGACCGCGGCTAGCCGAAGCGGCGGCGGTCCCGGCGCTCCTCCCGGCGCTCGTGCCGCTCCGCCCGCAACTGGTCGAACCGCGCGTGCCGTTCGGCCCTCAGCTCGCCCATCCGCGCGTGCCGCTCGGCCCGGAGTTCGTCCATCCACTCGCGCCGCTCGCCGCGCAGCCGGTCCCGCAGGTCGCGGATCCAGGCGCCCCGCTTGGGCTTGGCCTCGACGCTGCCCAGCAGTGCGAAGCCCTGCACGTCCACCTCGGGCGCCTCGCCGTCCGCGGCCTCGTGCGTCTCCACCTCGAAGCTGCCCAGGATGCCGGAGCCGCTGCTGCGCAGCGTGATGTTCTCCGGCACCCGGACCTCGACGCTGCCGAAGACGGAGGTGACGTTGATCTGGACCCGCTGCTGCGGGAAGACCGCCTCGGTCAGGTCGATCTCCACGCTGCCGAAGATGGCGACCGCGTTGATCCGGGGCGGGACCCGCCAGCGGCCCTTGCAGTTGGCCGCGCTGAAGATCGCGACGAGGTTCTGGTCGGCGGCCTGGCCGCCGGCGCCGTACTCGCGGGGCGAGGGCTCCGGCTCTGGGCGGGCCCCGCCGGCGGGCAGGTCCCGTACGACGGGCTCCAGCTCGCCCATGGTCTTGGCGCGGTACACCGCGTCGATCCGCTCGGCGTGCTCCTCGGCGTCCAGCCGGCCCTCGGCGAGCGCCTCCCGCAGGATCTCCGCGACCCGGTCGCGGTCCGCGTCCGAGGCCCGGATGTCGCTCCCGGCCACCGCCGGGGGCACCGTGGCCTCGGCCACCGGCTCGGCCCGCGGTCCCGCCTCGCCCTTGGTCAGTTTCACCGCCTGCTGGTCGCGCTGCGCGGCAAGCGGTCCGGGCGGGGTCTCGGGGCCCGGTCGTCCCCCGTTTCCTGAAGCGTCCACGGACCCAGCGTACCGAAACGCGATAGATCGCGACTAGGGGATCGCGGACCCGTCTCCCACGGACTGAGCCCGACCTCACAGCAACGGCCGGACACCGGGGTTCTACGCTGTTCAGGCGCTGCCGTAGAAGCCAGCCACCACCCCTCCGAGTAAGGACACATCCCCCATGCCGGAATTCGCCTATACCGACCTGCTCCCCACCGGCGAGGACAACACCCCCTACCGTCTGGTGACCTCGGAGGGCGTCAGCACCTTCGAAGCGGACGGCCGGACGTTCCTCAAGGTCGAGCCGGAGGCGCTGCGCAAGCTCGCCGCCGAGGCGATGCACGACATTGCGCACTACCTGCGGCCGACCCACCTGGCCCAGCTGCGCAAGATCCTGGACGACCCGGAGGCCAGCGCCAACGACCGCTTCGTCGCCCTGGACCTGCTCAAGAACGCCAACATCGCCGCGGCCGGCGTGCTGCCGATGTGCCAGGACACCGGCACCGCGATCGTCATGGGCAAGCGCGGCCAGCAGGTGCTGACCGAGGGCGGCGACGAGGCGGCCCTGTCCCGCGGCATCTACGACGCGTACACCCAGCTCAACCTGCGCTACTCGCAGATGGCGCCGCTGACCATGTGGGACGAGAAGAACACCGGCTCCAACCTCCCGGCCCAGATCGAGCTGTACGCGACCGACGGCGGCGCCTACAAGTTCCTCTTCATGGCCAAGGGCGGCGGCTCGGCCAACAAGTCCTTCCTCTTCCAGGAGACCAAGGCCGTCCTCAACGAGGCGTCCATGATGAAGTTCCTGGAGCAGAAGATCCGTTCGCTCGGCACGGCCGCCTGCCCGCCGTACCACCTCGCCATCGTCGTCGGCGGCACGTCGGCCGAGTACGCGCTCAAGACCGCCAAGTACGCGTCCGCGCACTACCTGGACGAGCTGCCCACCGAGGGCTCGCCGACCGGCCACGGCTTCCGCGACAAGGAGCTGGAGGACAAGGTCTTCGAGCTGACCCAGAAGATCGGCATCGGCGCCCAGTTCGGCGGCAAGTACTTCTGCCACGACGTCCGCGTGGTCCGCCTGCCCCGGCACGGCGCCTCCTGCCCGGTCGCCATCGCCGTCTCCTGCTCCGCCGACCGCCAGGCCGTCGCCAAGATCACCGCCGAGGGCGTCTTCCTGGAGCAGCTGGAGACCGACCCGGCCCGCTTCCTCCCCGACACCACCGACGAGGAGCTGACCAAGGGCGCCGGCGCCGACCTCGACGCGGTCGCCGTCGACCTCAACCGCCCGATGGCCGACGTCCTCGCCGAGCTGACCAAGCACCCGGTCAAGACCCGGCTCTCGCTCACCGGCACCCTGGTCGTCGCCCGCGACATCGCCCACGCCAAGATCAAGGAACGGCTGGACGCGGGCGAGGAGATGCCGCAGTACCTCAAGGACCACCCGGTCTACTACGCCGGCCCGGCCAAGACCCCCGAGGGTTACGCCTCCGGCTCCTTCGGCCCGACCACGGCGGGCCGGATGGACGCCTACGTCGAGCAGTTCCAGGCCGCCGGCGGCTCCAAGGTCATGCTCGCCAAGGGCAACCGCTCCCAGCAGGTCACCGACGCCTGCGCCGCGCACGGCGGCTTCTACCTGGGCTCCATCGGCGGCCCCGCCGCCCGCCTCGCCCAGGACTGCATCAAGAAGGTCGAGGTCCTCGAATACGAGGAGCTCGGCATGGAAGCCGTCTGGAAGATCGAGGTCGAGAACTTCCCCGCCTTCATCGTCGTCGACGACAAGGGCAACGACTTCTTCCAGGACCCGGCACCGACCACGCCGACGTTCACCAGCATTCCGGTGCGCTCCTCCTGATTTCCGGCGCCCTCGGACGGCCGCCTTCCGCTGCGTGCGGGGGCGGCCGTCATTTTTTCCGCCGGTTCCCCGAGGTCGCGCCTGCGGACGGAAGTCGCGGAGTCCACCGTCCCGAGCGGGGAGTTCACGCTCGAAGGTGAGGCGCCGGGTTCCCTGCCCCACGCTGGGGCCGCCGCGCGGAGGCGATCCGAGCGCGGAGGAGCGGCGAGGGCGCGGACTGCTGCGCGCTCGGCTCGTCCCCGGCACGTCCCCGGCACGGCGCTAGCGACCCTTGTGCCGCGGGCACGCGCACGGTGGCCAAGCCTGGGTGAGGCCGTAGAGGTCGAAGCGGTCGCCGGCGACGACGTGGATCTGGGCGCGTTCCTGGGTGACGACGCCGTCGCGGGTCGTGGTGTAGACGCGCAGGGTCATCAGCGACTGCCGGGATCGCGGGCCCGACGGGGTGTGGCCGGCGCTCGTGGCCATGGTGACGCTCCTGTTCGATGGGGTCATGGAGTTGTCCCGTTAGCGGCTAGGGCGACTCCCGGATGTCGTCGTGGAATCCCCTTAACTTCCAGCGGATTGCTACGTTCCGTGTTCCCATCGTCACCCTCCGCCGTAACCTTGGGAAGGGAGTGAGTACTGATTCCTACAGGCGTAAGAATGGAAGTGAGGCCGTGGCCAAGGGATTTGATCCGAAGCGGTGGGCGTCGGGGCCGTGCAGGCGCGGGCGTTGGAGACGGCGGTGGGGCCGGTCGGCGAACGCACCGTGAGGCAGGTGCAGTTCGTGCGGCTTCGGGTGGTCGCGTGGGCGTGCGGGGCGCGGTGGGGTGGGG
>LIQL01000688.1:5745-5938 GCA_001418405.1 Streptomyces diastatochromogenes | reverse complement strand
CGTCGGCGGCCCCACCCCCGACCTCCTCGACCCCGACGGCCACCTCCGCGCGGCCTACGGCACCACCCCCACCGTCTTCCTCATCCGCCCCGACGGCTACATCGCGGTGGCGGCCCCGCCGGAGGAGGCGACGGCGGCGATCGGCAACGCGCTGGAGGCGTACGCCAGTGGGGCCCGGGTCGCGGTCTGAGGG
>LIQL01000688.1:0-5704 GCA_001418405.1 Streptomyces diastatochromogenes | reverse complement strand
CGCTCCCCGCAGGACGGACCGGAACCGCGAGCCGAGCCCGTGGGCTCGAACGGGGCGGACCGTTCCGGTCGGGGGCGTCATCCGCGGGCGAGGATCCGTATGCGCCCTCACCCGCATCGCTTGCCGCGGAATCGTCGCCCGCGCCTTCCCCGTCGTCTTCATCATCCGCATCGGGATCGCTCTCCAACTGGAGCAACCGGGCGCCCCGACTCTTCGAAACGCGGTGGACCCTGGCCAGGTGGGCGTTCAACTCGACGGCCAGTAAGTGAAGTTCACCGGGGGTCCAGGACCGTCCGGCCAGGATGCCGCCGGCGTCCTCGATGAGCTCGGCCGCTGAGTCCATCTGCTCCGCCTCCACCCTGTCGGCGAGGCGGGAGACGTAGCCAGTCCCGGTACCGCCGAGAAGGAAGCACGGCTTCCCCTCCGGGCTGCTCCACGGCAACAGCCGTGCGGTATCCATGGGGTTCAGCACCTTCACGCTCCTCAACAGCACGGGCCACGCCCCGGGAAGCCGCTCCACCACGACCTCACCCGGGCCTTGCCCCTTCATGCTGCTGCCGGAAGCACCCAGCGAGTTTCACGACGTGTGAAACGTCATGTGATGCCGAGCCAGGCCGCGAAGCCGGACAGGGGCTCGCTGCCATACCGCTGGAGCCGGATCAACGCGTGGACGGTTTCCCGCACTTGGGGATGGTTCCGGGTCTGCTCGGGCGCCACCCGGCGGGCAGCTTGGAGCGCAGTGAACGCCTTCTCACGATGGCCGTGGTCGAGCCAGCCCTTCGCCGCGTCCATGTACCAGCGGCCCGCCCGGACGGGCGCCACGTCGATGGGCAGCCGGGTGTGCCGCATGAGGCGCCCGATCTCCGGCCCGTCGTGCAGTTCCACGGCCACCCCGAGCCGGTGCATGGCCACGTTGGTCGGCCCGAACTCCAGGCCGTAATGGTTCGCGTCCCGTCCGAGCAGACGTGCGGTGTCCGCCGCGGCGTCGAGATGCGCGCGGGCGGTGGCCGCGTTCCCGTCCCGCGCGGCGAACATGGCCGAACGCAGGTGTACGGACCCGTGCATGCTCAGCTCGGGTGCCGCCATGCGGCCGATGTCCTCGCCCAGGTCGTGGCGAACCCGGTCCAAGAGCCGCATCCCGCGGCCATACGCGGCCGCCTGTAGGAACAAGGTGGCGCGCTGCCACTGCGTACGCCCGACACGCAGGGGGTCGTGCGACTCCCGTGCTGCCCACTGCACCCGGTCCATGGCCTGCGAACGCAAGTCGAAGAACCCCACGGCGTAGGCGATGGCGGTCACCCCGCTGTACGCCTCGGCGAGCAGCCCGAACAGCTTCTCCCGTTCGGTCCCGTCGGCGGAGTGGCAGGCGGTCGACAGCTCGTCGAGGAGCGACGGAAGCATCGTGCCGAGCGTCGCGTACCGGGCCTTCCGCCCGAGTGCGGAGGCCCGCGCGACTTCGGCCGCCAGCGCCTCGAACGGCCGAACCGGTAGGTCCTCTTCGGGCAGGTCCCACGACAGCATGGACGTCTGGATGTCCGGCACGGTCGCACGCACCCGCCCCCGGTGCGGGTCCTCGTACGGCTGCCCGGTGAGCTGTTCGAGGCGGATCCCGAGGGCACGGGCGACGCCTGCGGTCAGGGACGGCGTGGCGGGCTTGTGGCCGCGCTCCACCTGGGCGATGAGCGACTTCGAGCACGGGACGCGCTGAGCGAGTTGAAGCTGCGTCAGGCCACGTGCCTTGCGGGCCTCGGCGATGCGCTGCCCGATGCGCTCGCTGGCGTTGCCACTGGCGTAGGGCATCCGGGAACCCCTTCGGATCTCGACATTCCCGAAGGTACCCCCGGGCCAGCCACCGGGGAACGGCGATTGCTCTCCGTCACTCTACGGAGGGTCGGTGCGGAGTTCGCGAGTGAGCGGGCTGCCCGAGGAACTGCTCCACCCGGTCGCCTCTCACCAGCGTCTGCTTGACGCCGCCGGCGCCGACGATCAGCGAGAACTAGTTCATTACCGAGGCGGCCGAAGCGCTCCGGCTACGGTTCCGGTGCCCTAGTGTGCTGAGCGACTCCGTTCCCCAACTCACTTGAGGAGTAAGGGAGATGCCTGGCCAGAAAACGTTTACGAAGATCGCGGATCACTTCCGGGAGCGCATCCTGTCGGGCGATCTGGAGCCAGGGGCGAAGCTGCCCACGAACCGGGAGATCTCGGGGCAGTGGCAGGTGGCCGCCGCGACGGTGTCCCGCGCTCTCCAGGCACTCCAGGTCGAGGGGTACATCCGGACCACTCCGCGCGGCACGTACGTCGCCGACGACCCGGTGTGGACCCTTTCGGCGCGCGACCGGCTCGCCCGGGTGCAGCGCGTGAAGTCGTTTCTCGCCGACGGCGAGACGAGCCGGGTCACGGCGGCGGAGTTGGTTGCCCCTCCGCTGTACATCGCCGAGATCTTCGACCTGGACACGGGAGATCAGGTCGTCCGCCGGGAATGGCTGGCGGGTCGGGGCAAGACCCGGACGGTGTTCGCGGTCACGTGGTACCCGGCACCGTTCGCCGCCCTCGTGCCCGACCTGCTGAACACCGCACCGGAGCGCAACCACGGCTTGTCGGCCCGGGTGTTGGAGGCCACGGAACGCACCATCGCGCACGCCAGGGACGACATGCACGCCCGGGCCGCGGACGCGCGCGAGGCCAGCGCCCTGGGCCTGCCCGTGGGCGCTCCGATCCTGGCGGGAGCACACCGCTGGTCGGACGCCGACGGCGTCATCGAATACGGCGAATGGTGCCTGCCGCCCCGCTTCACGATCGGATACGAGTACCAGCCGTGAGGGGCCTCAGGGCAGGCAGTAAAAGGCTGAGCACATACCCCGGACCGAGTTCTACGACGACCCCCACGCGCCGCAACCAAACACCCTGCTCGTCGCCGCGTCGGCAGTCATCACGGAGGACGCGGGACGCATCCTGCAACTCACCCCTCCAAATGGCTGGCCCTACTGGCTGCCCGGACGCGACGAGCCGCTGCCGCTGGGATTGGCCTACACCGTCCAAGCACTTCACGATGCACAGAGAGCCTCCATGGACCGTCGTAGCTTCATGACTTTCAGCGCGATCTCGCTGGCTGGCTTGGCCGGCCAGTGGGCCGTCATCGAGCCCGAACGCCTCACCTTGGCCATGAGGGGCAAGCGGGTGGATGCCGAACTTGTGAACTGGCTGGAGGACACCAGCAAAGGGCTGACCGCCCTGCCCACCGAACAGCGTCAGCACACCATCCGCCTGATGGATGCTCACCTGGCCACCGTCACACACCTCATCCAGGACGGCGTCTACGGCGAGCGGACCGGCCGACGCCTCCACCTGCTGGCAGCCTCGCTCGCCACCACTTGCGGCTGGCACCGCTTCGACCAGGGCCAGCACTGGGCGGCCGGGAAGCTGTGGGAGGCGGCGCTGCAGTCCGCGCACGCCGCCGGCGATCGCGACCACGGCGCCGGGGTGCTCTCCGACTTCGCCTACCAGGCAAACTGGCTCGGCGAGCCGAAGGTTTCCGTCGACCAGCTCGCACACGCCCTCTCCGGCATCGAGCACCCAGCGGCCCGCTCACTGTTGTTCCTCCGCCGGGCTAGGGCCTTCGCCGCCCTCGGTGACAGCCCTGCCTGTTACCGCGACCTGTCCGAGGCCGATTCCTCCCTCGCTGTCGAGGCCACCGATCCGGCCCCGGGCTGGTGCGGGTGGATGAGCCCGGCAGACCTCGCAGTTGACTCAGGCCAGTGCCTGCTGGAGCTCGGCCGCACCGCGGAAGCCCACGCGAGGATCGCCGAGGGGATGTCCCTGCTGCCTCGCGCCCGGGACAAGACACGCGGCATCTTCCTGACGTACCAGGCCAAGGGCTACCTGCAGTCCAACGACGTCGAGCAGGCCCTGGCCGTCACCAGCGAGTCGCTCGACCTGGCCACCCGCATCGGTGCCCCACGATGCGTCGCCCTGATCCGCGACCTTGCGCCGGCGTTCACGCCGTACCGCCGGGTCGACGGCGTACCGGAGTTCCTGGAGCGCTTGAAGGCGTGCTGAGGCACCGAGTGGGAAGGCCGATCAGGCCCGGCCGACCCCGTACGAGGGATGGCCGTTGAACATGGCGTTCCCCAAACCACGAGCCCCCGCCGACCACCCCCAAGGGCACCCTGCGAAGGCTCGTGCTCGTGCGTGCGACCGCCCCTACACCACCAACGACAGCAACAGCACCCCCACGATCCCGACGACCGAGATCAGGGTCTCCATCACCGACCAGGTCTTCAGGGTCTGGCCGACGTCCATGCCGAAGTACTCCTTGACCATCCAGAAGCCGGCGTCGTTGACGTGGCTGAAGAAGAGGGAGCCGGCGCCGACGGCGAGGACGAGGAGGGCGGAGTGGGTGGTGCTCATGTCGGCGGCGAGGGGGGCTACCAGGCCCGCGGCCGAGATGGTGGCGACGGTGGCGGAGCCGGTGGCCAGGCGGATGGTGACCGCGATCAGCCAGGCCAGCAGCAGCGTGGAGATGTTCCAGTCCTTGGAGATCTCCAGGATCATCTGGCCGACGCCGGAGTCCACCAGGGTCTGCTTGAAGCCGCCGCCGGCGCCGACGATCAGCAGCACGCCGGCGATCGGGCCGAGCGAGGACTCGACGGTGGACGCGATCCGGCCACGGGTGAAGCCGGCCGCGCGGCCGAGCGTGAACATCGCGACGACGACGGCGGTGAGCAACGCGATCAGCGGCGAGCCGACGACGTCGAAGATCCGCTGGACGGTGTGCGCGGGGTTGTCCACGACGACGTCCACCAGGGCCTTGGCGAGCATCATCACGACCGGCAGCAGGACGGTGGCGACGGTGATGCCGAAGCCGGGGCGCTTCTGAAGGTCGTCGGAGGTCCGCTGGGGGATCATCTTCTCGGGCGGGGCGATGTCGACCCAGCGGGCCGCGTAGCGGGAGAAGAGCGGGCCGGCGATGATCGCCGCGGGGATGGCGATGACGACGCCCAGCGCCAGCGTGACGCCGAGGTTGGCCTTGACCGCGTCGATCGCGGCCAGCGGCCCGGGGTGCGGCGGGATCAGCCCGTGCATCACGGACAGGCCGGCCAGCGCCGGGATGCCGATGCGCATGAGGGAGAAGTTGCCGCGCTTGGCGACCAGCAGGACCACCGGGATCAGCAGCACGATGCCGACCTCGAAGAAGATCGGCAGCCCGATGATGCCGGCGATCAGCACCATGGCCCAGGGCATCGCCCGTCGCCCGGCCTTCGCCAGGATCGTGTCCACGATCTGGTCCGCGCCGCCGGAGTCGGCGAGGAGTTTGCCGAGGACGGCGCCCAGCGCGATCAGCACGCCGGTGCCCGCGACGGTCGTCCCCAGCCCGGTGGAGAAGCTGGCGATGGCCTTGTCGAGCGGCGCCCCGGCCACCGCGCCG
This sequence comes from Streptomyces diastatochromogenes, assembly GCA_001418405.1. Classification (GTDB taxonomy): domain Bacteria; phylum Actinomycetota; class Actinomycetes; order Streptomycetales; family Streptomycetaceae; genus Streptomyces; species Streptomyces albulus_C. The sequence continues at coordinate 279 of LIQL01000688.1, read as the reverse complement.
AGCACCAGCGAACCGATGATCAGCGACAGGAAGGCGTGCAGCTTGAACTTGGTGATCAGCAGGACGATGACGGCGATACCCGCCAGGACGGCGATGCCCAGCTGTGCGTGACCGGCCGTGGTGATCGGCGTGGTCGCGTCCGCTGCGAGCATCTCGGCGCTGAGATGTGGCACGGCGATTCCCTTTGTCGGAGGGCCCCTTTGGCGAAGGCCCGGCTTTCGGAGGGCCCCTTGGTCGGAGGGGAGGGGAAAGGTGAGGAGAGCCGGGCCTTCGCCAAAG
>LIQL01000687.1 GCA_001418405.1 Streptomyces diastatochromogenes | reverse complement strand
CGCCAGCACCGCCCCCAGCGGCGCGGCCAGCCGCAGGGCGCCCCGCTCCTTGTGCGCCAGCAGCACCGCGCGCACCTCGTCGGCGTACGGCGCACCGGCCCACACCCGCGGCAGCCCCGCCGGCACCGGCCGCGGCCGCACGCGTGCCGCGCCGCGGCCGCCCCGCCACAACGCCCGCTGGCACGCCGCACACAGCTCCGTACGCGGCTGGCCACACCCCGCACAGTCGACCGGCAGCACCAGGTCCGCCAGCTCTCGCCACACCCCCCGCATGACTCCACTGTCGCGTGACGCGGGGCCGGCGACCACCCCTGTGGATAACTGCCGGCGCGGGTGGTCAGCGCGTCGACGTCGATGGTCATCCGCGCCATGGTCGCCGCGGGCGCGGGTACGCGCGGGCAGTATTCCGGGCCGATGCTCGTGAGAGGTCGGAGAAGGTCACGGATGGGCGTGCGGGCGCGCCTGCGAAAAGGGCGCCAGTGCCCCCGACGCCCTACCCGCGCCCCGCCCCACCGGCGCGCGTCCGTCCCGGTTCCCTACAAGCGCCCCGGCCAGCCACACAACACACACCTCTGGCGCCCGCTGGGCAGACATTCACGAGCCGGCGCCGCCCGCCCTTCCCGGGCCGGTCGGCGCCGCTCGCCCGCGTTCACCCCGGATAGACCGGCGCCGTCCCGTCCTTGGCCACCGTCTTCCAGTTGGAGTCCGGAGGCAGCCGGACTATGCCCTCCGTGGCGTCCGCGATCAGCGGGCGGGTTTCGTCCTCCGAGGCCGCGACCGCCTTGACCCCGTTGACGCCGGGCAGCGTCTGCGCGTCGGACGCCGAGCCGTCGGTCTCCATGAACTGCATCTGCTGCACCCCGCCGGCCTCCCGCCCGACGACGACCAGCCGGCTGCCGCCCGCCCACGACGCCGCCACCACGTCCTCCAACTGGGGCGCGATGGGGCGGAGTTCCTGGACCGAAAGCGTCGGGTGCACGGATGTGCCGTCCCGCTCGACCCGGCCGAGCTGGAGCGTCGTACGGCCCTTGTCCTCCACGAGGATCGCGATCCGGATGCCGTCCGCGGCCACCTTGATCGCCTTGATCCGCCGCTGGCCGAGGCCGGGCACCGCGACCTCCTCGGGGTCGCCCTTGCCCTCGCGCATCCGCAGCAGCCGGGAGTGGTGCGCGTCCCGGTCGGCGATCCACAGGTCACCCAGCCCGTCCCAACTCGGCGCGGTCAGGCCCTCGTTGGCGCTCTTGACCGTACTGGCGCTGGTCAGCAGTGGTCCGCTGCGTTCGACGCCGTCCTCCAGGCCGGACACGTACAGGTAGCGGCCGTCGGCCGACACTCCCGCCGCGGTGGTCTCCGCACGCGAGATGGCGACGGAGCGCAGCGGGGTCTTGCCGGTACCGAACGGCCCGCGGACCGGGGCCGGTTCGCCGGCCGCGTCCGACATCGCGACGACGCGGTGCTCGGCGTCGATGAAGTACTCCTTGCCGGCGGTGCCGGTGTGGCCCGGGGCGGCGAAGTCCCGTTCGGCCTGGTCCTGGGTCAGTGCGCACAGCGAGTTGCCGCTCGGGTCCTGGAGTTCAACCTCGCTGATCTTCGAGGCGCGCGTCATGTCCTGGACGGTGAAGAAGAGTTGCGCGGCCATCCGCTTGCACTGGGCGGTGTCGGTGTTGACCGCCTGCTTGCTGAGCTTGACCTGCAGGGCGTTGGAGTCGTCCAGCGTCAGGTCGCGGGCGGCGAGCCGGGTGCCGGGCGGGAACGCCGACGTCGTCACCCGGTCCAGCCAGTCGGTGGGCCCGGTCAGCAGGGCCTCCACACTGGAGGTGATCGGCTTTATCCGCTGCCGCAGGTAGACCGGGTCGGCGACGAGCACGTTCTTACCGGCCTTGGGGTCGTCCGACTCGGACTTGTAGGACGCGAAGTAGTACTTGTTGACGGAGCGGTAGATGCGCTGGAAGTCGGACTGTCCCAGCACCAGCCCGTCGGGCAGCCGGTCGATGCGCCACTGGTCCCCCTCCTTGATGAGGTGGATCGTCGCGCGGTACGGCTTCTCCTCGGGGGTGTAGGCGTGGTTGGCGTCGACCATCGCCACCTGGCTGCCGGAGAGGGCGACGGTGTAGCCGTCGGCGTCCTCGCGGTTGGGCTGGGCCTGCGGCTCGGACTTCGGCCGCTCCTGGAGGACGTTGGTGACCAGGAACGGGCGCCAGGTCTGCCGCGCCGACTTGGCGAGGTACATCCGGGCCGTGCGGAAGTCCGCCTCGTCGCTGGTGGTCGCGTCGAGGAAGCTGCGCACGATGTTGGTGGGTTGGGCGCCGTCCTGCGGCGGCACGCCGTAGACCCGCACCTGCGAGTCGCCGTCGGCGCGCGGGGAGGGGTCGACCGCCGTGACGTCGCCGCCGTCGGGCATGGAAGCGCAGCCGGCCAACAGCGCCCCGGCGCAGCCCAGGAGGACGGCGTGGCGTCCGGTGCGGGCGACCGGGCCGCCCTTGGACGCGAGCCGGCGCAGCCGCGGGCTGCGCGCCGTGCGCTCGTCTTCGTGTTCAGCGCCCACGCCGTCCGCCTTCCCGCTCCGCGTCGCGTTCGGTCCTGTGGTCCGTGTCGTCGGTGGTCGGGCCGCCGGGCCCGTCCGGGTCGGTGGCCGGGGCCGTGCCCGGTGGGGCGTGGACCGGTGGCCCGGCGTGGTGGCCGGCGTCGTCGCCCGTTTCCTCGGGCCGGTCGACGGTGGCCTGTTGGGGCACTGCGCGCGAGCTGGCACCGGGGGGTGTCGTGGGCCGGGCCGGGGCCTTGGCGGCGCCGGCC
>LIQL01000686.1 GCA_001418405.1 Streptomyces diastatochromogenes | reverse complement strand
CGGACCCCGGTTCGCCCCCCGTTCCCATACCGGTGCCGACCTGCGGAAATGGCCACCGCGATGATCAAAAACGGTCAACTTGGTTCAGAAGATGGGGTTTGAACACCAACGGGATTACTGATTACGGTCAGGACCGCTCGCCAAAGCGGGCCCTTCGATCGCACGCCGAGTCCTGCCGGCGGTCGGAGTCGACGACGCGCAAGCGCCGAAGGCAGGAGCGGGGGACCCAAGGTAAGTGCCGGCCCCGCCCGTGAAAACGGGTCAGTCGGCTTGGGGTGAAGTCGCGTGTCCAGCACACGCGGCCGGGCAGCTCACACGGCCCGAACCCGACAGCTCACCTCGTAGGCGTCGGTGAGGAAACGAACGCACGATGCTGATCAACAAGGGCAAGCACCGCCGCAGCTCCAAGGCCGTCCGCGTCGCCACCCTGGCCGGTGTCGCCGGCGCCGCCGTCGCCGTCCCGCTGATGGGTGCCACCTCCGCTTCCGCCGCCTCCGTCGCGACCTGGGACAAGGTCGCCCAGTGCGAGTCCGGCGGCAACTGGTCGATCAACACCGGCAACGGCTACTACGGTGGCCTGCAGTTCTCGAACTCCAGCTGGGCCGCCGCCGGTGGCACCCAGTACGCGGCCCGCGCCGACCTGGCCACCAAGGCCCAGCAGATCGCCGTCGCCGAGAAGCTCCTCGCCATCCAGGGCCCGGGTGCCTGGTCCTGCGCCGGCGCCGGCAACCTGACCTCCGGTGGCCCGGCCGCCAACGTCGACCCGTCCGGCGGCGCCACCGTCAAGAAGAGCCAGGGCGCCTCCGAGGCCCGCAAGCAGACCGAGGGCACCACCAAGAAGTCCGCCCCGGTCCGCGAGAAGGCCGAGAAGGCCCAGCCGGCCCCGCAGCAGTCGCAGCGCTCCGGTGACACCTACACCGTCAAGGCCGGCGACACCCTCGCCAAGATCGCCAAGGCGCACGGCACCCACTGGAAGGCGCTCTACGCCGCCAACAAGTCCGTCGTCGGCGGCAACCCCAACCTCATCTTCCCGGGCCAGAAGCTCAGCATCTGAGCCGTCCCGGTCGCCTGAGAGAGCTGCCCCGCCGCGGCGCGTACCCCCGAGCGCGCCACGGCGGGGCTTCTCCGTTCCCGGGCCCAGGAAACCCACCGCAGTCCGGCCGCCCCGCCCGGACCGACCCCGGCGCCCGTCCTGACGTGCACCGATCCCCGGGCCTCGCCGACGGCCCGGCGCGACGTTCCCCGCTCAGCGAACATTGCCCGCAAACCTCCGGTGAACTGGGCTTTTAGCCTGCTTGTTGGGGTTTTTCGTCCCACGGAGCGGGCCACAGGCGAGCGGATCCGTCCGGGGCCGTTAGGCTCATGCCGAGAACTCCAGACACCCACGAAGGAGACAACGTGCCGTCCATCGACGTCGTCGTAGCCCGCGAAATTCTCGACTCGCGAGGTAATCCCACGGTCGAGGTCGAGGTCGGCCTCGACGACGGCAGCACCGGCCGTGCCGCTGTGCCGTCCGGCGCCTCCACCGGTGCCTTCGAGGCCGTCGAGCTCCGGGACGGCGACCCCAACCGCTACCTCGGCAAGGGCGTGGAGAAGGCGGTCCTCGCCGTCATCGAGCAGATCGGCCCGGAGCTCGTCGGCTACGACGCGACCGAGCAGCGGCTGATCGACCAGGCGATGCTCGACCTGGACGCCACCGACAACAAGGGCTCGCTGGGCGCCAACGCCATCCTCGGCGTCTCCCTCGCCGTCGCGCACGCCGCCTCCGAGGCCAGCGACCTGCCGCTGTTCCGCTACCTCGGTGGCCCGAACGCGCACGTGCTGCCCGTCCCGATGATGAACATCCTGAACGGCGGCTCGCACGCCGACTCCAACGTGGACATCCAGGAGTTCATGATCGCGCCGATCGGCGCGGAGTCCTTCTCCGAGGCGCTGCGCTGGGGCGCCGAGATCTACCACACCCTCAAGAAGGTGCTGAAGGCCAAGGGCCTGGCCACCGGCCTCGGCGACGAGGGCGGCTTCGCCCCCAACCTCGGCTCCAACCGCGAGGCCCTCGACCTGATCCTCGAAGCCATCAAGGAAGCCGGCTACGCCCCCGGCCAGGACATCGCGCTCGCGATGGACGCCGCCGCCTCCGAGTTCTACAAGGACGGCAAGTACCAGTTCGAGGGCAAGGAGCGCTCGGCCGCCGAGATGACCGAGTACTACGAGGAGCTGGTGGCGGCCTACCCGCTGGTCTCCATCGAGGACCCGCTCTTCGAGGACGACTGGGCCGGCTGGAAGGTCATCAACGACAAGCTCGGCTCCAAGGTGCAGCTCGTCGGCGACGACCTCTTCGTCACCAACCCCGAGCGCCTGGCCCGCGGCATCGAGGAGGGCTCCGCCAACGCCCTCCTGGTCAAGGTCAACCAGATCGGTTCGCTGACCGAGGCCCTGGACGCCGTCGAGCTGGCCCAGCGCAACGGCCTCAAGTGCATGATGTCGCACCGCTCCGGCGAGACCGAGGACGTCACCATCGCCGACCTCGCCGTCGCCACCAACTGCGGCCAGATCAAGACCGGCGCCCCGGCCCGCTCCGAGCGCGTCGCCAAGTACAACCAGCTGCTGCGCATCGAGGAGATCCTCGACGACGCCGCGGTGTACGCGGGCCGTTCCGCCTTCCCGCGCTTCAAGGGCTGACCACGCCCTGACGCCGTCGGCGCCCCGCGCCCGCACGGCAAGCAGCACCGCACCGTCCGGCCGCGCCCCCGCGGGTCCGCCCCAGGACCCGACGAGGGGCACGGCCGGGGCGAAGCACACCGTCCCCGGCACCGGTCCCGTACCGTTGCCGGGGACGTACGTCATGACGACCGCCGTGACGACGTCGGGACGGACGGAAGCTGAAGGGGAGGCGAGGCGACGTGCCCGCGGACCGGTTCTCCACCGCGACCCGGCTCAAGGCGCTCGGCGAACAGGCCGCCGCCCGCGTCCACCGCGCCAAGCGGCGACCCCGCCGCAACCGCCTCACCGGCCGCGCCGCCCTGTTGGCGCTGGTGATGTGCTCGCTGGTGGTCGCCCTCGCCTACCCCATGCGGCAGTACATCTCCCAGCGTTCGGACATCGCCGACCAGCGCCGCAAGGCCCAGGACGCCGCCGCCGCGCTCGACCGGCTGCGCGACGAGAAGGCCCGCTGGCAGGACCCGGCGTACGTCCGGCAGCAGGCCCGCCGCCACCTCCACTACGTCATGCCGGACGAGACCGGATACGTCGTCCAGGACGGCTCCGGCGTCCGCGCCGCCCCCAAGGAGGCCAAGGCGGCCCAGCGCCCCTGGTACGACAAGCTCTGGAGCGATGTCGACGCCGCCGACACCGCTGACGCCGCGGGACCCGCCGCCGCCACGATCGGGCGGTAGCCCCCGACGGCCACGACCGGCGAGACTGTACGCGCGGGCCCGCACGCGGTCGCGCGGGACGCCAC
>LIQL01000685.1 GCA_001418405.1 Streptomyces diastatochromogenes | reverse complement strand
GACGCCGTCGGCGGTCAGCCGGGGGTCCTCGAAGTGGAGCCGGGCGCCGGCCAGCATCGCCAGCGCACCGCCCAGGCCGTGGCCCGTGAAGTAGACCTGCTGGTCGTCGTCGCGCAGCTCCTTCAGCGCCGTGAGGACCTGCGGCCAGACGGACTCCAACGCCTCGGCGAACCCGTGGTGGACGGCGCCCCGGCCGCCGGGGCCCGGCCACGGCGGGGTGTCGGCGTCGGACAGCCAGCCCCGCAGCTCGGCCGGCTCGGTGCCGCGGAACGCGGTGACGATCACGTGCCGCCCGCCGAGGGTGTACGCCCGGGTGTCCCGGAGCGGGAACGGCGGGCGGAACGCGGTGTGGTGGTGGCGCACCCGGTCGAACCCCCACTCCCGGGCGGTGGCCTCGATGCTCGGCTCGTCGTGGTAGGCGAGCTCGGCGGCGCGCGCCATGCACAGTGCCTGACGGAGGCTGTAGCCGGTGGCGTGCTGGTCGACGAGGGAACGGGTCAACGGTGCTCCTGGGGGTGTGCGGCCGGCAGGGACGGCGAGGCGACTACGGAGAGCGCCCTCCGACTACACAAAGTAACGCTGCGTGGTCGCGGCGAGCAGGTGCGCCCGTTTAAACCACTCGTTCGAGCCTCGGGTCGCCGAGAGCGGGGCGCCGAGTGAGCCTGGAAGCGTCCGGCACCCACAGGAAGGCCCCCACAGTGAACAGCGACGAACAGGCGTCACCCGCGGAGCACGCATCGGCCGACGTGGTGGTGGAGGTCGAGGGTTGCAAGGCGGCGGACGCCCACGCCGTCTTCCGGGTCCTGCACACCGCCTTCCGCTCCGACCGCGCCCCGGACGACGTCCCCCAGGAGGCGCCCGGGCCGGGCACGACGGTGTGGACCTCCACCGTCGACGTCAGCGAACGCGGCACCACCCCGGAGCCGCGCCGGCTCAGCGCCCCGGTCACCGTCAGCCTCCAGGGCGGCTACTGGGCGGTGGACCAGCTGTGCGCGGGCCTGAAGTCCGCCTTCGTCGTCCACCTCCTCGGCACGGCCGCCGGCGACCAGGAAAAGGAGGTCGAACTGCGGCTGGAGACGCTGCGGCAGCCCGTCACGAAGGGCGCCCCCTGATGCCGACCGCGGACGGCCGCCGGGACGGCGCCGACGGCCCCCGCCCGGTCAACGGCCGCCACTCCGCGCTGACCCTCACCGTCAACGGCACCCCGCACGCCCTGACCCTCGACCACCGCACCACCGTCCTGGACCTGCTCCGCGAGCACCTCGGCCTCACCGGCACCAAGAAGGGCTGCGACCACGGGCAGTGCGGCGCCTGCACCGTGCTGGTCGACGGGCGGCGCGCCAACAGCTGCCTGCTGCTGGCCGTGGCGCACGACGGGCGCCGGATCACCACCGTCGAGGGCCTCGCCGACGCCGACCGGCTGCACCCCCTGCAAGAGGCGTTCCTGGAGCGCGACGCCCTCCAGTGCGGCTACTGCACCCCCGGCCAGATCTGCTCGGCGGTCGGCGTCCTCGCCGAAGCGGCCGACGGCTTCCCCTCGCACGTCACCCCGGACACCGCGCCCTCCGGGGCGCCGGTCGCCCTCACCGCCGACGAGATCCGGGAGCGGATGAGCGGCAACCTGTGCCGGTGCGGCGCCTATCCGAGGATCGTCGAGGCGGTCGCCGACGCGGCGGCCGCCGGGGCGGGGGTGGGGGGCCGGTGAGACCCTTCGGCTACCTGCGGGTCGACAGCGTCGACGAGGCGGTGCGGGCCGCCGCCGGACAGCCCGGCGCCCAGTTCCTCGCCGGCGGCACCAACCTCGTCGACCTGATGAAGCTCGGCGTGGAGGCCCCGCGCACCCTGATCGACGTCAGCCGGCTGCCGCTGGACCGCGTCGAGGAACTGCCGGACGGCGGCCTGCGCATCGGCGCCACCGTCCGCAACGCCGACCTCGCCGCGGCCCCGGTCGTCCGCGACCGCTACCCGGTGCTGTCGCAGGCCCTGCTGGCCGGCGCCTCCGGCCAGCTCCGCAACACCGCCACCACCGGCGGCAACCTCCTCCAGCGCACCCGCTGCGGCTACTTCCAGGACACCGCCAAACCCTGCAACAAACGGGAGCCCGGAAGCGGCTGCCCGGCCGTCGACGGCGCCCACCGCGACCTCGCCGTCCTCGGACACTCCGCGCACTGCGTCGCCACCCAGCCCTCCGACATGGCGGTCGCCCTCGCCGCCCTGGACGCCACCGTGCACCTGCACGGACCCGAGGGCGAACGCACCGTCCCCGCCACCGACTTCCACCGGCTGCCCGGCGACAGCCCCGAACGCGACACCGAGATCCGGCTCGGCGAACTGCTCACCGCCGTCGAACTGCCGCCGCCCCGCGCCGGCGCCCGTTCCCGCTACCGCAAGGTCCGCGACCGCGCCTCGTTCGCCTTCGCCCTGGTCTCGGTCGCCGCCGTCCTCGCGGTCCGCGACGGCGTCGTGGTGCACGCCGCACTCGCCTTCGGGGGCCTGGCCCACCGGCCGTGGCGGGCCCGCACCGCCGAGGCCGCGCTGCACGGCGCGCCCGCCACCGAGGAGCACTTCGCCCGCGCCGCCGCCGCCGAACTCGCCGCCGCCGCACCGCTGCGCGACAACGGCTTCAAGGTCCCGCTGGCCCAATCCCTCGCCGTCGGCGTGCTCACCGAGCTCGCCGACCGGGCCGACCGGGCCGGCCGCGCTGACAACGGGTGACCCCGCCCCCGACCACAAGGACCCGCGCCATGAGCCATCCGCCGGAGGAAGCACCGTTCCCGCCGGGCCCGCCGCCGCATCCGCTGGGCGACCCGCTGGTCCGCCGCGAGGGCCGGGAGAAGGTCACCGGCACCGCCCGCTACGCCGCCGAGCACACCCCGGACGGCTGCGCCTACGCCTGGCCGGTGCCGGCCACCGTCGTCCGCGGCCGGATCACCGAACTGGACACCGGCGCGGCGCTGGCCCTGCCCGGCGTGATCGCGGTGCTCACCCACGAGAACGCGCCCCGCCTGGCGCCCACCGGCGACCCCACCCTCGCCCTGCTCCAGGAGGACCGGGTCCCGCACCGTGGCTGGTACGTCGCGCTGGCCGTGGCCGACACCCTGGAGGCCGCCCGGGACGCCGCCGAGGCCGTCCAGGTCAGCTACGCCACCGAACCCCACGACGTGACGCTCACCGCCGACCACCCCCGGCTGTACGTGCCGGCGGAGGTCTTCGGCGGCCCGGGGGCCCGCGAACGCGGCGACTTCGACGCGGCGTTCGCCGCCGCACCGGCGACCGTCGACGTCACCTACACGGTGCCGCCGCTGCACAACCACCCCATGGAACCGCACGCCGCCACCGCCCTGTGGACCCACGGCCACCTCACCGTCCACGACTCCAGCCAGGGCGCCACCAGGGTCCGCGAGGACCTGGCCGCCCTGTTCAAGCTCGGTCAGGACCAGATCACCGTCCACTCCGAGCACGTCGGCGGCGGCTTCGGCTCCAAGGGAACACCCCGCCCCCAGGTCGTGCTCGCCGCGATGGCCGCCCGGCACACCGGCCGCCCGGTCAAACTCGCCCTGCCGCGCCGCCACCTGCCCGCCGTCGTCGGCCACCGCGCCCCCACCCTCCACCGGGTGCGCCTCGGCGCCGGGCCCGACGGCGTGATCACCGCCCTGGCCCACGAGATCGTCACCCACACCTCCACGGTCGCCGAGTTCGTCGAACAGGCCGCGATGCCCGCGCGCATCATGTACACCTCGCCGCACAGCCGTACCGTGCACCGCCTGGCCGCGCTCGACGTCCCGACGCCCTCCTGGATGCGGGCCCCCGGCGAGGCCCCCGGGATGTACGCGCTGGAGTCGGCCGTCGACGAACTCGCCGTCGTCCTCGATCTCGACCCGATCGACCTGCGGATCCGCAACGAACCCGGGACCGAACCGGACACCGGCCGCCCCTTCAGCAGCCGCCACCTCGTCGACTGCCTGCGCGCGGGCGCCGCCCGCTTCGGCTGGTCGTCCCGGGACCCGCGCCCCGCCGTGCGCCGCCAGGGCGACCTGCTGCTGGGCACCGGCGTCGCCGCCGCCACCTACCCCGTCCAGATCTCCGCCACCGACGCCGAGGCGCACGCCGCCGCGGACGGCACCTTCCGCGTCCGGGTCAACGCCACCGACATCGGCACCGGCGCCCGCACCGTGCTCGCCCAGATCGCCGCCGCCGCGCTCGGCGCCCCCGCGGACCGGGTCCGGGTGGAGATCGGCAGCAGCGACCTGCCGCCCGCCGTGCTCGCCGGCGGCTCCACCGGCACCGCCTCCTGGGGCTGGGCCGTCCACAAGGCGTGCACCGTGCTGCTGGCCCGACTGCGGGAGCACCGGGGGCCGTTGCCCGCCGAGGGCGTCACCGTCACCGAGGACACCCGCCGGGAGACCGAGCAGCCCTCCCCGTACTCCCGGCACGCCTTCGGCGCCGTCTTCGCCGAGGTGCAGGTCGACACCCGCACCGGCGAGGTCCGGGCCCGCCGCCTGCTCGGCCAGTACGCGGCCGGGCACATCCTCAACCCCCGTACCGCGCGCTCCCAGTTCGTCGGCGGCATGGTCATGGGCCTGGGCATGGCCCTCACCGAGGACAGCGCACTGGATCCCGTCTACGGCGACTTCACCGCCCGCGACCTGGCCGCGTACCACGTCCCGGCCTGCGCCGACGTCCCGGCGATCGAGGCGCACTGGCTCGACGAGGAGGACCCGCACCTCAACCCCATGGGCAGCAAGGGCATCGGCGAGATCGGCATCGTCGGCACCCCGGCGGCGATCGGCAACGCGGTGTGGCACGCCACCGGCGTCCGGCTGCGGGACCTGCCGCTGACGCCGGACCGGATCCTGACCGCCCGGGCCGCGCCGCTCACTTGAGAGGGGGTCACCTCATACGGACCACCCCTGTTGCGGGCCCCGAACCCGCGGGTCAGCATGACAGTCCACCCATACGTGACGGATGCTCACTCTTCGTGTTCGGGGTTCGTTGGTCCAACGAGGTGAAGGGCGTGAGCCTCGCGGTGAGGAGCCACGACATGACACCACCCGGAGACCGGCACTACACGGTCGAACTGCACGTCTCGGCGGAGCGCGTCCCCCAGATCCGGCGCATCGTCGCCGCGCACCTGCGCCATTGGGACCTCGCGCCGCAGGTCAAGCCGGTGTGCGAGGGGGTGGCGGAACTCCTGACCAACGTCCACCGGCACATCGGCCCCGACGCCCGCTGCGTGGTCGAACTCCGCCGGGGCGAGCGCCACCTGACGGCATCGGTCGCCGACGACGGGCCCCGGCTGCCGCGGTTGGAGGGCGCGAGCGGCGGCGGACTCGCCCGGATCGCCGCGCTGAGCGACAGCTGGGGCAGCTGCGGCACGGCCGGCGGCAAGGTCGTCTGGTTCACCCGCCGGATCGAGGCGGCCCGCACGGCCCCGGTCGGCCCGCCGGCGCCGCCGACCGGTGCGCCCGACGGGGCTCCGCCGGCCCCCGCCGCGGCGGAGCCGACCCCCGTGGTCGAGCCGCCGGCGGCCCCGGCCGTCGAGCCGTCCGTCGCCTCCGGACCGCCGCCCTCGGAGGCGACGTTGGTCTGAGTCCCAGCTCCGAGGCGTCGTCCACCCGACGCCCCCGACCGGCCCCCGAACGGCCGGCGGGACACGGCAGCACCGCCGTGTCCCGCCGGCCGTTC
>LIQL01000684.1 GCA_001418405.1 Streptomyces diastatochromogenes | reverse complement strand
CCGCAGGGTGGGGGAGGCGCCATCGGCCGCCGGCGCCTCCCCCACCCTGCGGTTCGTCGACATCACCGGCGCGGGCGGGATCACCCTCAAGGCGAACGTCTTCACCCCGGCCGGCGCCGACGGCGACCGGCGCCACCCGCTGATCGTGCTGCCCACCAGCTGGGCGATGCCGCAGGTCGAATACCTCGCGCAGGCCCGCAAACTGGCCGCCACCGGCTACGTCGTCGTCGGCTACAACTCGCGCGGCTTCTGGCAGTCCGGCGGCCAGATAGAGACCGCCGGCCCGCAGGACGTCGCCGACGCCTCCAAGGTCATCGACTGGGCGCTGGCACACACCCCCGCCGACCCGCGCGAGATCGGGATGGCCGGCGTCTCCTACGGCGCCGGGATCAGCCTGCTGGCCGCCGCGTCCGACAAGCGGATCAAGGCGGTCGCGGCGCTCAGCGGCTGGGCCGACCTCATCGGCTCGATCTACGGGGGACGCACCCCGCACCTCCAGGCGGCGGCGATGCTCGGCGGCGCCGGCGCGCTGACCGGACGCCCCAGCCCCGAACTCCAGCAGGTCCTCAAGGACTTCCTCACCGCCAACATGGCCAAGGAAAAGGACATGATCGCGTGGGGCCGGAAGCGCTCCCCCGCCACCTACCTGGACCGCATCAACGCCAACGGCGCCGCGATCCTGCTCGGCAACGCCTGGGGCGACTCCCTCTTCCCGCCCGACCAGTACGCGGCGTTCTTCGAGAAGCTCAAGGGCCCCAAGCGACTGGAGTTCCGCCCCGGCGACCACGCCACCGCCGAGGGCCTGGGGCTGCTCGGACTGCCCAACGACACCTGGAACGACACCCAGCGCTGGTTCGACCACTACCTCCGCGGCGTCGACAACGGCATCGACCGCGAGTCCCCGGTCCTGCTCAAGTCCCGTTCCACCGGCGCCTACGAGGGCTACAAGAGCTGGCAGGACGTCCCCTCCGCGCACCGCCGGATCGCCCTGGACGGCACCCGGCGCATCCGCACCGGCATCGACTCCGGCGCCGACGGCGGCCTGATCTTCCTCTCCAGCATGCTGGACCAGTTCCTCCGGCTGCCGCCGATGGCGTCGATCCCGCTGCTGCCGCGCTCGGCCGCCGCCGTCTGGCAGTCCGCGCCCTACGAGAGCGGCCAACGGGTGCGCGGCACCACCCGCCTGCACACCACCGTGACCCCCACCGCCGCCAGCGGCACCGCCATCGCCTACCTCTACGACGTCGGCCCACTGGGCCTGGGCAAGCTGATCACCCACGCGCCGTTCACCTTCCACGACAAGACCCCGGGCCGGCCGTTCGGCACGGACCTGGACCTCTCCGCCACCGCCTACGACGTGCCCGCCGGACACCGGCTCGCGGTGGTCGTGGACACCGTCGACCCGCTCTACATCTCCCAGAACCCCGCCGGCGCCCGACTGACGTTCTCCTCCCCGGCGGACGACCCCTCGTACGTCTCGGTGCCGGTCCGCGACTGAGCGGCGCGGCGGCAGTCGCGACCTACGACCGCCGCCCTACGGCTCGCGCCCGAAGCGCCCGGCGGACTCGGCCCGTTACGCTCCCTGCCATGCGCTCGCTCCCCCCGCCCCGCGACGCCGGGCAACGCAAGAAGGACGCCCTGCGGCTGCTGGCCGCCGAAGAGGACGCCTGGGTCTCGTCCGCCTCCCCCGACGGCGCGCCGACCATGGTGCCGCTGTCGTTCGTCTGGCACCGCGAACGCCTGGTGATGTCCACCAAGCGCACCAACGCCACCGTCCGCAACCTCGCGGCCCGCGGCGAGAGCCGGGTGGCGGTGGGGACCACCCGGGACGTGGTGCTCGCCGACTGCACCGTCGAGGTGCTGGCCAACGCCGCACTGCCGCAGGACGCGGCGGACGCCCTGGCGACCAAGCTCGGCTGGAACCCCCGCGGCCGCGAGGCGTGGGTCTTCCTCCGCTTCACCCCGCACCGGCTGCTGGTGTGGCGCGAGGAGAACGAACTGGCCGGCCGGGAACTGATGCGGGACGGCGCCTGGCGGGTCTGACCCGCCGGCGTCCCCGACCCGGACGACGGGGCCCCCGGGGCCGGCGCGTCAGCCCTCCGCGACCTCGGCGTAGACCTGGGAGAGTTCGGGGGCGCCGTCGTCGGCCCAGGAGTGCCCGGCGGCCACCACGTCGAGCTCCCGGCCGGAGGCCAGCCGCACCACCGGTTGACCGTCCGGCCAGACATGCCAGACCGCGCCGCGCACCGTGCGCACCAGGACCGTGCCGAGGTAGAGCCCGGCGTCGTTGCCGAGCCAGGGCAGCACCTCGGGGTCGTCCCGCCAGACCGGCTGGAGCTGGTCGAGTTCCTCCAACGACCGTGCGGAGTCGTCGAGTTCGACGCCGGCGGTGGCCGCCTGGTCGCGTAGCAGCTCGCATTCGGAGAGCAGCTCGACGACGCTCTCGGGATCCGCACGCACCGACTCGGCGAGCGGCACCGAGCCGCCCGCGCCGGTGCGCCTTCGCCACTTGTCCAGGAAAGACAGGTTCATGCTGCGAGGGTCCCACCCACCCCCGCGCCGCGGCCACAGGCGCGCGGCACGGCTACGGGGCCGCCCCGGTGCCGTGCGCGCCTGCGCCGCGCGCCTCCCCGGTGCGCGCCGGGGAGGACGGCCGGCTGCTCAGACGTCGAGGTCGACCACCACGGGTGCGTGGTCCGAGGCGCCCTTGCCCTTGCGCTCCTCGCGGTCGACGTAGGCGTCCGAGACGGCCTTGGCGAAGGGGGCGTTGCCGTAGACGAGGTCGATGCGCATCCCGCGGTTCTTGGGGAAGGCGAGCTGGCGGTAGTCCCAGTAGGTGTACGGCCGGTCGTACTTCAGCGGGCGGGGCACCACGTCCGACAGGCCGGCCTCGCGCAGCGCGGCCAGGGCGGCACGCTCGGCCGGCGTGACGTGGGTGAGGCCCTCGAAGACGGCCGGGTCCCAGACGTCGTCGTCGGTGGGCGCGACGTTGAAGTCACCGAGGACCGCGAACGGGCGGCCGCCCGCCGCGTCCTCGGCCACCGCGGTCTTCAGCGCCTCGAACCAGCCGAGCTTGTAGGCGTAGTGCGCGTGGTCGACCTCGCGGCCGTTGGGCACGTAGACCGACCAGACCCGGGCCGCGCCGCAGGTCGCCGACACGGCGCGGGGCTCCTGCACGCCCTCGTACTCCGGGCCGCCGGGCAGCCCCGTGACCACGTCCGTCAGGCCGACCTTGGAGAGCAGCGCGACGCCGTTCCACCGGCCGGTGGCGTTGACCGCGGCTTCGTAGCCGAGCTCGCGGAGCTCGGCGTAGGGGAACTGCTCGTCGGAGCACTTGGTCTCCTGGACGCACAGCACGTCCGTGCCGGACTGCTCCAGCCAGGCCAGCAGCCTGGGGAGGCGGGCGGTGATCGAATTGACGTTCCAGGTCGCGATGCGCATGTCCGTAAACCTACCGCGCGGCACTGACGGTCAGCCCACCGCCGAGCGGGCGCCCGGGGCGAGGCGGCCGTGGTCGGTCCCGCCCAGCGCGCCGATCAAGGAGTCGTAGATCGGGCGGGCGTGGTCCTGAAGGAGGCTGTCGTGGATGTCGATGGCCCGGCGCGGGGCGACCTCGCGGACGTAGTCGATGATCTCGGCGACCTTGTTCCACGGCGCGTGGACCGGGAGCAGGAGGGTGTCGACGGTGCGGCCCTCGGGGACGGTCAGCGCGTCGCCGGGGTGGAAGACGGTGCCGTCCAGCAGGAAGCCGACGTTGGTGATGCGCGGGATGTCCGGGTGGATCACGGCGTGCAGCTGGCCGTGCACCTCGACGTCGAAACCGGCGGCGGTGAAGGCGTCGCCCTCGCCGACGGTGTGCACCCGGCCGGGGAAGGCCGCCGCGATCTGCTCGGCGACGCTGGCCAGGGTCCAGATCTCGGTCGCCGGATCGGCCTCCATGGCCCGGCGCAGGCGGCCCTCGTGGAAGTGGTCCGGGTGCTCGTGCGTCACCAGGATCGCGTCCGCGCCGACGGCCGCGTCCTCCTCGCTGAACACCCCGGGGTCGATGACGAGCGTCCGCCCGGCCTTCTCGATCCGGACGCAGGCGTGGGTCTGCTTGGTGAGTTCCATGAGGTCATCTTGCCGCGCGGGGACGGCCTGCCGGCCGACCTGTGGACAACCGCCCGGACCCGGTGCGGAACCCCGCCGGGGCTCACGCCTCCGGCGTCGTCTCCTCCTGTATCACCTTCTGGGCCACCGCGAAGGCGGAGTTGGCCGCCGGGACGCCGCAGTAGACCGCGGTGTGCAGCAGGACCTCGCGGATCTCCGCGGGCGTGAGGCCGTTGCGGAGGGCGGCGCGGGTGTGCAGCGCGAGCTCCTCGCGGTGGCCGCGGGCGACCAGCGCGGTGAGGGTGATGACGCTGCGGGTGCGCCGGTCCAGGCCGGGCCGGGTCCAGGTCTCGCCCCAGGCGTAGCGGGTGATGAAGTCGTGGAAGTCGGCGTTGAAGTCGTCGGTGCCGGCCTCCACGCGGTCCACGTGGGCGTCGCCGAGCACCTCGCGCCGGACCTTGACGCCCTGCTCGTACGTGCCGCCCCTGACCTGGGCGGGCTGCGACGTTCCGGACTCGATGGCGGGCGGGGCGTGGGTCGGCATCGGCGGCGCGATCTGCGGCTTGGGGGCGGCCGCGCCG
>LIQL01000683.1 GCA_001418405.1 Streptomyces diastatochromogenes | reverse complement strand
CGGCCCGCCCCGGCGTGCCGCGGCCGTCGAGGGCGGCCCGTCCCCGGCCCATCCCCCCAGACCAGCCCGGTTGCGGCCAGCAAACGCTGGCGCGATTGTGCGTAGCCCGTGAAAACCTGTTACTCCCGGGTACACAAAGCGGTCCCGGGCGCATACGCTCGCCCGCATGACGGACTCGCAGGACACCGGTACCGCCTCCGCCACCGACGAGGCCCCCCAGGACGCCCCGGCATCCCCGGCGGCCCCTCAGGCCGCAGCCGGGGACACCCCCGGCCCGGGCGCAGCCGAGGGCGCCGGAGGCAACCCGGTGGTGCGCGCCGCGCCCGGCACCCGCACCGCCGCCGACGTGGTCCCCCCGGAGGTGGCCGCCCGCCTCACCCGGTGCGTGGTGGCTGGGGGTACCTCCCGTTCGAGCGGAGCCGAGAACGGGGGAGGGCGCACCGCCAACCACACCCCGTTCACCGGCGAGAAGCTGGCGGACCTGCCCGAGTCCACCCCCGAGGACGTCGCGACCGCCTTCGAGCGGGCCCGCGCCGCGCAGGAGCGCTGGGCGAAGGTCCCGGTCCGGCAGCGCGCCGCGGTCCTGCTCCGCTTCCACGACCTGGTCCTGCGCCGCCAGGCCGAGGTCCTCGACCTGATCCAGCTGGAGACCGGCAAGGCGCGGCTGCACGCCCACGAGGAGGTGCAGGCGGTCGCCGTCGCCGCCCGCCACTACGGCCGCAAGGCCCCCGCCTACCTCCGCCCCAAGGGCCACACCGGCGTCGTACCGACCCTGACCAAGGTCACCGAACTCCGCCAGCCGCGCGGCGTGGTGGGGCAGATCGCCCCCTGGAACTACCCCTTCGAGCTGACCGTCGGCGACGCCCTGCCGGCCTTCGTCGCCGGCAACGCCGTGGTCATGAAGCCCGACACGGAGACCGCGCTGACCGCCCTGTGGGCCCGGGAGCAGCTGATCGAGGCCGGGCTGCCGGAGGACGTCTGGCAGGTCGTGATCGGCGAGGGCCCGGTCGTCGGCCCGGAGGTCGTCAAGCACGCCGACTACGTCTCGTTCACCGGCTCCACCCGCACCGGCCGCGAGGTCGCCCAGGGCGCCGCCGCCCGGCTGGTCGGGGTCTCCCTCGAACTCGGCGGCAAGAACGCCATGGTGGTGCTGCACGACGCCGACCTCGACAAGGCCGCCGCCGGCGCCGTCCGCGGCTGCTTCTCCTCCGCGGGCCAGCTGTGCATCTCCATCGAGCGGCTCTACGTCCACGAGTCGATCGCGGACGCCTTCGTCGAGCGGTTCGCCGCCCGGACCAAGGCGATGCGGCTGGGCAACGCCCTCGCCTACGGCGCCGACATGGGGTCGCTGGTCGGCGAGCGCCAGTTGGAGACCGTCACCCGGCACGTCGAGGAGGCCGTCGCCAAGGGCGCCCGGGTGGTCGCCGGCGGCCGGCCCCGCCCCGACGTCGGCCCGCTGTTCTACGAGCCGACGATCCTCGAAGACGTCGAGGCGCCGATGGCGGTCTGCGGCGAGGAGACCTTCGGCCCGGTCGTCTCGATCTACCGCTTCCGCGACGAGGACGAGGTGGTGGCCCGCGCCAACGCCACTCCGTACGGCCTGAATTCGAGCGTCTGGACCAAGGACGGCCGCCGCGGTCGGGCGATCGCGGCCCGCCTGCGCACCGGCACCGTCAACGTCAACGAGGCGTACGCCGCCGGCTACGGCAGCGTCCAGTCCCCGATGGGCGGGATGGGCGACTCGGGCCTGGGCCGCCGGCACGGCTCCGAGGGCATCCTGAAGTACACCGAGGCGCAGACCGTCGCCCAGCAGCGGCTGATGCCGCTGGGGCCGGCCTTCGGGATGGACGACGAGAAGTACGCGGCGTTCATGACCCGCAGCCTGCGCGTGATGAAGGCGCTCCGCCTGCGCTGAGCCGCACGACGCAGCCGTCCCGGGGACCGGTGGCCCCCGGGGCGGCGAACAGTCAGCCCCTCCGACGTTTTCAGGAGCGGGGTCCGGGGCGGCGCCCCGAACACGGATACGGAGGTACCGGTGCCACAGGAGAACTCTGCCCACCACCACGCCCCGACCGAGGAGAGCGGCAACCCCGACGCGACCGCCCCCGACGGCACCGCGGCCGAGGCGACCGCCCCCGACGACGCCGGCCACGACTACGACGTCCTCGTCATCGGCTCCGGCTTCGGCGGCGCGGTCTCGGCCCTGCGGCTGACCGAGAAGGGCTACCGCGTCGGCGTCCTCGAAGCCGGTCGGCGGTTCACCCGCGAGACCCTGCCCAAGAACTCCTGGGACCTGAAGAACTACCTGTGGGCCCCGGCGCTCGGCCTCTACGGCATCCAGCGCATCCACCTGCTGGGCAACGTGATGGTGCTGGCCGGCGCCGGGGTCGGCGGCGGCTCGCTCAACTACGCCAACACCCTCTACGTCCCGCCCAAGGCGTTCTTCGACGACCCCCAGTGGCGCGGGATCACCGACTGGCAGCAGGAGTTGACGCCGTACTACGACCAGGCCCGGCGGATGCTCGGGGTCCGGCTCAACCCGACGATGACCCCGTCCGACGTCCACCTGAAGGCGACCGCCCGGGCCATGGGCGTCGGCGACTCCTTCCACATGGCACCGGTCGGGGTGTTCTTCGGGGACGGCAAGGACGCGGTCGCCGACGGTGCGGACGGCGCGGACGGCGCGGCCGGTACGGACGGCGGGGACTCCAAGGACGCCGCCGCGGGGGCCGCCGGGCCGGTGACGGCGCCACCCGGCGGTGAGGTACCCGACCCGTACTTCGGCGGCGCCGGCCCGTCCCGCCGGGCGTGCACCGAATGCGGCGAGTGCATGACCGGCTGCCGGCACGGCGCCAAGAACACCCTCAACGAGAACTACCTCCACCTCGCCGAGCGGGCCGGCGCGGTGATCCACCCGATGACCTCCGTCGTCGCCGTCACCGAGGACTCCCGCGGCGGCTTCGCGGTCCGCACGCTGCCCACCGACAACAAGAAGAAGGGCGCGGGCCGGACCTTCACCGCCCGCCGCGTCGTCCTCGCCGCCGGCACCTACGGCACCCAGACCCTGCTGCACCGCATGAAGGACAGCGGTCTGCTGCCGTACCTCTCGGCCCGGCTCGGCACCCTGACCCGCACCAACTCCGAGGCCCTGGTGGGCGCCCAGACCACCGGCCGGCGCTACCGCAAGGCCCACGGCACCGACCGGGTCGACTTCACCAAGGGCGTCGCGATCACCTCGTCGATCCACCCGGACGAGAACACCCACATCGAGCCGGTCCGTTACGGCCGGGGCTCCAACTCCATGGGGAGCCTGACGATCCTCCAGGTCCCGTACCGGCCGGCCGGCCGGGTCCTGGGCTGGGCCGGCAACATGGTCCGCCACCCGGTGCTGGCGCTCCGCTCGCTCTCCAACCGCCGCTGGTCCGAGCGCACCATCATCGGCCTGGTGATGCAGTCCCTCGACAACTCCCTGACCACGTACCGCAAACCGGGCGGCCTAGGGAAGGGCCTGCTCACCGCCCGGCAGGGCCACGGCGCCCCCAACCCCAACCAGATCCCCGAGGCCACCGAGGCGGCCACCCTGCTCGCCCAGGAGATCAACGGCTTCCCGGGCAGCAACGTCGGCGAGCTGATGGGCACCCCGCTCACCGCGCACTTCCTCGGCGGCTGCCCGATCGGCGCGGACGCCGACCACGGCGTCATCGACCCCTACCACCGGCTCTACGGCCACCCGGGCATCTCGGTCGTCGACGGCGCCGCGGTCTCCGCCAACCTCGGCGTCAACCCGTCCCTGACGATCACCGCCCAGGCCGAGCGCGCCATGTCCCTGTGGCCCAACAAGGGCGAGGCGGACCCGCGCCCGGCCCCCGGGCGGCCCTACGCGCGGGTGGCGCCGGTCGCACCGGTCCGCCCGGCCGTCCCCGCCTCGGCGTTCGGCGCGCTCACCCTGCCACTGCTGGCCGTGCCGGTGGTCCCGCCCAAGAAGTAGCCGCGGACGCGCTGGAGGGCCGCCCCAGGGGGACGGCCCTCCCCGCCGTCAGCGGGCGCGCGTCAGACGTCCCGCGGCCCGTTACGCGGCGATGCCGCCGGTGGCCTTGCGCCGCCGGACGACGAAGATCGCCCCGGCGCCCACGGCCATCGCCACGCCGCCCACCAGGCCGATCGTCGGCAGCGCGGAGGAGGCACCGGTCTCGGCGAGGTTGCCGGTCACCGGCAGCTTGTCCAGGCCCTCCTTGGGCTTGCCGGTGGCGACCGGCTTGGCGGTGCCCTGCGGCCCCGGCTTGTTGCCGGGCTTGCCGGGCTTGGCCGGCGGGACCTCCCCCGGCTTGCTGCCGGCCGGAAGGATCGCGAAGTCGTACCAGTTCTCCTTGGACGAGCCGCAGGACCCGTCCCCGTTGAAGTAGTCGCCGGCGATCAGCGCGAACCCGTCACCGGGCTTGGCCGTCTTGTCGGCGCGGATCCGCAGCGTCAACTCGGCGGTCTGGTGCGCGTCCAGCTCGAACCAGCCGAAGTAGTCGCCGTCGGACCACTCGCCGAACGTCGTCCACTTGCCGGTGTCCGGGTCCTGGTACTCCAGGTGCAGTTGGGACTCGGGGCGGGTGTCGTCGTCCTCCAGCGACACCGCCAGGATGAACGGGTAGACCTCTTCCAGCTTCTTGTCGGTGGTGTTGCGCAGCTTCACGCTGAACCGCGACCAGTCGGCGCCGGCGACCAGCTTCGAGGGCAGGCCGGCCACGCTGACGTCGAGCGCCGCGTCGTCCAGGGTGCAGTCGCCGTCGTAGGAGGTGGTGGGAGTCGGGGTGCCGGGCGCGGTCGGGGTGCCCGACGCGGTGGGCCCGGGCTTGCCGGTGCTGTCCGCGGTGGCCGGGGCGGTCGGGGTGGCGCTGCCCCCGCTGCCGGTCCCGGGACCGGTGTCCTCGGCGGGCGAGGTCTCGCCGCCGGACGCGCCCGCACCGCCGGCGGCGGTGGGCTCGGCCGACGGGGTGGCGTCGGCGCCCTGCTCCGGGCCGGGGGCGGCCGGCGTCGGCTCGGCGCTCGCGGTGGCCGCGGTGTCGGAACCGGTCGCCTGCGCGGCGGGGGCCGCCAGGAGGGCGGCGGGGGCTATGACGGCCGTCGCGGCGACGGACGTCAGGGCACGGCGAAGCTTCATCCAGAAGACCTCTCGGGGTCCGAAGTGCCGCGGCGCGGCACTTCGTGGTGGTGCTGGCCGTCGCGGTGGGGCGCGGTATGGCCGTGCGATGTCAGGTACGTGACACCGGATGGCCGAAAAAGGTTGTCCACTCCTCCGAGAAGATCGTCGTGATCTCGCTCACAGACGTCACAGCATTCACACAGGCACCACATAGCCGGCACACAGCGAAGGGCCCCGGGAAATCCTCCGCGAGGGGGGAACGCGGAGGCCACGGGGCCCTTGGCTTTCGGTGCCGGCGTCAGGGCAGCGCCGGCACCGAAAGCCAAGG
>LIQL01000682.1 GCA_001418405.1 Streptomyces diastatochromogenes | reverse complement strand
GGCCCCCGGTCCGCGGGCCGGCGGACCGGCCCGCGGACCGGGGGCCGCAGGGAGTGGCGGAGGGATCGCGTTCGACCATGTCAACAACTGTAGGCCAACGAGCGTTGACATGCGAGCGGCGAGAGCCGTACGCTTGCCAACAAGCGTTGACCAACAGTTGTTGACCACCGTGCGTTGGTAGGAGGCGGCAGTCATGGATGCCCTCAACCGCAAGCCCGCAGACCACAGCGGCGACCTCGGCAGCGAGCACGACGGCGACCCGACCACCCGACCGACCGTCCCGCCCGCACGGCCGGAGAGCGATGCCGGCGCACGGCGCGCTCCCGCCGCCACGCCCGCCGGCCGGGACGCGGACGCGGACGTGATCGTCGTCGGCGCCGGTCCGACCGGCCTGCTGCTCGCCGGGGATCTCGCCGACGCCGGGATCGCCGTCACGCTCCTGGAGCGGCGCGACGACACCACCAGCAATCTCAGCCGGGCCCTCGCCGTGCACGCCCGTTCACTGGAGCAGTTGGACGCCCGCGGGCTCGCCGACGAGCTGATCGCCGGCGGCCACCGGCTCCCCGGCCTCCAGGTGTTCGGGGACGGCATGCTCCCCGCGGGCCGGCTCCACAGCCGCTTCCCCTTCGTCCTGATCACGCCGCAGTACGAAGTCGAGCGGCTGCTGCTCCGGCGCGCGCGGCAGGCCGGCGTCACCTTCCGGTACGGAGCGGAGGTGCAGGGGCTCACCCAGGACGCGGACGGCGTGACGGTGCGGTTCCGGGCGGCCGGAGGGGCGGCCGGGGACGTCGGGAGCCTGCGCGCCGGCTACGTGGTCGGCACCGACGGCGCCCGCAGCTCCGTCCGCGCGGCGATCGGCCTTCCCTTCCCCGGAAAGGCCGTCGTCCGCTCCGTCGTCCTCGCCGACGTCCGGCTGGACCGGGCGCCCGACTCCCCGTTCGCCGTCCGCGCCGCCCGTGACGCCTTCGCCCTGGTGGGCTCGTTCGGTGACGGCTGGTACCGCGTCCTGGGGTGGAACCGCCACGCGCAGGCCCCCGACGACGCCCCCGCCTGCCTCGACGAGGTCCGCGAGGTCACCCGGCTCTCCTTCGGCACCGACTTCGGCATGCGCGACGCCCGCTGGATCTCGCGGTTCCACAGCGACGAACGCCAGGCCCCCGCCTACCGCGTCGGCCGCGTCTTCGTCGCCGGTGACGCCGCGCACGTCCACTCCCCGGCCGGTGGCCAGGGGATGAACGTGGGCCTCCAGGACGCGGCCAACCTCAGCTGGAAGCTGGCGGCGGTGGTGCGGGGCCACTCCCCCGACCGCCTGCTCGACAGCTACCAAGAAGAGCGCCACCCGGTCGGCACCGCGGTGCTGCGCAGCAGCGGTGCCCTCATCCGGCTCGCGCTGCTGCGCGGCGCCCCGGCCCGCGCCCTGCGCCGCCTCGGCGGGCAGCTCCTCACCCGCCTGCCGTCGCTGTCCCGGCGGGCGATAGGCGGTGTCTCCGGCATCGACGTCGCCTATCCGGCCGGGCCCGGCGCCCATCGGCTGGTCGGCCACCGCGCGCCCGACCTCCGCCTCGCCGGTGGCGGACGGCTCTACGAGCTGCTGAGGCAGGGCAGGTTCGTGCTCGTCACCCCTGCGGGCGAGATACCGCAGGAGGCGCTGCGCGAGGCCGCGACCGACCGGGTCGTCACCGCCTGCTGGGCGAGCGAGCGCCGGACGGCCCTGCTGGTGCGTCCCGACGGCTACGTCGCCTGGGCCACCGACGCCACCGCCCCCGGCGAACGCGCCACGGCGCTCCGCTCCGCCCTCGCCCGGTGGACCGGCGCCGGATCCGACCCGACCGACGCCTCCCCCACGTCCACCCCGTCCACCTCATCTGCCCCATCCACCTCGTCCGCCCCCGCTGCCGCACGGTCCGCGGGTCGCTCCGCACGGAGGTGAGGCGCCGGGGCGGCCGCGGTGGCACCGATGCGCTCCGGTCCGTGGGCGGTGGCCCGCGCGCCACGCGCCGGCGGCGGGCCGGGACGGGCCCGTCCTCGCCCGGGGCCGGGCCGGGTCCTTACGCTGAACGGCATGCTCATCGCCCGTTCCGTAGCCCTGTTCGTCGTCGCCGCGCTCTTCGAGATCGGCGGTGCCTGGCTGGTGTGGCAAGGGGTGCGGGAGCACCGGGGCTGGGCGTGGATCGGCGCCGGGGTGATCGCCCTGGGCGTGTACGGCTTCGTGGCCACGCTCCAGCCGGACGCCAACTTCGGCCGGATCCTCGCGGCGTACGGCGGAGTGTTCGTCGCCGGGTCACTGGCCTGGGGCATGGTCGCGGACGGCTACCGTCCGGACCGCTGGGACGTGATCGGCGCGCTGGTCTGCCTGGTCGGCATGGCCGTGATCATGTACGCCCCCCGCGGCCGCTGACCCCCTCCTGCCGCCCGTCTGGCCATGCCGGGCGGGGCGCCGTTGCCCGGCCGCTCATGTCCGCCCGACGCGTGCCCGCCCTGGACTCGGCGGAACCAAGCCGCCGAACCCGCCGGGCAGTGCATCGGGGCGCTGCACCAGAGCACGGGGCCCGGCCACGGGACCGGGCCAGGAACCAACGCATCCATCGGGGCGGGACGCAGACGCCGTAGGGCCGAGGGGCCACGTTCGCCCGGCCCTCCGGCCGCCGACCCGGCGCGCTCCCCTGCATATCCTGACCACGCACGCACCACCCACACCACTCCCACCACCCGCACCCCAAAACACCGAAGATCACGGCAGATCACCGAAGATCACCGACCGCACGACCACCCGACCGCCCGCGCAGTGCCTCCACACCCGCACCACGGCGCAGCGCAGGCACCGCACGCACCGCACCACGGCATACGGGGCTCCGTTCGGCCCCGGCCCCAGCCCCGGAACCGGCTCGCACACCGCACCACGATGGCGCGGGCCACCTGCACCCTGGTTCACGGGCGGCACCACGACGCGCCGTCCGCACCCGTACCGCGTAGAGGGAGAGCACCATGACCGCCGACACCGCCGACACCGCGAACACCGCCGGCGTCCGTACCGCCGTCGTCACCGGAGCGAGCAGCGGCATCGGCGCCGCGACCGCCCGGGCGCTGTCCGCCGCCGGCTACCGGGTCGTGCTCACCGCCCGCCGCAAGGACCGCATCGAGGCGCTCGCCGCCGAACTCCCGCACGCCGAGGCGTACGCGCTCGACGTCACCGACCGCGCCGCGGTCGACGCGTTCGCGCGCTCCCTCGGCCGCTTCCCCTCCGTGGACGTCCTGGTCAACAACGCCGGCGGCGCGGTCGGCGCGGAGCCGGTGGCCACCGGCGATCCGGCCGACTGGCGCACGATGTACGAGGTCAACGTGCTCGGTGTGCTGCACATGACCCAGGCGCTGCTGCCCGCGCTGACCGCCTCGGGCGACGGCACCGTCGTCGTCCTGTCCTCCACCGCCGGCCACGGCACGTACGAGGGCGGCGGCGGATACGTCGCCGCCAAGCACGGTGCGCACGTCATCGCCGAGACGCTCCGCCTGGAGCTGTGCGGCGAGCCGGTACGGGTCATCGAGGTGGCCCCGGGCATGGTCAAGACCGAGGAGTTCGCGACCACCCGTTTCCGCGGCGACGCCGAGAAGGCTGCCAAGGTCTACCAGGGCGTGGACGCACCGCTCACCGCGCAGGACGTCGCCGACACCGTGGCCTGGGCGGTCACTCGTCCCCCGCACGTCAACATCGACCTGCTCGTCGTCCGCCCCCGGGCGCAGGCCTCCAACACCAAGGTGCACCGCAACAGTTGACGGGACGGCGGGTGGCGGGGCCGGCACCGCCACCCGCCGTCCCGTCA
>LIQL01000681.1 GCA_001418405.1 Streptomyces diastatochromogenes | reverse complement strand
CCGGCGATCGGCCCGGCGGCGACGCACAGAAGACGCGAACGCCCCCGTACGGAACTTCCGCACGGGGGCGTCGTCGCGTCCGGAGCCGCTCAGGACCCCTGGACCACCTGCGTCACGCCGTTGATGATCTGCTGCACGGCGAGCGCGGAGAGCATCATCCCGGCCAGCCGGGTCACCAGCACCACCCCGCCGTCCTTGATCACCCGGATGATCACCAGCGAGAACCGCATCACCAGGTAGAGCACCACGTGGATGGCGGCGATCGCCGTCCAGACCGCGACCTGGGACGCGGCGTCGTCGGCGTGCTGCACCGCGAGGATCACCGAGACGATCGCCCCCGGCCCGGCCAGCAGCGGCATCCCCAGCGGCACCAGCGCCACGTTGACGTCCTTGGTCTGGGTCGGCTCCTCGGACTTGCCGGTCAGCAGGTCCAGCGCCACCAGCAGGAGCAGCAGCCCGCCGGCGATCATCAGGGCGGGCGTGGAGATGTGCAGCCGCCCGAGGATCTGCTTGCCGAAGAGCCCGAACAGCGCGATCACGCAGAACGCCACGGTGGCGGCCTGCCAGGCCATCCGGCGCTGCACCTTGGCCGCGCGGCCGGAGGTCAGGGCGAGGAATATCGGGGTGATGCCCGGGGGGTCCATGATCACGAAAAGCGTGACGAAAAGGGTACTGAAGACGGCGACGTCGAACACGGTGCTGGCCTTGCGGTGGTACGGACGAACGGAAGGAGGCGCACGGGACCGGAACGCGGCACGGCCGGGGCAGGGCCCGTGGGAACGAGGCAGGAGAGGTGCGCAGGCACCCCGACCGGGGGCCTACGGGACGACGCCGGGCCGGACGGCCGACGCCCGCGGGGCTCAGCCGCCCGCGCCGGGGACGGGGAAGGCGCCGGTGGCCCGGCGCACGATCTCCCCGTAGATCTCGGGATCGGTGGTGAAGTCGCCGAGGCGACAGGTCTTGCGGCTGCCGTGGTAGTCACTGGAGCCGGTGGTCAGCAGTCCGACGTCGGCGGCGAGCCCGCGCAGCCGGGCGCGGGTCGCGACGTCGTGGTCCATGTGGTCGACCTCGATGCCGTCCAGACCGGCGGTGGCGAGTGCGGCGATCGCGCTCTCCGGGACGCAGGTGCCGCGCTTGACGGCGAGCGGGTGCGCGAAGACCGTGACCCCGCCGGCCGCCTTGACCAGGCGGATCGCGTCGAACGGGTCGAGTTCGTGCTTCTCCACGTAGGCCCGGCCGTCGTTGGCCAGCCACGCGGAGGTGAAGGCGTCGGAGACCGAGTCGACCACGCCCAGCTCGACCAGGGCGGTGGCGATGTGCGGCCGCCCCACGGCGCCGTCACCGGCGATCCGCGCCACCTGCTCCCAGGCGATCGGGACGCCCAGCTCGCGCAGCTTGCCGACCATGGCTCGGGCGCGCGGCAGCCGGTCGTCCCGGACCAGCTCCCGCTCGCGGGCGAGCTCCGGCTCGTCGGGGTCGAAGAGGTAGGCGAGCATGTGCAGGCTGACCCCGTCGAGCCGGCAGGACAGCTCCGCGCCGGTGACCAGCGTCAGGCCCTCGGGGAGCGCCGCGCGCGCCTCGGTGTGCCCGCGCACGGTGTCGTGGTCGGTCAGCGCGACGACGTCCAGACCGGCGGCCGCGGCATGGCGCACCAGCTCCGCGGGGGTGTCCGTGCCGTCGGAAGCCGTGGAGTGGGTGTGCAGATCGATACGCACGACACGGACTCCAGACTCCTGCGGGACGGATATGACGGTGCGCCCGGGAGGACCGGGCACCGGGCCGCGGGGCACCGTAAGGACTGGACGGCGCTTCCACGGACTACCGGAAGGATACCGGGCACCCGGACGTGCCCCCGCCCGATCGGACCCCCGCCCATCCGA
Organism: Streptomyces diastatochromogenes; assembly: GCA_001418405.1. GTDB lineage: Bacteria > Actinomycetota > Actinomycetes > Streptomycetales > Streptomycetaceae > Streptomyces > Streptomyces albulus_C. The sequence continues at coordinate 12,052 of LIQL01000681.1, read as the reverse complement.
GGAACCGCAGCCGTCGGGCCCCGCTCAGCTCAGAATCCTCGGCGACAAGGCCCCACAGGGCAGCAGATCCACCTCGGCGCCGGCTTCCCGCAGATCTGTCAGCACCAGCTCGTCGTACATCAACAGCCCCGACTGCTCGGGCCAGGCGATCGCCCACAACCACAGGCCGCGTGCCTCGCCCGCGAAGACCGCACGGTCCGCGGGGGCGCCGTGCACCTGCCACATCGCGGTCGGTCGGCCGGCCGCCAGCACCTTGGCGTGCGGCGGCTTGTCGACGCTCAACCGGGGCCCCGGGTCGAGGCCGTCGATGCCGGCGTAGCGGGCACCGAGCCCGACTCCCAACTCCTCGGCGACCAGCAGGAGTTCACCGGGGCCGCCGAGCGGTCCGGGTCCGGAGCAGGCGACGGCGGTGGCCCGACCGCCGCTACGGTCGTCGCCGGCGCAGGCCACCCCGGTGAACAACCAGCCGACCGGCAGCGGCCAGGGCATCCACACGGGCACCTGGGCCCGGTGCACGACGACGCCGAGCGCCTCGACGCTCGGCGGGACGACCGGCTGGAGCGGGTGCACCGCGCCGTGCGCGTCGCACTGCCACGTATCGGAAAAGAGACCGGGCGCCCGCACCCGGCCTCCGCACTTCGGGCAACTGGGTTCGCCCCTCATAAGGACCAACGGTCCTCCAGCACCGCCGCCCCGTCAAGGACGATCACCCGACCGGTGTGCCCCTAATCACGTACGGGACCGCACACTTGACCGGTTCCGGCCACCGCACCGCACACCCCACACCCTTAGTTGTAACTTGCACCCTTTAGTCGAGCTAACTTATTCTGTGTAAACAGCAACGATTTTCGGGCGCACGCACAGCAGGAAGGGGAACCCCGGCATGCACAGCAGCAGCCACGGCGGCGGCACCCACGACGATCCCTTCGCGCAACCCCCGGGCACGCCGTCGAGCGCCTCCGCTCCGGGCGGCGGAGATCGGCGCGAGGGCGGCCCCTCTCTCCTCCGCCAGCCGATGGCCGTCTGGGCCACCGCCGGCGCCTCGGTCGTCGCCTTCATGGGCATCGGCCTGGTCGACCCGATCCTCCCGTCCATCGCCAAGGGCCTGAACGCCTCCAACAGCCAGGTCTCCCTGCTCTTCACCTCCTACTTCCTGATCACCGCCGTCGCGATGCTCGTCACCGGCTTCGTCTCCAGCCGCATCGGCGGGCGCAAGACGCTGCTCGCCGGGCTGGCCCTGGTGGTGGTCTTCGCGGCGCTGTCCGGCACCTCGTCCTCGGTCGGCGAACTGGTCGGCTTCCGCGCCGGTTGGGGCCTGGGCAACGCGCTCTTCGTCTCCACCTCGCTGGCGGTGATCGTGGGAGCGGCGGCCGGCGGCAGCGCGGCGGCGATCCTGCTCTACGAATCGGCGCTCGGGCTCGGCATGGCCTGCGGCCCGCTCCTGGGCGCGGTCCTGGGCGACATGAAGTGGCGCTACCCGTTCTTCGGCACCGCGGTCCTAATGGCCATCGGCTTCCTCGCCATCACCGTCTTCCTGAAGGAGCAGCCCCGGCCGGCCCGGAAGACCTCGCTGCTGGACCCGATACGGGCGCTCGGCCACGGCGGACTGGCCTCGGCCGCCGTCTCCGCGTTCTTCTACAACTACGCGTTCTTCACGGTGTTGGCGTTCACCCCGTTCGTGCTCGACATGTCCCCGTACAAGTCGGGCGGGGTCTTCTTCGCCTGGGGCGTGCTGCTCGCGGTCTTCTCGGTGCTCCTCGCACCCCGGCTCCAGCGTCGCTTCGGCTCGCTGCGGGTGCTCGGCGGCTCGCTCGTGCTGCTCGCCGTCGACCTGGTGGTCCTGGGCTACGGCGACCACACCACCGCCGTCGTCTGCACCGTCGTCTCGGGTGCCTTCATCGGCCTGAACAACACCGTCTTCACCGAGCTGGCCCTCGGCGTCTCGGACGCCCCTCGCCCGGTGGCCAGCGCCGGCTACAACTTCGTCCGCTGGTTCGCGGCGGCGGCCGCGCCCTTCCTCGCCCCGAAGATCGCGGAGTGGACCGACGTCCGCGTCCCGTTCGTGGTCGCGGCGCTGGCCGCGGCGGTCGGCGCCGGCGTCGTCGCGGTCCGCCGTCGGGCACTGACCCTGCGCGCCGAGGAGTTGGAACCCCGGCACGCGACCGAGGACGGGGTCGCGGTCTTCGCCAACCAGTAGGCCGAAGGGCTGCCTGACGCCCCGTCCGCCGCGCGCGGACGGGGCGGCGGCGTCAGTCCAGCGCCACTCCCGTGCGCAGCGGGTCGCGCAGGTCGGTGCCCCGCTCCAGCCAGCGCGCCTGGAGCGCCTCGGCGCCGTGCACCCGCTTCCAGGCGGCCTCGTTCGGCGTCATCGGCAGCAGTGGCAGAAATCTCACCGGGTCCCGGGGCTCGTCCAACTCCAGGTCCTCGACGAGGCCGCCGGCCGCGCCCACCAGCACCGAGGTGAACGGCGCCCCCGGCCACAGCGGGTCCCCCACGTCCAACGACGCCCCGGGGGCCACGATCACGCCCTCGACCTGCGGTGCCGCGGCGAGGACGGCGAGCGGCCGGAGCGCCTTGTCGGTGTCGGCGCGGCCGGCCCGCACCGAGAGCACGAGCTCGGCCCGCGGACCGCGCAGCGGGTCGGCGACGACCGCGGTGGGATCGGCCATGGGCTGGGCGGACATCCCGAGGGTGGCGTAGCGGAGCACGTCCCCGTCGACGAAGCGCAGCACCTCGATGCGGTCGGTGCCGAGGAAGGTGACGGCGGCACGCGCGTCCGGTTCGCCCAGTGCCGTGCGCAACCGGGCCTCGACCAGCTCAAGAACGTCAGACATGCGCCGAGCATAGGGGCCGCCCCGGCACCCGAACGCCCGCCCCCGGACGTTCGTGAACAGCGGCTTCGCACGGCGTTTCGTATGGAACGTGCAAAGCGGAGCCTGAGCGCTTCGGACGGCTGATAGCCTTGCCGTCTGGTCAGGGAATGACGTCGTCCCCCAGCGGGGACCGGCCGGAGGAGGTGGGGCTGCGGTGGATCCAAGTCGACCGTGCAGTACCGACAGTTCTCCCGTCATCCCGTTCGCGCAGCGAATCTTCTGATCCGAGGGCTTCCGTACCCAGCCGCACCGCGGCGAAACCCGTGAAGTCTTTTTGCTCCGGACGCAGATGGCGGAAGAGCGCCTCCGACTCTTACTTCCGTGATGTCAGCGAATTGCCGTCAGTAGCCCCGCACCGAGCGCCGCCCGCTTTGCGGACGTACGGCCGATGACGCCTCGTACGTCCTCGTTCCGGGCCGCGTTGCGCCCGCGCCCGCCACTGACGGCCGGCCCCGAAGGAGCCTGCCATGTCGATGATCCGCGACCTGCGCGCCGCCGTCCGCCCCGCCCGGCGCCGCGACGACGCCCCCTACCGCTCCGAGTCCGCCGCCTGCGCCAACAGCGCCGTCGTCGACTGCGGCGTGTACCGCGACGGCCAGCGCGTGCAGGGCCACCTCGCCCCGGCCGAGGCGATCGCCGGCGTCCGGGACGAGGGCGGCTTCGTCTGGATCGGCCTGCACGAGCCGACCGAGGCCGAATTCGCCGGCATCGCCCAGGAGTTCGGGCTGCACCCGCTGGCCGTGGAGGACGCCGTCCACGCCCACCAGCGGCCCAAGCTGGAGCGGTACGACGACACCCTGTTCACCGTCTTCAAGACCGTGCACTACGTCGAGCACGCCGAGCTGACCGCGACCAGCGAGGTCGTGGAGACCGGCGAAGTGATGTGCTTCACGGGCCCGAACTTCATCGTCACCGTCCGGCACGGCGGCCAGGGCTCGCTGCGCGCGCTGCGGCACCGCCTCCAGGAGGACCAGGAGCGGCTCGCCAAGGGTCCGTCCGCGGTGCTGCACGCCATCGCCGACCAGGTCGTCGACGGCTACATGGCGGTCGCCGGCGCGGTCCAGGACGACATCGACGAGGTCGAGATCGACGTCTTCAGCTCCGGCACCAACGGCAAGGGCGCCAGCGGCAAGGCGGCCGGCGGCCAGGGCACGGCCAAGGGCGGCGACGCCGGACGGATCTACCAACTCAAGCGCGAGGTACTGGAGTTCAAGCGCGCGGTGTCCCCGCTGCTGCGGCCGATGCAGCTGCTGAGCGAGCGCCCGATGCGGCTGGTGGACGCCGACATCCAGAAGTACTTCCGGGACGTCGCCGACCACCTGGCGCGCGTCAACGAGCAGGTGCTGTCCTTCGACGACCTGCTGAACTCCATCCTCCAGGCCAACCTCGCGCAGGCCGCCGTCGCGCAGAACGAGGACATGCGCAAGATCACCGCCTGGGCGGCGATCTTCGCCGTGCCGACGATGATCGCCGGCATCTACGGCATGAACTTCGAGTACATGCCGGAGCTGCACTGGAAGTACGGCTACCCGGCGATGATGCTGGTCACGGTCACCATCTGCCTGGGGATCCACCGCGGGTTCAAGCGCAACGGCTGGCTGTGACCCGGTCGGTCGCCGGCGCGGCCGGGCGGCGTCTCACCGCCTGGGCGGCCCCGGACCGCGACCACCGGGCCGATTAGGCTGAGGGCCATGACGGAGGAGACCGTGTCGCAGGCCCTGCTGGATCGGGCGCTCATCGAAGAGGCCACGAAGAAGTCCGGCCTGATCTGGGTGCGCGGGACGACCGGCCCGGCGCGGGCCCTGTGGCACGTCTGGCACGACGGGGCGGTCTGCCTGGTCGGCGACGCGGGCCCGGAGGACGGCCGGGAGGACGCCGGGACGGAGCGCGCCGGCGCCACCGAGCAGCCGCTGGCCGCGCTGGGGCTCACCGACGGCGGCACCGCGACGGTCACCGTGCGCAGCAAGGACAAGGGCGGTCGGCTGGTCGCCTGGCCCGCCGAGGTCCGCGAACTCGCGCCCGGCAGCGACGCGTGGCAGGCCACCGTCGAGGAGTTGAAGGGCAAGCGGCTCAACGCACCGGACGCGGACGCCCTCACCGAGCGCTGGGCCCGCCAGTGCCGGGTGCTGCGGCTGGTCCCGGCCGGCGCCGCGGTGCAGCGCCCCGGCCGGATGCCCGACGAGGCGCACGCCGCGCCGCCGCTGGCCTCGCCCGCGACCACGCGCCGGCCGATCCCGGCCGCGCTGCCCAAGCTGCTGCGCCGGGGCCGCAAGGGCTGACGCCCGCCGGGCCGGCGGCCCTCAGCCGCTGCCGGTGCGCGCGATCTGCTTGCCGTAGTCGACGACCTGGTCCTCGGCGGGGGCCTTGAGGTCCACCGCCTTGCCCCAGTCGGCGAGCTTCACCTCGCCCGCGCCGCCGGCCCGCTGGAGCCGCAACGGGTACGGCGTGCCCTCCAGGGAGACGTCGAGGGTGCCGCCGGAACCGGCGCCGGCGGCCACCTGGACGGTGCGGACCCCGCCGACCGTCCCGCGGTTGCCGGCCGTCAGTTGGCCGTGCAGGCCGAGCAGTCCGGCGAGCAGGGTCTCCTTGTCGGTGAAGCCGCTGAAGCGCTGGTAGACGGGGTCGGCGGCGGGCACCTTGACGTACTTGTCGCCGAGTTTGGCGGCGCTGGAGTCGGGGCCCGAGCCGGCGCCGGCCTTCTCCCCGGCCCAGAAGGACGCGTCCGCCTTCAGGTAGAGCGCCTCGCCGACCCGCAGCAGTTGGAAGGAGGCTGCCTTGGTGGTCAGCTCGCCGCGCGCGCCGTCCTTGGCCAGCCGCATGTCCAGGGTGTAGGTGCTGCCCTGGCTGACGACCTTTCCGGAGAGCCGGACGGTGTCGGCCCGGGCGGCGGCGGCCCGCGCCTTGGCCTCGATCTGCTGGGCGGGCAGCTTGCCGACCCCGTTGGTACCGGCGTCCGGGTCCTCCGCGCAGCCCGTCACCGTCGCGGCCAGTGCCGCGCACGCCGCCACCACCAGCGCCGCCCGCCCGGTGCGTCGGGGCTCGGCCGGCGGTCGGCGGGTGGTGTCCGGGGGGATGACGCTCACGTCGGCTCTGCCTCCTGATGCGGGTGACCTCGACAGCTCACGGCAGCGTACCCGGGGCCCGGTGGGCCGTCGGCCGGGCGCCGGGCGGTCACCATACGGCCGTTCCCGTCGGGGCGCGGCCCACCCCGACGGGTTAGCCTGAACCCGGACTCATCGGGCTTTCACCGATCAAAAGTGGAGCAATCCGGGCGCAAGGGAGAAGGGCGGCGCTACGCATGGCGGTGGTCACTCCCCGGATCTTCGTCTCCCACCTCTCCGGCATCGCCGTGTTCGACCCCAACGGCGATCAGGTCGGGCGGCTGCGGGACCTGGTCGCGCTGCTCCGGATCGGGGACCGCCCGCCCCGGCTGCTGGGGCTGGTCGTCGAGGTGATCAGCCGGCGCCGGATCTTCGTGCCGATGACCCGGGTGACCGGCGTGGAGTCCGGCCAGATCGTCACCACCGGCGTGGTCAACATGCGCCGCTTCGAGCAGCGGGCCTCCGAGACGCTGGTCTTCGGCGAACTGCTGGACCGGCGGGTGCGGCTGGTCGAGACCGGCGAGGAAGTCACCGTGCTCGACATCGGCATCATCCAGCTGCCGGCCCGCCGCGACTGGGAGATCGACAAGGTCTTCGTCCGACGCGGGAAGGGCGGGGCGCTGCGCCGCAAGGGCGAGGTGCTGACGGTCGAGTGGTCGGCCGTGACCGGCTTCTCCCTGGAGGAGCACGGGCAGGGCGCGGAGAACCTGCTCGCCACCTTCGAGCAGTTGCGCCCGGCCGACCTGGCCGGGGTGCTGCACCACCTCTCCCCCAAGCGGCGCGCCGAGGTCGCCGCGGCCCTCGACGACGACCGCTTGGCCGACGTCATGGAGGAGCTGCCGGAAGACGACCAGGTCGAGATCATCGGCAAGCTGAAGGACGAGCGGGCCGCCGACGTCCTGGAGGCGATGGACCCCGACGACGCCGCCGACCTGCTCTCCGAACTCCCCGAGGAGGAGAAGGAACGACTGCTGACGCTGATGCGCCCGGAGGAGGCGGCGGACGTCCGTCGGCTGATGTCCTACGAGGAGCGCACCGCGGGCGGCCTGATGACCACCGAGCCGATCGTGCTGCGCCCGGACGCCACGGTCGCGGACGCGCTGGCCCGGGTCCGCGACCCGGACCTCTCCCCCGCGCTCGCCGCCCAGGTGTACGTCTGCCGGCCGCCGGACGAGACGCCGACCGGCAAGTACCTGGGCCTGGTGCACTTCCAACGGCTTTTGCGGGACCCGCCGTTCACCCTCGTCAGCTTCATCGTGGACACCGACCTGCCGGCCCTGCGGCCGGACACCCCGCTGCCCGAGGTGACCGGCTACCTGGCCGCGTACAACATGGTGGCGGCCCCGGTGGTGGACGAGGGCGGGGCGCTGCTGGGCGCGGTCACCGTCGACGACGTGCTGGACCACCTGCTGCCGGACGACTGGCGGGAGGCCGGGCTGCACGGCCGCACCGACACCGCGGGCACCACCGGGGCCGCCGGCGCCCCCGTCCGGTCGCGCGGGAAGACGGCCGATGGCCGCTGAAGACCGCGAGCCCCCCAAGGAGCGGCGACTGCACGGCGCCTCCGCGGTGCGCCGGGGCGCCACGGGCGAACGGCCCCGGGGGGCGGAGGCGCGGCCGCGGGCGCGGCTGGACCAGCCGAGGGTGCCGCGCTGGACGCTCTTCCCGGAGTACGACCCGGAGGCGTTCGGGCGGATGTCCGAGAAGATCGCCCGCTTCCTGGGGACCGGCCGCTTCATCGTCTGGATGACGGTCACCATCATCCTGTGGATCGGCTGGAACGTCACCGTGCCCGGGGCCCTGCGGTTCGACAACTACCCCTTCATCTTCCTGACCCTGGCCCTCTCCCTCCAGGCGTCCTACGCGGCGCCGCTGATCCTCCTGGCGCAGAACCGCCAGGACAACCGCGACCGGGTCACCCACGAGCAGGACCGCAAGCAGAACGAGCGCTCCATCGCCGACACCGAGTACCTGACCCGGGAGATCGCGGCGCTGCGGATGGGCCTGGGCGAGGTCGCCACCCGCGACTGGATCCGCTCCGAACTGGAGGAGCTGCTGCGGGAGCTGGAACTGCGCCAGCCGGCCGACGGTGAGCACCCCGTGCGTGACGAACGCGACCGCTGAGGGCCGTACCGGAGGCCGCCTCGCCCGCCCTACCGTCCTCTCGTCACCCGACCGCCACCCCTTTGGGGCGCGCTTCGCGCGGCCGTACTATCGGGGGCATGGCAACAGACACGCCCCAGCCCGACGGCTCCGCGCCGAGCGAGGACGCGATCCGCGAAGCGCTCGCGACGGTCAACGACCCCGAGATCCACCGCCCCATCACCGAACTGGGGATGGTCAAATCGGTGGAGATCGCCGCGGACGGCTCGGTGGCGGTCGTGGTGTACCTCACCGTCTCGGGCTGCCCGATGCGGGAGACGATCACCAACAGCGTCCGCGAGGCCGTCGAGCGGGTCCCCGGCGTCACCCGCGCCGGGGTCGAGCTGGAGGTCATGAGCGACGAGCAGCGGCGGGAGCTGGCGACGGCGCTGCGCGGCGGCACCGCCGAGCGGGAGGTGCCCTTCGCCAAGCCCGGTTCGCTGACCCGGGTCTACGCGGTGGCCTCCGGCAAGGGCGGCGTCGGCAAGTCCTCGGTCACCGTCAACCTCGCCGCCGCGATGGCCGCCGACGGCCTCAAGGTCGGCGTGGTCGACGCGGACATCTACGGCCACTCGGTGCCGCGGATGCTCGGTGCCAGCGGGCGTCCCACTCAGGTCGAGAACATGATCATGCCCCCGTCGGCGAACGGCGTGAAGGTCATCTCGATCGGCATGTTCACGCCGGGCAACGCCCCGGTCGTCTGGCGCGGCCCGATGCTGCACCGCGCCCTCCAGCAGTTCCTCGCCGACGTCTACTGGGGCGACCTGGACGTCCTCCTGCTGGACCTGCCCCCGGGCACCGGCGACATCGCCATTTCGGTGGCGCAGCTGGTGCCGAACGCCGAGATCCTGGTGGTCACCACCCCGCAGCAGGCCGCCGCCGAGGTCGCCGAGCGGGCCGGTTCGATCGCCGTGCAGACCCACCAGAAGATCGTCGGCGTGGTGGAGAACATGTCCGGGCTGCCCTGCCCGCACTGCGACGAGATGGTCGACGTCTTCGGCACCGGCGGCGGCGAGCGGGTCGCCGAGGGGCTGACCAAGACCACCGGTACGCAGGTCCCGGTGCTCGGCGCCATCCCGATCGACGTCCGGCTGCGCGAGGGCGGCGACGAGGGCAAGCCGGTGGTGCTGACCGATCCGGAGTCCCCCGCCGGCGCCGCGATCCGCGCGATCGCCGGCAAGCTGGGCGGCCGTCAGCGCGGTCTGGCGGGCATGTCGCTGGGAATCACCCCGCGCAACAAGTTCTGACGCGTACGGGCCCGCTCCAGGCCCCGCACGTCCCCGGAAAGGGCGGATCCGCAGCGGTCCGCCCTTTCGCGCACGGCGCGTGCGCCGCCCGATGGGGCGCACGACATCTCACACGCGCCCCCCCCAGACGGAGTCCGGCGCTCAGCCCTCGTACGCGTCCAGGTCCTTGATCACCGAGAAGCCCAGGCCGTAGGCGCTCATCCCGCGCCCGTAGGCACCGAGGTGGACCCCCTCCGGCCCCTCCGCCCCGTCCCTGCTGGCGGACCCGGCGAGCACCCAGCCGTACTCGGACTCCCGGTAGCAGAACGGCGTCGGCACCCCGTCCACCGGGAGCATCAGCTCGCTCCACCCCTCCCCGCCGAGGTCGTCGGCCAACTCCCAGGCGAGCATGGTCTGCTGGTCCAGCCAGTCCTGGCGCAGCGTCCGGTCCATCTGGGTCGGCCAGGTATGGGACAGCAGCCCGGAGCCGGCGAGCCAGGCGGCGGTCGAGACCGAGGTGGCCTCCAGCACGCCGGTGCCGTCCGCGCTGCGCCGCACGGGTCGGCTGGCGACCGTCACCACCACCGCGAACCGCTCGTCCTCCGGGGACTCCAGCTTTATGGTCGGCTCCACGCCGTGGCCGGTCGCGCCGTGCTCGACGGTGCCGTCCGCGGCCGAGCCCACCCGCATCAACCAGCGCGGCCCGGTGAACGCCTCATCGAGGCCGTACCACGGGAACGCGGCCAGCAGATAGCCGTCGACCTTCCGGCCGGTATCGGCTGACACCTGGTCGGTGACTGTCCGACTCGTCGTCTCCATCTGCGCGGAGCCTCCTCGTTGCCCTGCGTCGTGGGCGGCCCGCCCCCCTCAGGCGACCTCACCCCGGACACCGGGAGCATAGCCAGTGGGGTCAACACAGCCGGGCATACGAGATTCTCAGGTCGCGTCGGCGTCGAACGGCGGCGGCTCGCGTCGGGACGGGTCGGTGCTCTTGGTGAACATGTCCGGACGACCGGTGGAAGCGGCCGGGGACTCCTTGGACAGGCTCAAGGGGGCGCCGCCGGCGGAGGCGGCCGGCGCACCGGACGCGGAGCGCGGCGCGGTCGAATCCCGCACCGCGTCGGTGACCTCCGCCATCTCCTTCTTCAGGTCGAAGCCCTCCCGGAGCTCGGCGAGCTCACGCAGGCCGTACTCGTCCTTCTCCAGGACGTGCTTGCGGACGAAGTTCCGCGGCTTCAGGTCCTCGAACTCGAAGTCCTTGAACTCCGGGCCGAGCTCGCTGCGGATGTCTTCCTTGGCGTTGTCGGAGAACGCCCGGACCTTCCGGATGAAACCGGTGACGTCCTGGATGACCTTGGGCAGCTTGTCCGGCCCGAAGATGAGCACCGCGAGGACCACGATCGCAACCAGCTCTAGGGGTCCTATGTCGAAGAACACCTTGCAGCTCCTTGGGGTATCCGCGGCCTTCGGGGGCCTTTGGGCCAAGGCCACCTCTCACGGTACCTGGCCCCGGGCCTCGGGCGGGAGTCGCCCGTGCCAACACGGTGGAAACGATCAGTTCCGGCTGGAGGAACCCAGTGTCAGCCGGACGGACCGTTCCGCGCCGTCCCGCTGGACCGTCAGCGTGAGCGTGTCCCCCGGACGGTGGCTGCGGACCTTGATGATCAGCTCCTCGCCGCTGTGCACCGCCGCGCCGTCCACCTGGGTGATCACGTCGCCCGGGCGGATGCCGGCCTTGGCGCCGGGCCCGCCCGGGGTGACCGGCGCGGCACCGGTCTTGGCGGCCTGGGTGACCCGGGCGCCGTCGCCGTCGTACTCCATCTCCAGCGTGACGCCGATGACCGGGTGGGTGGCCCGGCCGGTGTTGATCAGCTCCTCGGCCACCCGCTTGGCCTGATTGATCGGTATGGCGAAGCCGAGCCCGATGCTGCCGCCCTGGCTGCTGCTGCCGCCGTCCAGTCCGCCGCTGCCGCTGTCGGCGGCCCTGATCGCGCTGTTGATCCCAATCACCCGGGCCTTGGCGTCCACCAACGGCCCCCCGGAGTTGCCCGGGTTGATCGGGGCGTCGGTCTGCAGCGCGTCGACGTACGACACGTCGCTGCCGTCGCCCTTCTTGCCGCCCGCGGTGATCGGCCGCTGCTTGGCGCTGATGATCCCGGAGGTGACGGTGTTGGCCAGGTCGTAGGGGGCACCGATGGCCACCACCGGGTCGCCGACCTGCGCCGCGTCCGAGTCGCCGAGGGTCAGCGGGTGCAGCCCGGTGACGCCCTCGACCTGGACCACGGCGAGGTCGTAGCCGCCGTCCTTGCCGACGACCTTGGCCCGGGCGGTCTGCCCGCCGCTGAACGTCACCGATATCTCGCCGCCGGTCCCGGCCGGTTCGACGACGTGGTTGTTGGTGAGGATGTGGCCCTGCCGGTCGAGCACGAAGCCGGTGCCAGTGCCCTGCTCGGCGTTCCCGCGGACGTGCAGGGTCACCACGCCGGGCAGCGCCGCCCGGGCGATCCCGGCGACGCTCTCCGGGCTGCGGCTCCCCACACCGTCGGCCACCTGCGGCAACTTGATGTCGTCGATGCCGCCGTAGCGCTCGATGTAGGCGCCGGCGACCCCGCCGGCGCCACCCGCGAGCAGCGCCAGCGCCACCGCGCCGAGGACCAGCGCGGGACGCCGGCCGCGGCGCCGGGGCGGGGCCGCGGCCGGCGTCCCGCGC
>LIQL01000680.1 GCA_001418405.1 Streptomyces diastatochromogenes | reverse complement strand
GGGCGGGGCCGGTGCTGGGGTGGTCGTTGCGGCTGGTGAACCAGGCCACGGCGGCGGCGATGGCGAGCAGTACGACGACCGCCAACGCTACGACGGCGGCGCGCTGTTTGGTCGACCAGCTCGCGCCGTAGCCGGACAGGGAGAGGCGCTTGGGCATCAGTGGACCTGCGACCCCAGGCTGCTGAAGAAGGCCACGATGCCGTTGGCGGCGCCCAGGCCGAGGGCGGCCCCAGCGGCGACGGTCGCGCCCTTCTTGCCGTTGGCTTCTGCCTGGTGGCCGCCGGTGTGGTGGCCCCAGGCCCAGACACCGAGGGAGACGGCCAGGGCACCGACGACGGCGATGATGCCGAACATGTTGATGGACGAGACGACGTTCTTGAGCACGCCCAGTCCGGGTAGGCCGCCGCCCTTGGGGGAGATGCCTGGGTCGTAGGCGAGGCGGACGAGGTGGTCTGTGAGTGAGGATGTGGGTATGGCGGGCTCCTTGCATGCCCAGGCCGGGGAGGGCCGGCGGAAAGGGGAGAAGACGGATGGGGAGGGCGCGTTGAGCGCCCAAGGGCCCAGGCGGGGCGGGTTAGACGACGCGGCGGATGGCCAAGACAGACCAGTCCTTGAGCGGTGTGATCCGCACAGGCTTGCCAGTGCGCGGAGCCTCGATCGCCAGACCCTGGCCGAGCGCCATTCCCACGTGTTCGGGGCGCGCCGCACTGCCACGGGCGAAGATCAGATCGCCGGGCTTCAGATCCTTCGGCGAGACCGGCTTACCTTCGTTGACCTGGGTATACGTGGTGCGGGTGAGGGTGATGCCGGCGTGTGCGTACGCCTGCTGCATCAGCGAGCTGCAGTCGCAACGACCCATCGGATCGGGGCCTCGCGGGTTGGTACATGCCCCGCCCCACTGGTACATCGTGCCGAGCTGGTGCATCGCCCAGTCGATGGCCTTGCGTGCCTTGGGGTCGGCATCCTTGGGGATCGTGTAGCCCTTCGGCACCTGGCCCTCGGGGATGCGCCCGAAGGAGGACCCGTCCTTCGCGGGCACGCAGCCGCTGGTGCTGGTACCGGGCGAGGAGGTGTCGTTGGCCGGTTTGCCGCCTGCGTGGGGGAAGGTGGCGGCGATGGTCTTCTGCAGCGTGCTGGCCAGGGGTTCCCATTGCGCGTAGGCGCCGGGAAATCCGGATGCCTGGACGGCCTGGGCTGCCTGAGCAATGGTCATCTGCTGCCAACCACGCACCTTCAACAGCGCCTTGTAGAAGCTGGTGGAGGCGTGGACGGGGTCGCGGATCTGCTCGGCGGTACCCCAGCCCTGGCTCGGGCGCTGCTGGAACAGCCCGAGGCTGTCGCGGTCGCCGTAGGCGAGGTTGCGCAGGCGGGATTCCTGCATGGCGGTGGCGAGCGCGACGATCTGCCCGCGGGCGGGCACGTCGAGGCTGAGGCCGGTGGCCACGATCGTCTGGGCGTTGGGGATCTGCTCGGCCGGGAGGTCAAGGCCAGGGACGTGAGCCTTCTTGGCCGAGGCGCCGTCGAGGATGGAACGGACCTGTGCGGCGACGGCTGCGGTATCGATGCCGGCGCCCGTCAGACAGTTGCCGAGTACGCCGGCGCTCTGCGCGGCTTGACTGGTGGTGGCCATCATCATGGCCGAACCGGCGATGAGGAGAACGAAGAGGACGACGACGCCAAAGGCGGCGACGATCCCCTTCAACCGGCCTCCACTCGAACGTCATTGGTGGTGGGCAGGGGCGGATGGCGAGACGTCATGGGTTCCTTCGCAGGCAGTACCCGGCGTGCCTCGAATGCGAGGCGTGGCAGACGACGAGGCAGCCGATGGGCGTCGAGAGGTGCTCGGCGCACGCGAGGTATCGCTCGCGTGGACCGGGCGTCGGGAAGAGGCACCCGGCTAGCACAACCACAAACCCCAAGGGGCGGGGCGCTGACGGCGGGTGGTTCAAAAACAGTAGGCGCGAATTGGCGGTTGACCAAAAAGTCGGTGTGAGGGGGCAGAATCCGACCCCTCGTCATGGCACTTCTTGGTCAGCGGCTCTTTCGCCCCTACAGTTTTGGGACTCCCCGCGCCCCGGCCTGTGGCCCTGGGCTTCCGCATGCCCATCTGTGCCCCGGTGACTGAAGTGCGCGACGGGATATCCCTCCACGCTCCCACCCGAATCGGGGTTCTCTTTGCCTTTTTCCCTTCACCAGGGCGATGCCCTGAGCGTCTTGTCCACACTCCCGGACGACTGCGTCGACTCCGTCATCACCGACCCGCCATACAACTCCGGCGGACGGACCGCGAAAGAACGCACCTCCCGCTCGGCACGGCAGAAATACACCTCCGCCGACGCAAAGCACCAGCTCGGTGACTTCACCGGCGAGAACATGGATCAACGCAGCTACGGGTTTTGGCTCACGCAGATCATGACCGAAGCCCACCGCTTGACGAAGAACGGCGGCACCGCGCTGCTGTTCACCGACTGGCGCCAGCTGCCCACGACGACGGACGCCATCCAGGCGGCCGGATGGCTCTGGCGCGGTGTGCTGGCCTGGCACAAGCCCCAGGCCAGACCGCAGAAGGGCCGCTTCACGCAGAACTGCGAGTTCATCGTCTGGGCCTCAAAGGGCGCGATCGACGGATCACGCAACCCCGTCTACCTCCCCGGCATGTATTCCGCATCGCAGCCGTCCGGGGCGAAGCGGCAGCACATCACACAAAAGCCCGTGGACGTGATGCGCGAGTTGGTCAAAATCAGCCCCGAGAACGGCACCGTACTCGACTTCTGCGCCGGCTCCGGATCCACCGGAGTCGCCGCTCTGATGGAAGGGCGGGATTTCATCGGGGTGGAGAAGACCGAGCACTACGCCTCGATCGCGGCCGACCGACTCACCGAGACCATCCGCCACACCCTTTCCCAGGACGACGTGGACCTCACGACCTAACAGTCAATCGCCCTGGAAACCGTCGCCATAGCGATTCACTTCTCTCTTCCCGGCACGTAGGAGGCCAGCGCTTTCATGACCGATTCCGTAGAACCCTCCAACGAGAACGAGTTGGAACCGGTCCGGCTACCGGATTCTCAGCTTGAGGGGATCGAGGCGAGAGTGCGGCGCTTGATGGAGCAGTCGGCCCAGCAGGCCCAACAGCTCGACCACCTCGCCTCGCCCCCCACCCCGGCGTCCCCGAGCCCGTCGCCGTTCGCCTCGTTCGGCGCCCCAGGGTTCGGCGGGCCGATGCCACCCGCCCAGCCCGAGCCGCGCCCCATCATGGAACTGGAGGGCGAGGCGTACGAGGACGAACTCGACGCGCTGTCCGACTGGGTCGATGACTATCTCCTGCCGATCTACGGGGCCGAGGTCACCACGGCGTCGCCTTGGTGCCTTCAGTGGCAGGAGCACGACGACGTCGTCGGGTGGCTGCACGCCCTGTGGCTCGCCTACCAGCAACATCGCGATCCCGAGGCCGGATTGGCGGGCATGTTCGTTTGGCACCGCGACTTCCTCACCCACGCGGTCGCGGCGATCCGTACGCCGGGCGGACCGCTGTCGGCCTGCATGACCTCACCGGACCGGCCCGCGCACCGCATCCTGCCGGGCCCGCCGCCCTCCGCCCGGACGGAGAAGGCCAAGGCCGAGGAATCGTCGAACCCCACTGAGCTGAGCGAGCCGACGTCATGAGCACGGGGCAGCCGGCCTTCGGCCTGAGCTTCGACCCACGCGCCCTGACCGACCTTCTGCAGGCACCCGGCGACATTCGCGACCTGGCCTTGGCCCACCTGCAGGACGTGGTGAACGCGAAGCTGTTCGGCCGCCCGTTGACGGGTGACCTGGAGGGCTACCGCAAGGTGGTCGTCGACTCCCGCAAGGAGTGGCGCCTTGTCTATGGGGTCCGCCCGACGCCGGCCGAGTCGGAGCACGCGCGCGAGATTCACGTGGTCGCAGTGCGCTCGCGGGTCCGCAACGACGTCTACGACGAGGTCGGTCGGCGCCTGGGGATGACGCGCAGGCCACTGAGCGCCCGTACGCATGCCGCCCGCTCCCGCTCTCCGCAGCTCATGGCCGACGGACGCGTGGCGAGGCAGATCCCGCAGCCGACGCTGATGCCGGGCCTGCGCCGTCCCGCCCTCACCCCCACGCAGTTCCACACCCGCTGACCGAAAGGATCGCCTGCTTATGCCCCCTGATCCCGGACGGGGCCCCGTCCGGCGCGCGGTCTCGTCGCTCGACCCCCGCGTGGAGGCAGCCACGGGCCACGAGGTCGACGCCCTGTGGGACCACCGCGACCGCGGCCTCCTCGACGAGGCTCAGACCCTTCTGGCCGACAGGCACCGCGCGCTGGCCCAGGCCGAAACAGCGGTGATCTTCTACCGCACCCTGCTCCACCGCCTGTCCAACGGCGAGTTCCCCGTCGACGCTCCGTTGTTCGGACGCATCGGCCGCACCGTCGATCAGCTGGAAGGAGCCGCCGCTGCGCGGGATGCCGCGGAGCACCTGGTACTCGCCGTCCTGGAGCCGATCGAGGCCGCTGCCCGCACCGCGCCGTCAGCCGCTCAGGCATCGCTCGCGGCGGCTGACCAGGCGGCGCTGCTGGCCATCGCCCGCGGCGCGAAGCTCCACCAGCACCTGCTGACTGGCCAGATGTCGGTGGCGACCGCGTCCGGGGCCAGGGTTTCCTACGCCCGCCTGCAGCAGCTCGAAGCGGGGGGCCTGGTCTCCCGGGATGCCGGTCATCCGATCCACGCTGGCCAGCCGATTGCTCTGACTGAGGCCGGCCGCGCGGCGCTGGGCCGCCGCTCCTGCCCGACCGCCGAACCCTCGGCAACGCCTGCGAGACGGCCGGGAGCCTTCCCGACGCACCGACGTTGACCTGCTCACTCACTGAAGGGACCCGATGCCCGTACCCGAACTGGATCTTCGACTCGACGGCTTCAACGCTGTCACCGAACGGGTCGGCCAGGCGTTCCTACACGAAGTCGAGCTGAACGAGACTGAGCTGGACCCGCTGGCCGAGCACCACACGCCAGACCTGGCCCACAGCTACTACGTCCTGCACGACCGTAGCGCCACCTGGGGCTTTCCTGGGGAGCCGCAGATCGTCGCCCTCCACCTGCGCCGTGACGTGCAGGCCAAGACCTTCCACTTCGAGCGCGAGACGTTGCCGTTGCCGGCGATGGCGCAGTCCTGGCTCATCCACCGCGGCTGCCCACCCGACGAGATCGGCATCAACCCGGAGGTCGGTGGGACTGTTCCGGCGGACGAGACCACCCGCGCCTTGGAGCGCCGGCTCATGAGCGACGGAGACCACTTCGCACTCGGCTACAGCTACACCAGCGATGACTGGGACGACATGGTCACCGTCGCCGCCCTGCGGGCCCTGGACGATCGCACCTTTTCGCCGTTTCGCGTGCTGGTGCAGGAAGCCGACACCGAGGCGTGGACGCACACCCTGCGCGAGGGCGGCTTCGCCACGGTGGGCGAAGCCCTGCGGTGGTGCCAAGACCGCCTCCACGGCACGGCCGGCCCCTTGCCCGTCGTCCGCCCGATGAGCCGGACCCACTACGTCACCGGCGCCTCATTGCCTGTCCCCGCGCAGCGCCCGCCGGGACGAAATCGCTGACGCGATGTCCCCGGTGGCGAGCGAAACATAGCCGATGATCGCCGGTTGGCCAAACCGGCGTTTCTCCGGACTGTAGTACGGCCGGCGGGAACGAAATCCCAGTTTGGCCCATTCCCCCTGTTCTCCTTTCTTCGCGGAGGTTTCTTCCGCATGCGCTCCACCCGAATTGCCATATCCACCGCGATGCTCGGCGCCCTCGCTCTGCCCATTGCCGCAGCGAGCACCGCAACGGCCGCCCCGGCGTCCGCGCCCGCCCAGGCGCTGTCGTCCCAGTGCAACCGCCTCGGCCCGTGGGTCGTCGGCACCAAGGCCGTGACCATCCGCGCCAAGGCCACCACCAAGTCCACGGCCCTCGGCCTTCTCTACAAGGGCCATAAGTTCACCGTGACGAAGTCCAGCGGCGGCTGGCACTACATCACCGACAAGACCACCGGAATCAAGGGCTGGGTGTCGGGCACCTACGTCTACCGCACCGCCTACACGTGCATCGACATCTAACCCGACGCCTCAAATAGGCGATCCGGCAGACGGGCTAGCCCGAAATCCCATTGGAAAGGAGTATTTCCCGTGTCCGACGACATGGAGGATGTCGTGGGTGTGCTCACCGAGCAGATCGAGCGCCGCTTCGCGATGAGCATGCAGGAGCTGAAGTCCACGGTCGCAGTCGCCCCTGACGCGAACCGCGAGGCCACCGATCTGGTGAAGTGGCACGGGCTCCTGACCCAGTCCCACGAGGCAGTGGTGCGGGCTGAGGACGCGCTGCTTGCCGCGCTGGAGACCCAGCCCGACGTGGTCGACGACCCGACCATGGCACTGGCCCACCGCGTCAATGCGACGGTGGCCGCGCGGGACGGGCGGGCCATGGTCATCCGCTGGCTCCTGGACCCCAACGCCTACGGCAAGCAGGGCGTCGAAGCCGAACGACTTGCCCGTCTGAGCCGCGGGGCGCGCACCGGGCCAGCCGTCTCGACCAGCGCCCCGGCCCGCCCGGCGGCGCCCGCTTCTGCGCAGGGGCGGGGGGCCCTGCGGTGAGCGCCCGCGAGAAGTCCTGCAGCCACGACGGCCGGCTGCAGGAGATGTTCGGTGCCCCGATGGCCGAGCTGTATGCGCGGGCGAGTAGCCCGGACGCCTCCGCCGCACTGACCCGCGCTCTGGAGCTGCGTTCGTTCCTCGCCCTGGCCGAGGAACAGGTCGCCCGGGTACGCGACCGCGTGCACCAGGCGATGTCCGCCGACCGGGACATCGACGAGCTGTCCGCAGACCAGCTGCGCTTCGACGCCCAGTGGCTGGAGGCGGCGCTCGATGCCCGCAACGGCTACCGCGAAGCCCTCGGCAACCTCCTGCGCACCATGCCCCCGCCTGGCCGCCAGGCGCAGCCGGTGCGCGCGGCACAGCCGACCGTCGCCACCGCCCTGCCCTACCGCACCGACCCCACCGCCCCGGCCGGCCTGGCGGTCGACTACGACCGCTACGCCGAACACTGCCGCTGGCTTGTGGACAACGGCTGCCACGGCGTCGGCCCCAACGGATCCCTGGGCGAGTACGCGGCACTGACCGACCAGGAGCGCCGCACCGTGGCCCGCACCGCGATCCAGGCCGTCGGCGACGCCGGCACGGTGGTGGTCGGGGTGCACGGCGCCGGTGCGCACCAAGCCAGGCACTGGGCCGAGACCGCCGCCGAGGACGGCGCCGACGGCCTGCTGTGCCTGCCACCGACGGCGTACCGGGCCAACCGCGCCGAAATCCTCGCCCACTTCGAGGCCGTGGCCGGCGTCGGCCTCCCGGTGATGGTCTACAACAACCCCCTCGACACCCGGGTCGACCTGACCCCCGACCTGCTCGCCGAGATCGCCCGGATCGACCACGTCGTGGCGGTGAAGGAGTTCTCCGGCGACGTCCGGCGGGTGCTGGAGATCAGGGAACGGGCGCCCGGCCTGACGGTGGTCGCCGGCGCCGACGACGTGGTGCTGGAGAGCCTGCTGATGGGGGCCACCGGCTGGTTCGCCGGCTTCCCGAACGTCTTCCCCGCCGAGTCCGCCCGCCTCTACGCACTGGCCACCACCGGCCGCCTGGCCGAGGCCCGGGCGCTCTACGAACCGTTGGTCGCCGCGTTCCGTTGGGACTCGCGCACCGAGTTCGTCCAGGCCGTCAAACTCGGCATGGCGCAGGTCGGCCGGTACGGCGGCCCCTGCCGACCACCGCGCGGCCCGCTCCCTCCGGAACTGCGCGCCCGCGTCGAGGCCGACCTGGCCCGCGCCGTCGCCGCCCTGGAGAAGCAGGCGGCCGCCTGATGCCCGCGCCCGGCCCGCACCGCCTGGGCGGTGCCACCAAGACGCGGACACTGCACGCCGTCGACTCGCACACCGAGGGCATGCCCACCCGGGTGGTCACCGGCGGCCTCGCCACCATCCCCGGCGCCACCATGGCCGAGCGCCGTCGCCACGCCGTGGCGCACCTCGATGCGGTGCGCCGCTTCCTGGTCGACGAACCACGCGGGCACCCGGCGATGAGCGGTGCGCTGCTCCAACCCCCGACCCGTCCGGACGCCGACTGGGGCGTGCTCTACGTCGAGGTCAGCGGGTTCCTGCCGATGTGCGGGCACGGCACCATCGGCGTCGCCACCGTCCTGGTCGAGACGGGGCTGGTGACGGTCACCGAACCGGAGACCACGGTCCGCCTGGACACCCCCGCCGGGCTGGTGGAGGCCCGGGTGGCGGTGCGCGACGGCGCCGCCGAACACGTCACCCTGCGCAACGTGGACGCCTTCGCCGTCGAACGGGACGCCACGGTGACCGTTCCCGAACTCGGCCGGATCCGCTACGACATGGCCTACGGCGGCAACTTCTACGCCATCGTCGACCTGGCCCGAACCGGCCTGCCGTTCGACCGCTCGCGCAAGGACGACGTCCTGGCCGCCGGACTGGCCGTCATGCGTGCGGTCAACGAACAGAACCGGCCCGTGCACCCGACCGACCCGCTCATCACCGGGTGCAAGCACGTGCAGTTCCTCGCACCGGACTCGACCGCCCGGCACTCGCGCAACGCCATGGTCATCCACCCCGGCTGGTTCGACCGCTCGCCGTGCGGCACCGGCACCTCGGCCCGGATGGCGCAACTGCACGCCCGTGGCGAACTCCCGCTGCACACCGACTTCGTCAACGAATCCTTCCTCGGCACCCGCTTCACCGGGCGCCTGATCGGCACCAGCGAGGTGGGCGGACGCCCGGCCGTCGTCCCCGAGATCACCGGCCGGGCCTGGATCACCGGCACCGCCACCTACGTGCTCGATCCGCGCGACCCCTTCCCCCACGGGTTCGTGCTGTAGCCCCGGCACGGCCGCCCCACCACACCCCCGGGTCGCGACCGGCCCACGGCCCCAGTGGCCGGCGCTGGATCGCCGGCATCGGGCCGCCCCCCCCCGCGCCCGCTGCGTCCACCTCCCGTTCTACGGTGGGGGATTGAGTTCGAGCGTCGGACCGTGGAGATGGGGAGCCGCGGTGGAGAACCCGCTCACCGAGGTGTCGGTGGCCGTCCGGCCGGACTGACGGGGCGCGCCGCCGCTCCCCGGCGACCGGGTCGGGCGCGGCGGCCCGTGGCAACCCCGCCGGACAGCCCGGGGTGGGCAGCCGGTGGGCGTGCGGAAGCGCAACGGGGCGCGGACGCCGGGGCACGCCGGGCACGCACGCCGCGTGCCTCGATGCCGGGCCCCGAGTCGGGCAAAACGCCGCCTGCGGTCCAAGGACCCGCCCGATACTGGCGACGGTGCCTGACTGGCCGTCCGGCGTCGCCGGCGGCAACGGCCCGTTCCCACCTACACCAAGGAGCACTGCCATGCGTCGTATGCGTTTGCTCGCCGTCGCCTCGGCCGCCCTGGCGGTCGCGTTCGGCATCGCGCCCACCGCGACCGCCGCCCACGCGGCGCCCACCCATCGGGCGTCCTACCACTGCGACCCCGGCCACTTCTGCATCTACAGCGGCTGGAACGGCGGCGGTACCCGCTGCCAGTGGTCGCAGCGCAGCAAGGCGAACACCGCGGACGACTGTTCCTTCATCCGGCGCGGTCAGCACGTGCGTTCCTTGTGGAACGGGACCGGCCACCGGGTGCAGTACTACACGCAGACCAACTACCACGGACGCGTCGGGTCCACCAAGGCCGGCGCCGGCGGCAACCTCCAGGGCAACTACCAGATCCGCTCCTTCAAGCCGCAGTGAGGGCAACTGATATGACGTGCCGTCAATAATGCTTCGTGACGGCACCGGCATCACCGGCGCGGGACTGGCGGACACCGGTCCCGCGCACCGTCGTGCGTCGTGGTGGGGCGTGGCGAGAGGCAGGTGCCGGGGAGCGGCCGACAGGCCGCCCGACGGCGTCGGCGTGATGCGGGGACTATAGCCTTGCGATCATGAACGAGCCGACCGACACCACCACGGACCAGGCCCCCGCGGATCCGGCGGCGGCCGACGACGTGTTGGCCTCGCAACCCATCGGCTACTGGAGCGGTTTGGCGCACACGACCGTCACCCGGTACCTGCGTGACGCGATGGCGAAGATCGACGTCACGCAGCCGCAGTACTGGGTGCTCAACCGCGTCGCCTACGCACCCGTGGCCCCGGGCTTCGACGAGGTCGTCGACCATCTGACGCCCCTCGCCGACGACCCGTACGAGATCCCCCGGGTCGTGCACCAACTGCTCCACCGCGGCTGGCTCGACAGCGACGCCGAGCAGCGCCTGCACCTCACCGACACCGGTGAGGCCGTGCGCGTGCGGGTGCGTGAGCTGGCGACCGAGGTTCGGGCGGAGGTCCATCAAGGCATCGGCGACGAGGAGTACGTGGCCGCGCTCAAGGTGCTGCGCAAGATGGTGGCCAACGTCGAGGGTGCCAGGGCGTCCTAGGCGTCTGTCAGGGCCGGCGGAAGGCACGTGCGGGACGGACCGGTTGGGGGCGAGGCCCAACCAGTCCCAGTGCTGGCCTCGGTGGGGAAGGGGGTCGCGTTGCTCATGGCCCATTCCAGGATGGCGCCGCCCGCCGGGCGGGACGGTGAATTCTCGTAGCGGGAATCCGCTCGCACCCGACGCACTGATGACGGCCACGCCCCTTCCGGGCGTGGCCGTTGTCGGTTGAGGAATGTGCATCACTGATGCGCACGCATTGAGAGTGGGCGTCGCTCCGTGGCGCCGTGGGGAACGTCGGACCGGCAGGCCGGCGGGCCCGTCGTGCCCCAGGTCGGCCTTCGTCCGCAACCCGCCGCACGAGCTGCCCACGGTCCGGTCATCCGGCCCGCCCCGTTCCGATGCCCCTGTGGAGGGCTCCGGCGGCGCGCCGACCGGACCGGCCCTGCGGTGTGCCGAGCGTTCCTTCCCCCTCTGTCTCATGCCTCGTGCCTGGCCTCCCCTGTGTACGCCCGCCGCTCGGTCTTGCTCGTGGTCGGGCCACTCGGGTGCGGCGGCGGATCTGGG
>LIQL01000068.1 GCA_001418405.1 Streptomyces diastatochromogenes | reverse complement strand
CGCCGCCCAGTACGTGGCGCCGTCCGGCGAGGTCGACCGGCTGGTGCTGGCCTGGTTCGCCTTCCCGCTGGTGCTGACCCTCGGCACCTGGGCCGTCGCCCGCGCCGAGGCCCACCCGTACACCGCGTGGGCCACCGAGGCCGGTTCGGCGCTGCTGCGGCACGAGCACCCCGGCGGACCGTCGAGGCGTCCGGGCCCGCCGCCGGCAGAGCCGGCAGAGTCGACCGGGCCGGCAGAGCCGACCGGACTGACCGGGCTGGCGTTGTTCGGGCCCACCGCGCTCGCCGATCCCGGTTTGCGCGCGGCGCTCCACTCTTCCGGGGCATAGCGTCCGACACCGCCGTAGGGTGCTTTACTTCGCCACCAATTGGCCCAACTATCCCTTTTGTATGCCCACCGTGCGGCCCCGTGCGGGCGAGCCCCACTCCGGAGCCCCGCACCGCGCACCGCGCACCATACGAAGGGACGGCTCGTGAGAGCACTTGCGTTGTACGGCGCCCTCGGGTCGCTGGTCCTGACCGGCCTCGCCTCCCCACCGGCCGGCGGCGCCGTCCGGGACCCGGCCGCACCGCCCGCCCCCGTCCACCCCCTCGCCTTCGGCCGGTGCGCGGCCGTGGAGCACCTGCCGCCCACCGTCGAATGCGGCACCCTCACCGTCCCCCTCGACTACGCGCGCCCCAACGGCAAGAAGATCAAGCTGACGGTCAGCCGGGCCCGGGCCACCGAGCCGGGCGCGCGACAGGGCGCCCTGGTCTTCAACCCCGGCGGACCCGGCGCGTCCAGCATGCAGTTCCCGCTCTACGGTGCGCTGCCGCACTGGCAGCGCACCGCCCGCGCCTACGACTTCGTCGGCTACGCACCGCGCGGGGTGGGGCGCAGCGCCCCGCTGTCGTGCCAGGACCCGCAGGAGTTCGCGAAGGCCCCCACGGACAGCGCGCGGTACCCCAGCGACGCCTTCAAGCGGCGGAAGGTGGCGGAGGCCAGGGCGTACGCCCGCGGCTGCGCCCAACGGGCCGGCGCCGACCTGCCGTTCTACAACTCGATCAACAACGCCCGGGACCTGGACATGCTGCGGGCGGCGCTCGGCGAGAAGAAGCTGACGTTCATGGGCGCGTCCTACGGGACGTACTTCGGGGCGGTCTACGCGACGCTGTTCCCCGGCCACGTGCGTCGGATGATCTTCGACAGCGTGGTCAACCCGGAGCCCCGGCAGATCTGGTACCGCAACAACCTCGACCAGAGCCTCGCCTTCGAACGCCGCTGGCACGACTGGCTGCGCTGGGTCGCCAAGCACCACGACACCTACCACTTGGGCACCCACCAGGAGGCCGTGCAGCACTCCTACGACACCGCCCTGGCACGGCTGCGGCGCACCCCGTTGAACGGGAAGATCGGGCCGGCGCAGTTGCAGGGGGCGTTCCTCAAGACCGGCTACAACGACGCGTTCTGGTCGATGCGCGCGGACGCCCTGTCGAAGTACCTGCACGGCGACGCCAAGCCGTTGGCCGCGCAGGCGATGCCCTCCGGCGACGGCAAGGACGAGGAGAACGCCAACGCCGTCTACACCGCCGTCGAGTGCAACGACGCGGCCTGGCCGCGCGACTGGCGCACCTGGGACCGGGACAACACCGCCCTCGCCCGCACCGCGCCGTTCGAGACCTGGGACAACGTCTGGATGAACCTGCCGTGCGCCTTCTGGCCGGACCGCCGGGAGTCGGCGGCGGACGGCGCCGAGGAAGCGCTGCGCACGGCCACCGACCGGGCGGCCAAGGGCGGGGCGAACGGCGGCGAACTGGCCGACGCCTACCGGAACGCCGCCGCCACCGAGCTGGACGACGCCCTGCGCGGCCAGCGCGGCCCGCTGAACATCCGCACCGAGCCCGGCGCGCTGCCGCCGGTGCTGCTGCTGGCCGCCGAACGGGACGCGGCCACGCCGTACCCGGGCGCGCTGGAACTCCAGCGCCGGCTGCCCGGCTCGTCGCTGGTCACCGAGCGGGGCGCGGGCACCCACGGCGTCGCGCTCGGCGACAACGCCTGCGTGAACGCCCACGTCGAGGCGTACCTGCTGCGCGGGAAGGTCCCCGGGCACCGGGTGTACTGCGCCCCGCGGGCCGAGCCGGTGCCGGGGCAGCCGCTGCGGCGGGCCCGGCCGTCGCTGATCCCGACGGTGAAGGGGCGGTAGCCGCCCCGTCCCCGGCGTCCACGACGGACGGGCCGTCCCTGCACGGGGCGGCCCGTCCGTCGTGTGCCCGGGGTGCCGGCCGGTCAGGCCAGGCCGGCGACCAGCTCGGCGACCGGCTTGCGGCGGCCGGTGTAGAAGGGGATCTCCTCGCGGACGTGGCGCCGCGCCTCGGAGGCGCGCAGGTGGCGCATCAGGTCCACGATGCGGTGCAGCTCGTCGGCCTCGAAGGCGAGGATCCACTCGTAGTCGCCGAGCGAGAACGACGCGACGGTGTTGGCGCGGACGTCGGGGAAGCCGCGGGCCATCTTGCCGTGGTCGGCGAGCATCCGGCGGCGGTCCTCGTCGGGGAGGAGGTACCAGTCGTAGGAGCGCACGAACGGGTAGACGCTCACGTAGTCGCGGGCGTTCTCGTCGGCCAGGAAGGCCGGGATGTGCGACTTGTTGAACTCGGCGGGGCGGTGCAGCGCCATGTTCGACCAGACGGGCTCCAGCGCGCGGCCCAGGCGGGTGCGGCGGAAGCGGTTGTACGCCTCCTGGAGGTCGTCGGAGTTCTCCGAGTGCCACCAGATCATCACGTCGGCGTCGGCGCGCAGACCGGAGAGGTCGTAGGTGCCGCGGACCACCACGTCCTTGGCGGCGAGCTGCGCGAACAGCTCCTCGACCTCGTCGGCGTAGCCGGACCGGTCCTCGGGCAGGACGTCGCGCAGCTTGAAGACCGACCAGAGGGTGTAGCGGATGACCTCGTTGAGGTCCTTGGCCTTCTTGCCGGCGTTGGGAGTCTTGGCGGAGTCGGGGGTGGAAGCGTCTGTCATGTCGTCCATTCTCACTCGCCGCCGGCGGAGCCCGCCGCCAGGGTCCCGAGGATCTCGTCGGCGGCCCGGCCGGCGGAGCCGATGCACGCGGGGATGCCGACGCCGTCGTAGAGCGCGCCGCAGACCCGCAGCGGGCCCGGCAGGCCGGCGACCGCGGCCCGGATGCGGGCCGTGCGGTCCACGTGGCCGACGGCGTACTGCGGCAGCCCGCCGTCCCAGCGGGTGACCGTGGACGCCACCGGCCGGGCGGCCAGCCCGACCGCCTCGCCGAGGTCCGCCAGGGAGAGGCCGACCAGTTCGTCGTCGTCGCGTCCCAGGTCGGCCTCGTCGCCGTGCCGGCCGAGGGAGGTGCGCAGCACGAACAGGTCCGGGTCGGCGTCGGCGATCCAGTTCCACTTGTGGCTGGCGAAGGTCGACGCCTTGATCCGGTGGCCGTCGACCGGCGGCACCAGGAAGCCGCTGCCGCTGGGCACGGTGGTCAGGTCGGTGCGCCGGAAGGCCATGGTGACCAGCGCCATCGAGGCGTACTCGACGGCGGCCAGCTCGGCTGCGGCGGCCGGGCAACCGGCGCGGAGCAGCCGTTCGGCGGCCGTCGCGGGGGCGGCCAGGACCACCGCGTCGGCGGTGAGGGTGCGCTCCCCGGCCTCGACGCGCCAGCCGTCCGCGGCGCTCCAGTGCAGTGCGCGCACCGGCGTGCGCAGCAGGATCTCGCCGCCGGAGCGGCGCACCGCTTCGGCGACCGCGCCCGGCAGCGTCCCGATGCCGCCGGCGATGCCCATGAAGACCGGGCCCATCGCGGCCATCCCCTCGGGGACGGCGGCCTGGGCGCGGTCCTGGAGGCCCCGGACGCCCTCGATCAGCGAACCGCCGCGCCGCGCCGCGTCGAACAGTTGCGGGACCGCGGCGCGCATCGAGATGCGGTACGCGTCGCCCGCGTAGACCCCGCCGAGCAGCGGCTCGACGAGCCGGTCGACGACCTCCCGGCCGAGCCGGGCCGCGACGTACTCACCGACCCCGACGTCGGTGCCGATCTCGGTGGTCGGCAGCGTCCGGTCCGCTTCGATCCGCGCCAGGCCCTCGGGGGAGAGCACGCCGGAGGCGGCGAGCGGGCCGAGGTCGCCGGGGACGCCCATCATGTGCCCCTTGGGCATCGGGCGCAGTGCGCCGCGGGTCCACAGCGAGGCGGTGGCGGTGCCGGGCGGCTGGAGCCGGTCGCCCAGGCCCACGGCCCGCGCCAGGTCCACCGCCTCGGGCCGTCTGGCCAGCATCGATTCGGCGCCGAGATCGACCGGCACGCCGGCGATCTCGCCGGCCAGCAGCTTGCCGCCCAGCCGTTCCGACGCCTCCAGCAGGGTCACCCGGGCCCCGCCCGCCAGCAGCCGGTGCGCGGCGGTCAGTCCCGCGATGCCGCCGCCGACGACCACGACATGACCGGGCGCCCGGCCCGTACCGCTGTGCGCTGTGCTCATGCCGTCCACTCTCTCAGAGCCGGTGCGAGCCACCGGGCGCCGGGTTCCCGGTCCGGTCCGGGTCCCGGACCGTGACCTCTTCGACACCTCGGAACGGCAACCCCCGCCCGGGGCGACCCGTCGAACCGGCATCACGTTCCGGCCACGGACCGGGCGCGCGGACGCCGCGCGGCCCGGCGGCCGAACACGCGCGAAGCGGAAGGGGAACGGCCTGTGCAGTGGGGATCGCGAGGGCGACGGGGGACCGGGGCGGCGGTGCTGCTGACGGTGGCGCTGGCGACCGCCGGGTGCGGAGCGGCCGACGGGGCCCGCTCCGCAGTGGCCACGGCGGACCGGGCCGGGCCGGGCACGACGGTGCCCCGGCAGCCGTCCGGCGCCCAGGGGGATTCGTCGCCCCGGACGCCGGGCGGGGCCACCGCCCCCGGCACCGCGCTGAAGGCGGCGCGGACGCAGGTCGTCCGGACCGCGACGCTGACCGTGCGGACCACGGACGTGCCCGGGGCGCTCACCCGGGCCCGCGGAGCCGTCGCGGACGCGGGCGGCTACCCGGCCGACGAGACCACCGACCGGGACCCGGACGGCCGGCACCGCTCCAAGGTCGTGCTGCGGGTTCCGCCGGAGCACTACGACGCGCTGCTGGCCCGGCTGTCCGGGCTGGGCGAGGTCCTCTCCCGCGAGGTCTCCGCCCAGGACGTCACCGACCAGGTGGTGGACGTCGACAGCCGGGTGACGTCCCAGCGGGCGAGCGTCGCGCGCATCCGGGCGCTGATGGACCGGGCCTCCTCGCTCAGCGACATCGCCGCACTGGAGTCCCAACTGAGCACCCGGGAAGCGGACTTGGAGTCGCTGGAGGCCCAGCAGACGTCCCTCAAGGACCGCACCGGCACGGCCACCGTCACGCTGCTGCTGCGGCAGCCCGGCGCCTCCTCCGACCCGACGCCGGACGACGGCACCTTCCAGGACGCGCTGTCGGACGCCTGGCGGGCCTTCACGGCGGCGGCGCGCTGGGTGCTGGTGGCGCTCGCCGCTGCGCTGCCGTTCGCGGCCGCCGCGGCGGCCCTGTACGGGCTGTGGCGGGCGGTCCGCGGCCGGCTGCCGGCGCGGCGGTCCGACGGCCGGCACACCGCGGCGCCCGGCGCGGACGGCGCGGCGGGCACCGACACCGACACCGGCACCGACACCGACACCGACGAGCCGGCCGCGCAGGAGGAGACCGCGGACCCGACCGCACCCGATGCGCCCAAGGCGCCCGGCGTGTCCGGTGAAGCTGGCCGGTCGCCCCGTTGACACCGGGCGGCACCGGGCAAAGACTCGGGACGGCGGATGGCGATCTTCGTGCCGTCCGGTCGCCGAGCCGGTACTTCGAGGACAGCGAAGACAGCGAAGACTGCGAAGACTGCGAGGAAACAGCCTGATGACCGAGCCACACGTACGGGACGCCGTGCGGGACGTCTATCTCGTCGACGCGGTACGGACACCGGTCGGCAAATACGGCGGCGCACTGGCCTCGGTGCGCCCCGACGACCTGGCCGCCCACGTGCTGCGCGCCCTCGTGGACCGGACCCCGGAGTTGGATCCGGCGCGGATCGACGACGTCTACTTCGGCGACGCCAACGGCGCGGGCGAGGACAACCGCAACGTGGCGCGGATGGCGGTGCTGCTGGCCGGGCTGCCGGTCAGCGTCCCCGGGGTGAGTGTCAACCGCCTGTGCGGTTCGGGGCTGGAGGCGGTCATCCAGGCGGCCCGGGCCATCGCGCACGGCGACGCGGAGATCGCGGTGGCCGGCGGCGTCGAGTCGATGAGCCGGGCGCCGTACGTGCTGCGCAAGCCGGACCGGGCCTTCCCCGCGGGGCACCAGGAGATGTTCTCCTCGACGCTGGGCTGGCGGATGGTCAATCCGCAGATGGCGCCGCAGTGGACGGTGTCGCTGGGCGAGGGCGCCGAGCTGATCGCCGACCGGCACGGCATCACCCGCGAGCAGCAGGACGTGTTCGCGCTGGCCAGCCACCAGAAGGCGGTCCGGGCCTGGGCGGCGGGCGGCTACGACGCGGAGGTCGTCCCGCTGCCGGGGGTCGACCTCACCCGTGACGAGACGGTGCGGGAGAGCTCTTCCCTGGAGGCGCTCTCCAAGCTGACGCCGGTCTTCCGCTCCGAAGGGGGCACGGTCACCGCCGGGAACTCCTCGCCGCTCAGCGACGGCGCGGCCGCGCTGCTGCTGGTCGGCGAGGAGGGCCTGCGGGCCACCGGGCGGGAACCGCTGGCCCGCATCCGGGCGAGCGCGGTGACCGGCATCGAGCCGCAGCTGTTCGGGCTCGGCCCGGTCGAGGCGGTCCGGCGGGCGCTGGCACGGGCCGGGCGGGACTTCGGTGACCTGGCGGTCTGCGAGCTGAACGAGGCGTTCGCGGCGCAGGCGCTGGGCTGCGTCGACCAGTGGCCGGAACTCGACCCCACCCTCGTCAATCCGCGTGGCGGCGCCATCGCCATCGGCCATCCACTGGGTGCGTCGGGGGCCCGGCTGGCCGGTGCGGTGGCCCACCAGCTCGCCGCGCAGGGCTCGGGCACCGGGCTGGCGGCGCTCTGCATCGGCGTGGGGCAGGGGTTGGCAATGGTGCTGGAGCGCTAGCACACGCCCTGGTACCGGCCGGCGGCGCCGAGATCGCCGGCCGGGCCGCGCGCGCCGGCTCCATGGGGCACACTCGTTGACCAATCAACTGTGCTCGCTCTCCTGGAGGTTGGCGCGATGGCCCTGCTCGATCCCAAGGACTGGCGCTCCCTGCACGGCGGTCCGGCCGAGGCGGTGGAGCCCGCGACGGGCGAGGGGCTGGCGACGCTGACGCTGGCCGCGCCGGCCGACGTCGCGACGGCCGCGGCCGAGGCCGCCGCGGCGCAGCGGGACTGGGCGCGCCGCCCGTACCCGGAGCGCGCCGCGGTGCTGCGCCGGGCCGGCGACCTCGTCCACCGGCACGCCGCGGAGATCGGCGAGTGGCTCGTGCGGGAGGCCGGCAGCATCCGCGGCAAGGCCGAGTTCGAGATCCGCACCGCCGCCGAGGAGTGCTACGAGGCCGCCGCGCTCGCCCACCGCCCGCTCGGCCAGGTGCTGCCCTCGGGAGCGCCACGGCTGTCGTACACCACCCGGGTGCCGGCCGGCGTGGTCGGCGTGATCGCACCGTTCAACGTCCCGCTGGTGCTGGCGGTCCGGTCCGTGGCGCCGGCCCTGGCGCTGGGCAACGCCGTGGTCCTCAAGCCGGACCCGCGGACCGCGGTGTGCGGCGGGCACGTGCTCGCCGCGGTCTTCGCCGAGGCCGGTCTGCCGGCGGGGCTGCTGCACGTCCTGCCGGGGGGCGCGGACGCCGGCCGGGCGCTGGTCGAGGACCCCCGGGTGCGGGTGGTCTCCTTCACCGGCTCGACCGCGGCCGGCCGCAGCGTCGGCGCCCTGGCCGCGCAGCACCTCAAGCGGGCCCATCTCGAACTGGGCGGCAACAGCGCGTTCCTGGTGCTTGAGGACGCCGATCTGGACGCCGCGATGTCGACCGCCGCCTGGGCGTCCTTCTTCCACCAGGGCCAGGTGTGCATGACGGCCGGCCGGCACCTCGTCCACGCCTCGCTCTACGAGGAGTACGTGGCGCGGCTGGCGGCCAAGGCGGACGCGCTGGCCGTCGGGGACCCGTTCCGCGAGCAGGTCCACCTCGGTCCGGTCATCGACCGCGGCCAGCTCGGCAAGATCGACGCGTTGGTCCGGGAGAGCGCCGCGGCGGGCGTGCGGATCGCCGCGGGCGGCACCCACCGGGAGCTGTTCTACCGGCCGACCGTCCTCGCCGACGCGGATCCGGACGCCACCGGGCCGGGCTCGGTCGGCGCCTGCCCCGCGTACGGCCGGGAGGTCTTCGGCCCGGTGGCCCCGGTCCGCGCCTTCCGGACCGCGGACGAGGCGGTGGCGCTGGCCAACGAGTCCTCCTACGGGCTGGCGCTGGGCATCGTCACCCGCGACGCGGCCCGGGCGCTGGAGCTGGCCGAGCGGATCCCCACCGGCCTGCTGCACGTCAACGACCAGACCGTCAACGACGAGCCGGTGGCCGCCTTCGGCGGACTGGCGGACTCCGGGACGGGCTCCCGATTCGGCGGCGAGGCCAACCTCGACGCGTTCACCGAGACCCGCTGGACGACGGTGCGCGCCACCCCGGCCGCCTACCCCTTCTGATCCCACCCGACGTCCCCGCCGCTCCCACCTGCCCCACCCGACGCATCGAAACGGTCAGAACCGGGCAGACCTGAGCGGCGACCGGGGGACGCGCACCGGTGGGACCCGCGAACTCGACGAAAGGACACGGCGATGACGGCGCCGGAACGGCTCGTGGTCATCGGCGGGGACGCGGCGGGCATGGCCGCCGCCTCCCAGGCCCGCCGGCACAAGGGACCCGACGAGCTGGCCATCACCGCCTTCGAACGCGGCCACTTCGCCTCGTACTCCGCCTGCGGCATCCCGTACTGGGTGGGCGGCGAGGTGGCCGGTCCGGACGCGCTGATCGCCCGGACACCCGAGGAGCACCGGGCCCGGGACATCGACCTGCGGCTGCGCACCGAGGTCACCGAGATCGACCTGGACCGCTCCCGGGTACGCACCCGGGACCTGGCGGACGGCGGCCGGGAGGCGTGGACCGGCTTCGACAAGCTGGTGGTGGCGACCGGGGCACGCCCCCTGCGCCCGCCGCTGCCGGGGATCGACGCGCCGGGCGTCTTCGGGGTGCAGACCCTGGACGACGGACAGGTGCTGCTCAACGGGCTGAAGGGCGCACCGGGCCGGCGGGCGGTGGTCATCGGCGCCGGCTACATCGGCGTGGAGATGGCCGAGGCACTCATCCACCGCGGCTTCGAGGTGACGGTCCTGGAGCAGAGCGCCCAGCCGATGTCCACCCTCGACCCCGACATGGGGGCGCTGGTGCGCACCGCGATGTGCGGGATGGGCATCGAGGTGGTGACCGGTGCGCGGGTCACCGAGGTGCTGACCGACGAGGCGGAGGGCCGGGCCCGCGCGGTGGTCACCGAGGACGCCACATACCCGGCGGACGTGGTCGTGCTGGGGTTGGGCGTCCGCCCGGAGACCGCACTGGCCGAGGCCGCCGGACTGCCGCTCGGCGCGTCCGGGGGCCTGCGCACCGACCTGGCGCTGCGGGTGTCCGGCCGGGAGGACGTCTGGGCGGGCGGGGACTGCGTCGAGGTGCGCGACCTGATCACCGGGGAGCACCGGCACATCGCCCTGGGCACCCACGCCAACAAGCACGGTCAGGTGATCGGCGCCAACGTGGCCGGCGGCTACGCGACGTTCCCGGGGGTCGTCGGCACGGCCGTCAGCAAGGTCTGCGACCTGGAGATCGCCCGCACCGGGCTGCTGGAGCGCCAGGCCCGGGCGGCGGGGCTGCGGTTCGTGACCGTCACCATCGAGTCGACCAGCCGCGCCGGCTACTACCCCGGGGCCCGCCCGATGCACGTGAAGATGCTCGCCGAGCAGCGCACGGGGCGGCTGCTGGGGGTGCAGATCGTCGGCCGGGAGGGCGCGGGCAAGCGGGTGGACGTCGCCGCGGTGGCGCTCACCGCGGGGATGACGGTGGAGCAGATGACCGCCCTGGACCTGGGGTACGCCCCGCCGTTCTCACCGGTCTGGGACCCGGTCCTGGTGGCGGCCCGCAAGGCGGACGCGGCGGTGCGGGCGGCCGCGGGCCCGCGCCGGGGCTGAGCAGCAGGGCTGAGCAGCGGGGAAGGGGCCCGTGGGTCGGGCCCCTTCCTCCCCCACGTGGTCAGCGCGCGGTCTGCGCGTGGACGTACTCGACGAGGCGGGTGAGCGACTCGGGGTCGGTGTCGGGCAGCACGCCGTGGCCGAGGTTGAAGACGTGGCCGGGCAGGCCGGCGGCGGCGTCGAGCACCTCGCGGGCCTTGGTCTCGACGGCCTCGCGGGGGGCGAAGAGCACGGCCGGGTCGATGTTGCCCTGGAGCGCCTTGCCGGGGCCGACCCGGCGCGCCGCCTCGTCCAGCGGGATCCGCCAGTCGACGCCGACCACGTCCGCGCCGGCCTCGCCCATCAGGCCGAGGAGTTCGCCGGTGCCGACGCCGAAGTGGATCCGCGGGACGCCGTAGGAGGCGACCGCGTCGAAGACCTTGGCGGAGGCGGGCATCACCGCGCGCCGGTAGTCGGCCGGGGAGAGCGCCCCGACCCAGGAGTCGAAGAGCTGGATCGCGCTGGCGCCGGCCTCGATCTGGACCTTGAGGAAGGCGGCGGTGATGTCCGCGAGCCGGTCGAGCAGGTCGGCCCACAGCTGCGGGTCGCCGTACATCAGGGCCTTGGTGTGCTCGTGGTTGCGGGACGGGCCGCCCTCGACGAGGTAGCTGGCGAGCGTGAAGGGGGCACCGGCGAAGCCGATCAGCGGGGTGGCGCCCAGCTCGCGGGTGAGCATGCCGATGGCCTCCGTGACGTAGGAGACGTCACCGGGCTCCAGCAGGCGCAGGCGCTCCAGGTCGGCGCGGCTGCGGATGGGGTTCTCCACGACCGGGCCGATGCCGGGCTTGATGTCGAGGTCGACGCCGATGGCCTTCAGCGGGACGACGATGTCGCTGAAGTAGATCGCCGCGTCCACGCCGTGCCGGCGCACCGGCTGCAGCGTGATCTCGGTGACCAGCTCGGGCCGCATGCAGGAGTCGAGCATCGCGATGCCCTCGCGGACCTTGCGGTACTCCGGGAGCGAACGCCCGGCCTGGCGCATGAACCACACCGGCGTGTGCGGCACCGGCTCGCGCCGGCACGCCTTGAGGAAGGCCGAGTCGTACGTCGCGGACTGCTGCTGGCCCGTAAGGGCATCGTTGGCGCTCACGCGGCAAATCTTCGCACGCGGCCCGCGGCACCTCCGAATGGGCGACGCGCTCATTGGGTGTCCTCCACATATGAGCGCCGTCTTCCGCCTACTCTTCCGGGCATGGCTGCGGCTCAAGAACACCTCGCGGACAGCGCGGACGAGACCCCGATCCCCTTCCGTCAGGCGGTCGAGGCGCTCCGCGCGGCACGGCTGCGGCCGGAGATCGAGACCGACCCGACACCCGCCCCGAAACGCCTCGCCCCGTACGCCTACGCCCTGGAGGCCGCGGTGGTCGAGCGCGGGGCGGGGCCGGACGGCGAGGACCGGGACCTGGCGGACGGCCGGTTGGTGGTGCTGCACCAGCCGGCCGGCGACGAGACCTGGCAGGGCACGTTCCGGGTGGTGACGCTGGCCCGCGCGGAGCTGGAGCCGGAGATGGGCGCCGACCCGCTGCTGCCCGAGGTGTCGTGGTCGTGGCTGACGGGCGCGCTGGAGGCGCGCGGGGTCCGTTACGGCGCGCCCAGCGGGACGGTCACCCGGGCCGGGTCCCACTACTTCGGCGGGCTCGCGGCGCGGGAGCCGGCGACCCAGATCGAGATCCGGGCGTCGTGGACGCCGGCGGAGGGGCCCGGCGGGGTGCCGGACCTGGCGGCGCACCTCTCGGCGTGGTGCGACCTGCTGTGCCAGGTGGCGGGGCTGCCGCCGGCCCCGCTCGACCCGGCGCCGCGCGGCGGGGTGGTGGCGCTGCCGCAGCGCCGCGGTCCGCAGGCCCGCTGAGGGTCAGACACCAGACGGCGAGGTGCCGCGTGTCCGGAACGTCCGGGCACGCGGCACCTCGCCGTTTCCGTACGCCTGTGATCACCTCGATGTGCACTCCGTGCTCACCTTGATCGCTCACGCATCCGATTTGCCCGAATTGCCCCTAACTAAATCGTGATCAAACTCTAAAGTCCTGCCGGATTGCTGCCGAAGAGGTCAGTGACCCTTCAAACACGGATCATTCCGGCTTTCCCCAGCCGGCTTCCGTCCCCGCCCTTCCCCAGGAGGCCCGGTGTCAGTTCTCCTTGAGCAGCCTTCGAGCCTGGTCGCCTACCGCCCGAACAAGCCGACCGCCATGGTCGTCGTGGCCGACCCCCGCGTCCGCTCCACCGTCACCCGCCATCTGTGGGCCCTCGGTGTGCGGGACGTGATCGAGGCGTCGTCCATCGCGGAGGCCCGTCCCCGCGTCGGCAACCCACGCGACATCTGCGTGGCCGACGTCCACCTGCCGGACGGTTCCGGCCTCACCCTGCTGTCCGAGACCCGGGCGGCCGGCTGGCCGAACGGTCTCGCCCTCTCCGCCGCCGACGACATCGGCGCCGTCCGCAACGCCCTGGCCGGTGGCGTCAAGGGCTACGTCGTCACCGGCACCCGCACCAACCTGGGCCTGCCGGGCCGGCCGGGCGCCGCGCCGATCGGCGCCAACGCGGCCCGCATGCAGCGCCGCCCGCCGGGCGCCCCGGGCCACCCCGGTGGCTACCGCGAGCTGTCCGGACGCGAGGTGGAGGTCTTGCGGCTGGTGGCGGAGGGCCAGTCCAACAAGGCCATCGGCGTCTCGATGGGACTGTCGGCACTGACCGTCAAGAGCCACCTCGCCCGGATCGCGCGCAAGCTCGGCACCGGCGACCGAGCCGGGATGGTGGCGGTCGCACTGCGCACCGGAATCATCCACTGACCTCCACTTTCCGACCCGTCCCGCCCGTCGGGGGAACATTCCCCCGACGGGCGACGCGCATCCACAGATACCCTTGACTGGTGACCGACGCCCAAAAGACCGCAGCAGACACGACACTGCGAGCACCCGGAGAATCGCCTCCGGATTCCCGACCGGCGCCGGTACCCCTACTGGAACCGCGCGAGGGCATCCCCCCGGTGACCGCCACCGGTGAGGCACTCGCCGAGGTCGTCGCCGCCTTCGCGGCGGGCCGCGGCCCGGTCGCGGTGGACGCCGAGCGCGCCTCGGGCTACCGCTACGGCCAGCGCGCCTACCTCGTCCAGCTGCGCCGCGAGGGCGCCGGCAGCGTGTTGATCGACCCGGTCGGCTGCCCCAGCCTCGCCGCACTGGGGGACGTGATCTGCGACACCGAGTGGGTGCTGCACGCCGCGACCCAGGACCTCCCGTGCCTGCGCGACATAGGGATGCTCCCCACCAAGCTGTTCGACACCGAGTTGGCCGGGCGGCTGGCCGGTTTCGCCCGGGTCGGCCTGGGCGCCATGGTCGAGAACGTCCTCGGCTACGCCCTGGAGAAGGGGCACTCGGCCGTCGACTGGTCCACCCGTCCGCTGCCCGACCCGTGGCTGCGCTACGCCGCGCTCGACGTCGAGTTGCTGGTGGACCTGCGCGACGCCCTGGAGGAGGAGCTGGACCGGCAGGGCAAGCTGGAGTGGGCCCGACAGGAGTTCGCGGCCATCGCCGCCGCTCCCCCGGCACCGCCCCGCAAGGACCCCTGGCGCCGGACCTCCGGCATGCACAAGGTGCGCCGGCGCCGGCAGATGGCGGTCGTCCGGGAGCTGTGGACGCTGCGCGACCAGGTCGCCCAGCGGCGCGACGTCTCGCCCGGCAAGGTGCTCGGCGACGCCGCGATCATCGAAGCGGCGCTCCAACTCCCGCCCAACACCCATGCGCTGGCCGGCCTGTCCGGCTTCGGGCACCGGATGGGCCGGCGACAGCTGGAGCAGTGGCAGACCGCCGTCGACCGCGCCCGGGCGCTGCCCGACAGCGAGCTGCCGCAGCCCGGCCAGCCGCTGAACGGCCCGCCGCCGCCCCGTTCGTGGGCCGACAAGGACCCGGCCGCCGCGGCCCGACTGTCGGCCGCCCGCGCGGCGGTGACCACGCTCGCCGAGCAGCTGAACCTGCCGCAGGAGAACCTCATCACCCCGGACACGGTGCGCCGGGTGTGCTGGGAGCCGCCGACCGGTGCGACCCCGGAGACGGTCGCCGAGGTCCTCGCCGGACACGGCGCCCGTCCCTGGCAGATCGAGCTGGTCTCCCCGCTCCTCGCCGAGGCCCTTCAGGCCAACGGCTCCTGACCGAAGACCGGTCCGACACCACCGACGGCCCCGGCCGCGCATCCACCGCGCGGCCGGGGCCGTCGGCGTCGGCGGCCGGCGCGGCGCCGTGCTCCGGGGCGCCGGGCGCGCTCGCCTCCCGACGGGTTCCGGCCACCGGGAGGTGTGACGTTCGCCGCTCCGGGCGAGGGGGGTGTGCAGCTTGGTTACCCGTAAGTAGCATGGGCGTGTGACGCGTCCTCCGGGGCGCGCGTGCAGCAGTGCCATCCCGCACCTGGAGGAGAGCCAACGTGCCTCGTACCGCTAGGGACGTCGTCTTCGTCGACGGCGTCCGCACCCCGTTCGGCAAGGCGGGCCCGAAGGGCATTTACCACGAGACCCGCGCCGACGACCTGGTCGTCAAGTGCATCCGGGAGCTGCTGCGCCGCAACCCGGACCTGGACCCGGCCCGGATCGACGAGGTCGCCCTCGCCGCCACCACCCAGATCGGCGACCAGGGCCTGACCCTGGGCCGCACCGCCGCCATCCTGGCGGGGCTGCCGCAGTCGGTGCCCGGCTTCTCCGTCGACCGGATGTGCGCCGGTGCGATGACCGCGGTGACCGCCGTCGCCGGCGGGGTGGCCCTGGGTGCGTACGACATCGCCGTGGCCGGCGGCGTCGAGCACATGGGTCGGCACCCGATGGGCGAGGGCGTGGACCCCAACCCGCGCTTCGTGTCGGAGAAGCTGGTCGACCAGTCCGCGCTCTTCATGGGCATGACGGCGGAGAACCTCCACGACCGACTGCCGCACCTCACCAAGCAGCGCGCCGACGAGTACGCGGTGCGCAGCCAGGAGAAGGCCGCGAAGGCGTACGCCAACGGCAAGATCCAGCAGGACCTGGTGCCGATCTCGGTGCGTCGGACCTCCCCCGAGGGCGGCGAGCTCGGCTGGGGCCTGGCCACGGCCGACGAGCCGATGCGCCCGGGCACCACGCTGGACAACCTGACGGGTCTGAAGACCCCGTTCCGCCCGCACGGCCGGGTAACCGCGGGCAACGCCGCCGGCCTCAACGACGGCGCCACCGCCTCGCTGATCGCCGCCGAGGACGTGGCCCGCGAGCTGGACCTGCCGGTGAAGATGCGCCTGGTGGACTACGCCTTCGCCGGCGTCGAGCCCGAGGTCATGGGCATCGGCCCGGTCCCGGCGACCCAGAAGGCGCTGGCCAAGGCCGGTCTGACGATCGATGACATCGGCCTGTTCGAGATCAACGAGGCGTTCGCCGTCCAGGTGCTCTCGCTGCTCGACCACTACGGCATCGCCGACGACGACCCGCGGGTCAACCAGTACGGCGGCGCGATCGCCTTCGGCCACCCGCTGGCGTCCTCCGGTGTGCGTCTGATGACGCAGCTGGCGCGGCAGTTCGAGGAGCAGCCGGAGGTCCGCTACGGCATCACCACCATGTGCGTCGGCTTCGGCATGGGCGGCACCGTTATCTGGGAGAACCCGCACCACAAGGGGGCAGGCAAGTGACCACCACCGCTGAGCTGTTGAAGGGTGCGGCCGAGCTGTTCCCGGACGAGGTCGTGACGCAGGCGCACGTGCGCCACCTCGACCTGCCCAAGGGCGCGGGCAAGTTCGCGCTCATCACGCTGGACAACGGCCTGGACCACACCAAGCCGACCACCTTCGGTCCGCAGTCGCTGGCGAACCTCAACGCCGCCATCGACCAGGTCGAGCGGGAGGCCGCGGACGGCTCGGTCGTCGGCGTCGGCATCACCGGCAAGCCGTTCATCTTCGCCGTCGGCGCCGACCTCAAGGGCGTCGAGCTGCTGGCCCGGCACGAGGACGCGCTGGCCATCGGCAAGGGCGGCCACGACGTCTTCAAGCGGCTGTCCGCACTGGCCGTGCCGACCTTCGCGTACTACAACGGCGCCGCGATGGGCGGCGGCGTCGAGGTCGGTCTGCACTGCACCTACCGCACCGTCTCCAAGGCGCTGCCGGCCTTCTCGCTGCCCGAGGTCTTCCTCGGCCTGGTCCCCGGCTGGGGCGGCTGCGCGCTGCTGCCGAACCTCATCGGCGCGGACCGCGCGGTGAGCGTGATCATCGAGAACTCGCTCAACCAGAACAAGCAGCTCAAGGGCGAGCAGGTCTTCGAGCTCGGCATCGCGGACGCGCTCTTCGAGGGCGCGGACTTCCTGGAGCAGTCGCTGCTCTGGACCGCTTCGGTGCTGACGGGCGACACCGAGGTCGTACGGGCCGAGATCGACCGCGGCGAGGCGTGGGACGCCGCCGTGGCGCGCGGCAAGGCCATCGCCGACGGCAAGGTGCACGGTGCGGCCCCGGCCGCCTACCGCGCGCTGGAGATCATCGCGGCCGCCAAGAACGGCGACCTGGGGCAGGGCTTCGACGCCGAGGACCAGGCGCTGGCCGACCTCATCATGGGCGGCGAACTGCGCTCCGGCATCTACGCGTTCAACCTGGTGCAGAAGCGCGCCAAGCGGCCCGCCGGCGCGCCGGACAAGTCGCTGGCCCGTCCGGTCACCAAGGTGGGCGTCGTCGGCGCCGGTCTGATGGCCTCTCAGCTGGCGCTGCTGTTCGCCCGCCGCCTGGAGGTCCCGGTCGTCCTCACCGACATCGACCAGGCCCGGATCGACAAGGGCGTGGCGTACGTCCACGGCGAGATCGACAAGCTGCTGCTCAAGGGCCGCGTCAACCAGGACAAGGCGAACCGCCTCAAGGGCCTGGTCTCCGGCCACCTCGACAAGGCCGCCGCGTTCGGCGACGCGGACTTCGTCATCGAGGCCGTCTTCGAGGAGATGGGCGTCAAGCAGCAGGTGTTCGCCGAGGTCGAGGCCGTGGTGCCGGAGCACGCCGTGCTCGCCACCAACACCTCGTCCCTCTCGGTCACCGAGATGGCCTCGAAGCTCAAGCACCCCGAGCGGGTCGTGGGCTTCCACTTCTTCAACCCGGTCGCCATCCTGCCGCTGCTGGAGATCGTCCGCGCGGAGCAGACCGACGACGCGTCGCTGGCCACCGCCTTCGCGGTCGCCAAGTCGCTGAAGAAGACGGCCGTGTTGGTGAAGGACGCCCCGGCGTTCGTCGTCAACCGCATCCTGACCCGCTTCATGGGCGAGATCCAGAACGTCATCGACGAGGGCACCCCGGTCGCCGTCGCCGAGAAGGCGGTCGAGCCGCTCGGCCTGCCGATGTCGCCGCTGGTCCTGCTGGAGCTGGTCGGCCCGGCGATCGGCCTGCACGTCTCCGAGACGCTGCACGGCGCCTTCCCGGACCGCTTCACGGTCTCCCCCAACCTCAAGGCGGTCGTCGAGGCCGGCAAGCGCGGCTTCTACGTCTACGACAGCGGCAAGCCGGAGCTGGACCCGGAGGTCGCCGCGCTGCTGAAGCAGGGCGACGCGGTGCTGACCGAGCAGCAGGTCCGCGACCGGGTGCTGGACGCCGTCGCGCAGGAGATCGGCCTGATGCTGGACGAGGACGTGGTGGCCGAGGCGCAGGACATCGACCTGTGCCTGATCACCGGTGCCGGCTGGCCGTTCCACCTGGGCGGCATCACGCCGTACCTGGACCGTGAGGGCGTCTCCGAGCGGGTGACCGGCAAGAAGTTCCTGGCCCCGGGCGTCGCGAGCGTGCCCGCCTAAGCGGCCCTGAGGGACGTTCGTCCCGCGGAAGTCGACGCGCGGACCGGCTCGGTGGAGCCGGTCCGCGCGTCGTGCGTGCGGCACACGCCGGCGACCGGCGGCGCCCCGGCCGTGGCAGGCTGACCGCATGGAGTGCTTGCTCATCGTCGATGCCGCGAACGTGGTCGGCTCGGTGCCCGACGGCTGGTGGCGGGACCGGCGCGGTGCCGCCGAGCGGCTGCGGGACGGGCTGGTCGAGACCGCCGCGACGGGTCTGCCCGGCCTGGTCGATCCGCCGCTGGAACTCGTCCTGGTGGTGGAGGGCGCGGCGCGCGGGGTGGCGTCGGTGCCGGGCGTGCGGGTGGTGTCGGCGGACGGCAGCGGCGACGACGCGATGGTGCGGCTGGTGGCCGAGGAGGGCGCGGGGCGGGACTGTCTGGTGGTCACCGCGGACCGCGGACTGCGCGAGCGCGTGCAGGCGCTGGGCGCCCGCGTGGCGGGCCCGCGGACGGTCCGACGCGGCAGAGGGCCCGGCGACGCCCGATAGCCCGTCAGTGCGGCGTCTACGGCCGCGTGGCACGTGCGGGCCGTTGCGGACACCGACCGCGGGCCCGCCGCGCATCGGCACGCGCGCTACGGCCGGGCCTCGGCCCCGGTGCGCCGGCGCTCCCGGAGGGCGAGCCGGCTGTGGCTGCGCCCGTAGACGAAGTAGACGACGAAGCCGAGCGCCATCCAGATCGCGAACCGGATCCAGGTCTCGGCGGGCAGGTTGAGCATCAGCCAGAGCGAGGCGAGCACCGACAACAGCGGGACGAACGGGACGAACGGGGTCCTGAAGGCGCGCGGCAGGTCGGGGCGGGAACGGCGGAGCAGGACGACGCCGAGGGCGACCACGACGAAGGCGAAGAGCGTCCCGATGTTGACGAGTTCGGCCAGCACGTCGATGGAGGTGAAGCCGGCGACCACCGCGACCACGGTGCCCAGGACGATGGTGGACCGGTGCGGGGTGCCGAACTTCGGGTGCACCCGGGAGAACACCTGGGGCAGCAGCCCGTCCCGGCTCATCGCGAAGAACACCCGGCTCTGGCCGAGCAGCAGGATCATGCAGACCGAGGTCAGGCCGACCGCCGCGCCGAAGCTGATCAGGCCCGCGTAGAACGGGTGGCCGACGTGTTTGAAGGCGTCGGCGAGCGGGGCGTCCACGGACAGCCGGTCGTACTTCTCCATGCCGGTGACGACGATCGACACCGCCACGTAGAGCAGGGTGCAGATCGCCAGCGAGCCGAGGATGCCGCGCGGGACGTCGCGCTGCGGGACCCGGGTCTCCTCGGCGGCGGTGGCCACGATGTCGAAGCCGATGAAGGCGAAGAAGACCACCGCGGCCGCCGCGAAGATGCCCATCACGCCGAAGTTGGACGGGGCGAAGCCGAACATCAACTGGGAGAGCGGGGCGGCCAGTCCGCCGCCGGCGGCGCTCGGTTGGCTCGGCGGGACGAACGGCCGGTAGTTGGCCCCGGAGACGAAGAACGAGCCGGCGACGACGACCAGCAGCACGACGGTCACCTTCACGCCGACGACCACCGCCGTCACCCGGGAGGAGAGCTTCATGCCGAGCACCAGGATGGCGGTGATCACCAGGACCAGGACGCAGGCGAGCAGGTCGAAGCCGAACCGCCCGCCGTGGCTGCCGGACAGCTCCGGCGGCAGGTGCAGCCCCCCGGTGTCGAGCAGCGAGCGCACGTAGCCGGACCAGCCGACGGCGACCACCGCACAGCCCAGGGCCAGCTCCAGGATCAGGTCCCAGCCGATGATCCAGGCGGGCAGCTCGCCCAGTGACGCGTACGAGAAGGTGTACGCCGAGCCGGCGACCGGCACGGTGGAGGCGAACTCCGCGTAGCACAGCGCCGCCAGCGCGCAGACCACGCCGGCGACGACGAAGGAGAGCGCAACCGCGGGACCGGCCTGCTCCTTGGCGATCTTCCCGGTGAGGACGAAGATGCCGGTGCCGATGACCACCCCGACGCCGAAGACGGTCAGGTCGAGCGCCGAGAGGGACTTCTTGAGGGCGTGTTCGGGCTCCTCGGTGTCCTGGATCGACTGTTCGACGCTCTTCGTCCGCAGGACGCCGCGGTCGCGGCGCGTCCCGCCCCGCGGCTCCGGCGGCGCTCCCCCCGGCCCGTGTCCCCCTGGTCCGTGTCCCTGTGGTCCGTGCTCTGTGCTCATGGGCGAACCTCCGCCTGGAAGACCCTCGCAACTCTCCTGAACTGACCGAGTCTCCGCAATGTCGGGAAACGGTCAGTGGCGGCGGGCCTTTGGGGGGCGCGGTTTCACCCGATGGGGTGGGAACCCCAGAGCAGCCGATGGGCCGGCCGGAACATCCCTGAGGACGTCCGGCCGGCCCCTCGGGCGGGCGGTGCGGGCCGCGGGTCAGTCGCGGGCCGCCTCGGCGGGCTCGGCCGCGTCGACGGTGTCCCGGGCGGCGGGCGGGGCGACGGTGCCGGTGGCGGCCTCGTCGCGGTTGTCCATCTTGGCGACCAGGCCGGTCACCTGGCGGGCGATGTCCGGCGCGGTGAGTCCGACCTCGGCCATGACCTCCTTGCGGGAGGCGTGGTCCAAGAAGCGCTCGGGGATGCCGAAGTCGCGCAGCGGGACGTCCACCCCGGCGTCGCGCAGCGCCTGCGCGACGGCCGAACCGACGCCGCCGGTGCGGATGTTGTCCTCGACGGTGACGACCACCCGGTGCTCGGCGGCCAGGCCCGGCAGCGCCTCGTCGACCGGCTTGACCCAGCGGGGGTCGACGACGGTGGTGGAGATGCCCTGCTTGTCCAGCAGGTCGGCGACCTCCAGGCACATCGGGGCGAGCGCGCCGACCGACAC
Organism: Streptomyces diastatochromogenes; assembly: GCA_001418405.1. GTDB lineage: Bacteria > Actinomycetota > Actinomycetes > Streptomycetales > Streptomycetaceae > Streptomyces > Streptomyces albulus_C. The sequence continues at coordinate 3,943 of LIQL01000068.1, read as the reverse complement.
CAGCAGGACGTCCGGGCGCCCGGTGGCGGCGGGCGCGCGCAGCACGTCCATGCCGCCGACCCGACCGACCGCCTCGACGGCCGGACCGACCGCGCCCTTGGAGTAGCGCACCACGGTCGGGGCGTCGTCGACCTCGACGGCCTCCCGCAGCTGGGCGCGCACCTGGTCGGCGTCGCGCGGCGCGGCCAGCCGCAGGCCGGGGACGACCTGGAGGATCGACATGTCCCACATGCCGTTGTGGGAGGCGCCGTCGGTGCCGGTGACGCCGGCCCGGTCCAGGACGAAGGTGACGCCGCACTTGTGCAGCGCGACGTCCATCAGGACCTGGTCGAAGGCGCGGTTGAGGAAGGTCGCGTAGACCGCGAAGACCGGGTGGAGTCCGGCGGTGGCCATGCCGGCGGCGGAGACCGCGGCGTGCTGCTCGGCGATGCCGACGTCGTAGACCCGGTCCGGGAACTCCTTGGCGAACTTCTCCAGGCCGACCGGCTGGAGCATGGCCGCGGTGATGGCCACGATGTCGTCGCGCTCCTTGCCGAGCGCGACCATCTCGTCGCCGAAGACGCCGGTCCAGTCCTTGCCGCCGGAGGACAGGGGCAGGCCGGTGTCCGGGTGGATGGGGCCGATGCCGTGGAAGCGGTCGGCCTCGTCCTGCTCGGCGGGACGGTAGCCGCGGCCCTTCTCGGTGAGGCAGTGCACGATCACCGGGCCGCCGAAGCGCTTGGCGCGGGTCAGCGCGGACTCCAGCGCCTCGACGTCGTGGCCGTCGATCGGGCCGACGTACTTCAGGCCCAGGTCCTCGAACATGCCCTGCGGCGCGATGAAGTCCTTCAGGCCCTTCTTGGCGCCGTGCAGGGTCTCGTAGAGCGGCTTGCCGACGACCGGGGTGCGCTCCAGGATGTCCTTGCCGCGGGCCAGGAAGCGCTCGTAGCCGTCGGTGGTGCGCAGGGTGGCGAGGTGGTTGGCCAGGCCGCCGATGGTCGGTGCGTAGGAGCGCTCGTTGTCGTTGACGACGATGACCAGCGGGCGGTCCTTGGCGGCGGCGATGTTGTTGAGCGCCTCCCAGGCCATACCGCCGGTGAGGGCGCCGTCACCGATGACGGCCACCACCCGGTCGTCCCGGCCGCGGACCTCGTGGGCCTTGGCGATGCCGTCGGCCCAGCCCAGGACCGTCGAGGCGTGGCTGTTCTCGATGACGTCGTGTGCGGACTCGGCCTGCGAGGGGTAGCCGGAGAGGCCGCCCTTGGCCTTGAGCTTGGAGAAGTCCTGGCGGCCGGTCAGCAGCTTGTGGACGTAGGACTGGTGTCCGGTGTCCCACAGGACCTTGTCCTTGGGTGAATGGAAAACACGGTGCAGGGCGATGGTCAGTTCGACCACGCCGAGGTTCGGGCCGAGGTGTCCGCCGGTCTTGGAGACCGCGTCGACGAGGAAGCCACGGATCTCCGCCGCCAGCTGCGTGAGCTGCTCGGACGAAAGCCGGTCCAGGTCGCGCGGCCCCTTGATACGGGTCAGCAATGCCACCCCATGCCTCCTTGCTGCCGTAGGTCGAGCTTGCCGATCAGATGAGTCTAATGTCGCGCCCGCCGCCGGCGCGGCCGGGCCCGGCGATGTATGTCACTCGGGTGACGGTCGTCTCGCACGCCGTTTCGGCTCGTCGCGGCGGATGCCCCGGGCATGGCGCGGCCCCCCTCGGACCGCGTCCGAGGGGGGCCGGATTCCGCCGGGCTCCGGAGACTGTTGCCGTCTTACGACATTGCGCGGCCCGAGGGGCAACGGTGCCGCCCGACCGGCCGGCGGTCAGCTGCGCCCGGCGGTCTTCTGGGTGCGGCGCGACAACGAGTCGATCACCACGGCGGCCAGCAGCACCGCGCCGGTGATCATGTACTGGATCTCGCTGGCCATGCCGAGCAGGTTCAGGCCCTGCTGGATCGACTGGATGACCAGCATGCCCAGCAGCGCGGACCAGATCTTGCCGCGGCCGCCGAAGAGGCTGGTGCCACCGATGACCGCCGCCGCGATGACGTTCATCAGGGTGTTGCCGGAGCCCAGGTTCTTGGTGGCGCCGCCGGAGAGGCTGGCGATGAACAGGCCGCCGAAGGCGGCGAGCATCCCGGAGATCGCGAAGACCGTGATCCGGACCCGGTTGACGTTGATGCCGGCCCGCCGGGCGGCCTCCGCGTTGCCGCCGACCGCGAAGATCTGCCGGCCGAAGGCGGTGCGGCGCACCACGAAGTCGGCGAGGACCAGGACGGCGAGGAAGAGCACCAGGGCCAGCGGCAGGCCGCGGGCGCCGGACGGCTCGTTGAGGACGTAGGCGACCGCGAAGGCGAGCACCGCGACCACGCCGGTGCGCAGCAGGACCTCGCTGAGCGGCCGGGACGGCAGGGCGGCGGCCCGGCGGCGCCGGGTGTCCAGCAGCAGCGAGCCGGCGTAGGCGAGCACCGCGACCAGTGCCAGGCCGTAGGCGGCGGCCTTGTCGTCGAAGTAGTAGCCGGTGAGGTCCTCCACCAGGCTGCCGCTGGGCGTGTTGATGGAGCCTTCCTTGCCCATCAGCCAGATCTGCAGGCCGCTCCAGCCCAGGAAGCCGGCCAGGGTGACGACGAACGCGGGCACCCCGATCTTGGCGAAGAAGAACCCGTGGAGGGCGCCGATGACGGCGCCGGCGGCCACCGCGATCAGCACCGACAGCCCGTCGTTGAGTCCGTGGGTGACGCTCAGCACCGCCCAGACCGCCGCGCCCACGCCGGCGACCGAGCCGACCGAGAGGTCGATCTCGCCCAGCAGCAGGACGAAGACGATGCCGACGGCCATGATGCCCATGCCGGAGGTGTAGACCCCGATGTTGGCGAGGCTGTCCGCGGAGAGGAAGCTGCTGTTCTTGAGCTGGAAGACGACCGCGATGACGACCAGGCCGATGACGACCGGCAGGGAACCCAACTCACCGCCGCGCAACCGGCGCGCGAACTCGTCGAGGTAGCCGGCGAATCCTTTCTGCCGGACCAGCAGCCGGGGGTCGACGGCGGCCGGCTGCGCGGCCTTCGGCTCGGCCTCGGCGGTCTGCTGCTCGCTCATGCCCCGGCCTCCTTCTTCAGCTGGTCGGTACGCGCCCGGCGACGGGTGACGGCGTTGTCGGAGGCGCCGGTGATGGCGGCGATGATCTCTTCGTGGGAGGTGTCGGCGACGTCGAAGACACCGTTGTTGCGGCCCAGGCGCAGGACCGCGACCCGGTCCGCGACGGCCTGCACGTCGGCCATGTTGTGGCTGATCAGGATGACGCCGAGGTCGCGCTCGCGCAGCCGCTCGACCAGGTCGAGGACCTGCGCGGTCTGCTCGACGCCCAGGGCGGCGGTCGGCTCGTCGAGGATGACGACCTTCGGCTCGCCGATCAGCGCGCGGGCGATGGCGACGACCTGCCGCTGACCGCCGGAGAGCGCGGCCACCGGGATGCGGACGCTGGGGATCCGGATGGACAGGGTGTCCAGGAGCTCCTTGGCCCGCTTCTCCATGGCGATCTCGTCGAGGACGCCGGCGGTGCGGAGCTCGTTGCCGAGGTAGAGGTTGGCGACCACGTCGAGGTTGTCGCAGAGCGCGAGGTCCTGGTAGACGGTGGCGACGCCGAGGTCCTGGGCGTCGTGCGGCTTCGCGATGCGGACCGGCGCGCCCTCCCATTCGACGACGCCGTCGTCGACCGGGTGGACGCCCGAGATGGTCTTGACGAGGGTGGACTTCCCGGCGCCGTTGTCGCCGACGAGGGCGACCACCTCACCGGCGTGGATCTCCAGCGTGACGTCGGTGAGCGCCTGGACGGCGCCGAACCGCTTGGAGACCCCGCGCAACGCCAGGACGGGCGGAGCGGACACGTGAATCATCTCCTTCACCGCCGTCGCTGCGGCGGGAATGGTGGTGCGAGTGCGGGGGGTGCGGGCCCCGGCGCGGCGGCCGGGGG
>LIQL01000679.1:1836-3302 GCA_001418405.1 Streptomyces diastatochromogenes | reverse complement strand
GCGCTCCTTCCGGATAGCGGAACTTACTTTCTGCTTAATGGAACACTGCCGGGCGGGCGGGGAAACTGTCAAGAGGGGCCGTGGGCATTTTCTGGTCGGCGGCGCGCGGCCCGCGTAGGTTGAGCGGGTGCGATTGAGAGTTGAGTTCACGACGGAGCCGTTCGACCTGGACGAGGCGCCAGCCCATGCCGTGGTGGCGCGGGAGATCGTCACCGGGGCCGAGCTGGACGCGGTCGACGTGGGGCCCTTCGGCAACACCGCCGAGGGGGACGCCGACCGGGTGCTGAACGCGGTCGACGCCCTGCTGCGGCGGTCCCTGGCGGCCGNNACGTGGTCGCGGACGGCCGCCGGGGCGGCGCCGCGGACGGCGAGGGGGACGCGACGTGACCGAGCCTGCCGACCACCCCTTCGTCCGGGCGGTCAAACCGCTGGTGGACGCCATGGGCGGCCAGATGGTCCCGCCCGACCAGGCCCAGGGCGACGACGTCGTCCTGGCCTGGGAAGGTCAGGACCGGGTGGCCGTCCGGCTCCCGCACCTGTCGGAGTCGCTCGATCACATCCTCGCCGAGCTCCAGCGTCGGCACGGCATGCCGCTCGCCGAGCTGGACCGCAAGACCAAGCAGTCGGTGGTGCGGATATTGGAGAGCCNNGAGACGGTCGCCGGGGCTCTCGGCGTCAGCCGCTTCACCGTTTACAACTACCTGAACAGGGAAAGCGCCGCGAAGGACGCCGACTGAGGCGAATGGGGCGCAACTCCCCGTCAACGGCCCGAGCCGCCGCCCGGAAACCCCGGGCGGCGGCTTTTGTGTTGCCGACTTTTCAACAAAGTGTTGACGTGATGTTGCCGGAGGTCTTAGCTGTTTCCAGCCAACCAGAGCTGTCCAGCACCAGGCCACGGAGGCTTCCCGTGTCTTCGAGTACGCCCCAAGGGCTTACCCGGTTCAACACCGCCGATGCCAGCGAGGCTCAGGCCGCCCTGCACGAGGTGTGTGCCAGCCGGGCTTGGGGGAGCAAGATCCTTGCCCAGCGCCCCTACGCCACCACCGACGCCCTGTTCACCGCCAGTGACGCTGCCATGACGGAGCTGTCCGCGGACGACCTGGCCGAGGCGATGGCCGGGCACCCGCCCATCGGCCGGCCCAAGCCGGGCGACCCCACCTCGAACCGCGAGCAGAGCGGGATGGCCGGCGCTTCCGACGATCTCAAGTCGGAGATGCTCGAACTGAACCTGGCCTACCAGGAGAAGTTCGGGCACGTCTTCCTGATCTGTGCCTCCGGTCGCACCGGTGAGCAGATGCGCGATGCGGTCCGTAACCGGATCGACAACACGCCGGAACAGGAACGCGAGATCGTCCGTGTTGAGCTCGGCAAGATCAACCGCATCCGCCTGACCCGCATCGCAGAAGGAGATCCATCATGAGCAGCGAGACGGCTGCACCGACGTCGGTGTCCACGCACATCCTGGA
>LIQL01000679.1:864-1791 GCA_001418405.1 Streptomyces diastatochromogenes | reverse complement strand
AGCTTTCTTCCCGGAGGTGGCAATCACCTTTGCCGTCAAGCCGGGCGAGCACTACCACGTACCGCTGCTGCTCAACCCGTTCGGCTACTCCGTATACCGAGGGAGCTAGCACCGACATGCCCACGATTCTCGGCCAGAACCAGTACGGCAAGGCGGAAAACCGCGTCGTCAAGATCACCCGTGACGGCGCCACGCACCACATCAAGGACCTCAACGTCTCGGTCGCGCTCTCCGGCGACCTGGAAGAGGTCCACCTCTCCGGCTCGAACGCCAACTGCCTGCCCACCGACACGACCAAGAACACCGTGTACGCCTTCGCCAAGGAGTACGGGATCGAGTCGGCCGAGCAGTTCGGCATCCACCTGGCCCGGCACTTCGTGACCAGCCAGGAGCCGATCAAGCGGGCCCGCATCCGGATCGAGGAATACGCCTGGGAGCGTATCGAGACCGCGGNNTCGTCCGTAAGGGGCAGGAGACCCGCCTGACCGAGATCACCTACGACGGTGAGAACTGGCAGGTCATCTCCGGCCTGAAGGACCTCGTCGTGATGAACTCCACCAACTCGGAGTTCTGGGGGTACATCAAGGACAAGTACACGACCCTGAACGAAGCGTACGACCGCATCCTGGCCACCCAGGTCGCCAGCCGGTGGCGCTTCAACTGGACCTCCGACGAGCAGCGGATGCCCAACTGGGAGCGTTCGTACGAGCAGGTCAAGAAGCACATGCTGCAGGCCTTCGCCGAGACCTACAGCCTGTCGCTGCAGCAGACCCTGTACCAAATGGGTTCGCGCATCATCAACAACAGGTCCGAGGTGGACGAGATCCGCTTCTCGCTCCCGAACAAGCACCACTTCCTCGTGGACCTGGAGCCCTTCGGGCTCAAGAACGACAACGAGGTCTACTACGCGGCGGACCGCCCGTACGG
>LIQL01000679.1:313-824 GCA_001418405.1 Streptomyces diastatochromogenes | reverse complement strand
AGCAAGAGCAAGCCCCACACCACCCTGCCCCACCGGTTCACCCGGTGGATGAGAAGCCGGCCGTCAAGCGGCTCGTTCCCGCCGCGCTCCAACACATCGCAGCGATGTACGCCGGCGTCGTCACCCCTCCGCTCATCATCGGCCAGGCCGTCGGCCTGGACATCGCGGGCCGGACCCGGCTCATCGCCGCCAGCCTGCTCATCGCCGGTCTCGCAACGCTGCTGCAGACACTCGGCATCCGCAAATTCGTCGGCAACCGCCTCCCGTTCGTCAACGCCGCCAGCTCCGCCGGCATCACGCCGATGCTCGCCATCGCCGAGACGACCGCCAAGGGACACCAACTCCCCGCCATCTACGGGGCGGTCATGTGTGCCGGCGTCTTCTGTCTGGCGATCGGACCGTTCTTCGGCAAGCTCCTGCGGTTCTTCCCGCCGTTGGTCACCGGCGTCGTGATCACCCTCATCGGGGTCACCCTGATGCCCGTACCGGTCGGGTGGGCACAGGGCGGCGA
>LIQL01000679.1:0-248 GCA_001418405.1 Streptomyces diastatochromogenes | reverse complement strand
TCGGCTCCGATCGCCGCCCTGCCCACGCCGTTCTCCTTCGGCCCGCCCGAGTTCCAGCCCGCCGCGATCCTCTCGTTGTGCATCGTGATGCTGGTGCTGATGACGGAGTCGTCGGCCGGGATGCTCGCCCTCGGCGAGATCTGCGAACGCAAGACCACCGGCGCCACCATCACGCGCGGCCTGCGCACCGATGGCATCGCCACCCTCCTCGGTCCCATCTTCGGTGGCCTGCCGACCAGCGCCTTCGC
>LIQL01000678.1 GCA_001418405.1 Streptomyces diastatochromogenes | reverse complement strand
ACCCCCCGCCGAAGGCGAAACAACCGCACCCCCACGGCGGCAAACCCCACAACGTGGTGCGCGGCCCCGCCAGGTACGGCAAAGTACGTGCCATGACGATGATCGGCAGAAGACGGCTCCTCGCCGCCGGAGGCGGCATCGCGCTCACCGGGGCGATGGCGACCGCGTGCGGTTCCAACACCGGTCGTGGCGGCTCCGGTTCGGGGCCGGCGCTGGCGCAGTGGTACCACCAGTACGGCGAACCGGGCACCCGGCAGGCGGTGAAGCGGTACGCCGCCGCGTACAAGAAGGCGGACGTCAGCGTCCAGTGGCGGCCCGGCGACTACGACCGGCAGACCGCGGCGGCGCTGCTGACCGACGCGGGGCCGGACGTCTTCGAGGTCAACGGGCCGATGCTGGAGCAGATCCAGGGTGGGCAGGTCGCCGATCTGACCGAGCTGGTCGCGCCGGTCAAGGACGACTTCAACCAGGCGGTGCTGGCCCCCAAGATCTGGCAGGACAAGATCTGGGGCATCCCGCAGACCGTCGACACGCAGTTGCTGTACTACCGCAAGAGCCTGCTGAAGGGTGCCGGGGTGCAGCCGCCGCAGAGCGTCGACGCCTTGGTCGATGCCGCGAAGAAGCTCACCACCGGCAAGGTCAAGGGGCTGTTCCTCGGCAACGACGGCGGCGTCGGGGTGCTCAGCGGGACGCCGCTGTTCGCCGCCGGGCTGAGCCTGATCACCGAGGACGGCAAGGTCGGGTTCGACGATCCGGCGGCGGCCCGGGTGCTGGCGAAGTTCCGGCAGTTGTTCGCCGACGGGTCGCTGCTGCTGGGCGCGCCCACGGACTGGTCCGACCCGGCGGCCTTCGTCCAGGGGCTGACCGCCATGCAGTGGTCGGGGCTGTGGGCGCTGCCGCAGATCAAGAAGGCGCTGGGGGACGATTTCGGGGTGCTGCCGTTCCCGAAGGACGGCCCGGGCGGGAAGCCGACGGTGCCGGTGGGGGCGTACGCGACCGCGGTGAACGCCCGCAGCAAGAACCGTGCGGCGGCTGAGGAATTCGCCAAGTGGTTGTGGATCGACCGGACGGATTTCCAGGAGGATTTCGCGCTGTCGTACGGATTCCACATTCCGGCCCGCCTCTCGCTGGCGAAGAAGGCCCGGCAACTTCAGCAGGGGCCCGCGGCGGACGCCGTGCGGTTCGCCACCGACCACGGTTACGCCGAGCCGCTGCTGTGGAACACCGCGGACCGCAACGCGTACCAGGACGCGCTCAGTCGGATCATCAAGAGCGGGGCGAACCCGGAGTCCGAGCTGAAGTCCGTGGTGCGGACGGTCAACGCCGAGTTGCAGCGGGCCAAGAAGAAGTGAGCGCGCGCACCGCCCGGCTGCTCGGTCCGCAACGGCGCAATCTGTGGTTCTGGGTGTTCGTCGGGCCGTTCGCGATCGGGCTGGCGCTGTTCACCTACGTCCCGTTGCTGTGGAGCGTCTACCTCAGTTTCTTCGACGCCCACAACACGGTGAACCCGACGGAATTCATCGGGCTCGACAATTACGCGACGATGCTGCGGGACGGCGCGTTCCTGAGCAGTTTGGGCACCTTCCTGCTCTTCACCGCGTTCATCGTGCCGGCCACGTTCGGGCTGTCGCTGTCGTTGGCGCTGATGGTGAACCGGCTGCGTTTCGCGCAGGCGTTCTTCCGGTCGGTGTTCTTCCTGCCGACCGCGTGCTCGTACGTCGTGGCGTCGCTGATCTGGAAGCTGTCGCTCTTCAACGGGGTGCGGTTCGGGCTTGCGAACACCGTGCTCGGCTGGTTCGGGGTGGATCAGACGGCGTGGCTGTCCACGACCAGTCCGCCGTGGTACTGGCTGGTGATCGTCACGGTGCGGCTGTGGCTACAGGCCGGCTTCTACATGATCCTCTTCCTCGCCGGACTCCAGCGGATCTCCCCGCAGTTGTACGAGGCGGCGGCGGTGGACGGGGCCCGGCCGGGCTGGCAGGTCTTCCGGCACATCACCTTCCCGCAGCTGCGGGCCACCTCGGTGGCGGTGGTGCTGCTGCTGGTCATCAACGCCTTCCAGGCGTTCGACGAGTTCTACAACCTGCTGAGCGACGCCCGTGGCTATCCGCCGTACGCCCGCCCGCCGCTGGTGTACCTGTACTACACCGCGCTCGGCCGGGACCAGAACCTGGGGCTGGGCAGCGCCGGCGCGGTGATCCTGGCGTTGATCGTCGCGCTGGCGACGGTGGTCCAGGCCCGTTGGTTCGGGCTCGGCCGCAAGGAGGACTGAGACCATGCACGAGGCCCTGACCCGGGCCGGCCGGGCGCTGCGGCTGGTGCTGCTGGTCGCGCTGGCCCTGCTCTTCCTCGTCCCGTTCTACCTGCTGGTGCGCAACGGGCTGGCGAGCGAGGCCGACATCACGGCGCCCGCCTGGACGTTCTTCCCGCACGAGCTGCACTGGTCGAACCTGGCGGAGGCGTTCACCGATCCGGACCTGCCGTTGGCCCGGTCGCTGCTCAACTCGGCGGTGATCGCGGTGGCGACGACCGTGGGCACGGTCGTACTGGCCTCGATGGCCGGCTACGGCCTGGCCCGCATCCCCTACCGCCACGCCTCGGTGGTCTTCTACGCGATCCTGGGCACGTTGATGGTCCCGGCGGCCGTGACGTTCGTGCCCAGCTTCGTGCTGGTCTCCACCCTCGGCTGGATCTCGACGCTGCGCGGCCTGGTCGTCCCGACGCTGTTCAGCGCCTTCGCGTGCTTCGTCTTCCGGCAGTACTTCCTGGGCTTCCCCAAGGAGTTGGAGGACGCGGCGCGGGTGGACGGGCTGGGGTACTGGCGGACGTACTGGCGGATCGTGGTGCCCAACACCCGGCCGGTGTTCGCGGCGGTCGGCACCATCGTCTTCATCGGGGCGTGGAACTCCTTCCTGTGGCCGCTGGTGATCGGGCAGGACCAGTCGGCCTGGACGGTGCAGGTGGCGCTGTCCACGTTCACCACCGCGCAGAACCTCAACCTGCACGAACTCTTCGTCGCGGCGGGGGTGTCGATCCTCCCGCTGGTGGTGGTCTTCCTGCTGCTCCAGCGGTACATCGTGGCCGGTGTGGAGCGCTCCGGCATCGACGACTGAGGGCGGTCGCGGTCCGCGCACCATGGGCAGCGGGCCGCGGATGCGGTACGGTGCGTGCCATGTGCACGTACCTGGATCTCCGTGAGGCGGCGCAGGAAGCTCAGGCCGCGCGGGGCGCACGCACCGTGAGGGCCGCGGTCGCGCGGCGCCGCCTCACGGAGATCCA
>LIQL01000677.1:565-3117 GCA_001418405.1 Streptomyces diastatochromogenes | reverse complement strand
CCGCCCTGCTCACCGCCCTGGCCCTCGCCCTCACCGGCTGCGGCGCCCGGGTCGCCGAGGAACCCGCCGACGCCAAGGACGACCGGGCCGCCGCCCACTACCCGGTCACCGTCACCAACTGCGGCGTGCGGACCACCTACCAGCAGGCCCCGCGCCGCGTGGTCACCAACGACGTCGGCATCACCGAGATCATGTTCGCGCTGGGCCTGGAGGACCGGATGGCCGGTTACGTCATGCCCGACGACAAGGGCGACCTGACCAAGGTTCCCTGGAAGGCCGCCTACGACGAGGTCCCCTGGCTGTCCAAGAAGGCCATCACCAAGGAGATCGCCCTGGACGCCAAGGCCGATCTGGTCTTTGCCGGGTGGAACTACGGCTTCGGCGAGGGCAGCGGCGTCACCCCCGCCTCCCTCGACAAGCTCGGCATCGGCTCCTACGTGCTGACCGAGTCCTGCCACAACGGCACCGGCGCCGGCGCCCGCGGCGTGATGCCGCCGCTGGACGCGCTCTACACCGACCTCGCCGCCCTCGGGAAGCTCTTCGACGTCGAGGACCGCGCCCAGGCGCTGATCCGCTCGTACAAGAAGCAGGTCGCCGACGCCGCGGCGAAGGTGCCGGCCCACCGCCCGACCGTCTTCCTCTACGACGACGGCCGGGACAAGCCGCTGACCGCCGGCAAGTACGCCGCGCCACACGACATCATCACCAAGGCCGGCGGCGACCACGTGATGAAGGACCTCAAGGACTCCTGGACCACCGTCGGCTGGGAGACCGTCGTCGCCCGCGACCCCGACGTCATCGTCATCAACAACTACGGCGACACCACCGCCGCCCAGAAGAAGGCGTTCCTGGAGTCCTACGCCCCGCTCGCGAACGTCTCGGCGGTCAAGCACCACCGGATTTACGTGATGGACTACGCCGAACTCGTCGAAAGTCCCCGCAACCCCACGGCCATCAGCGACCTCGCCCGCTATCTGCGGGGCGTGCACACCGCCTGACCGCCCTCCTACACTGGCCGTGTGGTGACCACCGACTGGCAGAGCGACCTCCGCAGGCGCGGGTACCGCCTGACCCCGCAGCGGCAACTGGTGCTGGAGGCGGTGGACAGGCTGGAGCACGCCACCCCCGACGACATCCTCACCGAGGTGCGGAAGACCGCCGGCGGCATCAACATCTCCACCGTCTACCGCACCCTGGAGCTGCTGGAGGAGCTGGAGCTGGTCAGCCACGCCCACCTCGGGCACGGCGCGCCCACCTATCACCTCGCCGACCGCCACCACCACATCCACCTGGTGTGCCGGGACTGCACCGACGTCATCGAGGCGGACCTGTCGGTCGCCGAGCCGTTCGTGGCCACGCTGCGCGAGCGGTTCGGCTTCGACACCGACATGAAGCACTTCGCGATCTTCGGTCGGTGCGCCGCCTGCACCGACCGGGCCGCGCAGGGCGACGGCGCCACCGAGGGGCCCGGGTAGTCCCGCGGCCCCTGGCCGTAGGCTGAGTGCATGCTGCGACATTCATCCGCCAGCCCCCTGCTGTCGCTGCCCGGCGCCGTCCCCGCCGAGGCCCCCGACGACGGCGTCGCCGCGCACTACGGCGACCTGTTCCGGGAGCAGCGCGCGCTCGCCGACGGCTCCGGCTTCGTGGACCTCTCGCACCGCGGCGTGGTCACCGTCAGCGGCCCCGAACGGCTCAGCTGGCTGCACCTGCTGCTGACCCAACACGTCAGCGAACTCCCGCCCGGCCAGGCCACCGAGGCGCTGGTCCTCTCCGCGCACGGCCACGTCGAGCACGCCGTCTACCTCGTCGACGACGGCGAGACGACCTGGCTGCACACCGAGCCCGGCACGCAGGAGGCGCTGATCGCCTACCTGGAGAGCATGAAGTTCTTCTACCGGGTCGAGGTGGCCGACCGCACCGACGACTTCGCGGTCGTGCACCTGCCGGCCGGCTCCCTCACCGAGGCGCCCGAGGGCACCGTCGTCCGGGAGGTGGCGCACGGCCGCGACCTCTTCCTGCCCCGCGCCGCGCTGGAGTCCTTCGCCGCGGCGCACGGCCCCGCGATCGGCGTCCTCGCCCTGGAGGCGCTGCGCGTCGAGGCGCACCGCCCGCGGCTGGGACTGGAGACCGACCACCGCACCATCCCGCACGAGGTCGGCTGGATCGGCAGCGCGGTCCACCTCCAGAAGGGCTGCTACCGAGGCCAGGAGACCGTCGCCCGGGTCCACAACCTCGGCAAGCCGCCGCGCCGCCTGGTCTTCCTCCACCTCGACGGCAGCGAGGTCCACCTCCCGCCGCACGGGACGCCGATCCGGCTGGCCGCGGACGGCGAGGAGGGCCGCCAGCTGGGCTTCGTCACCACCTCGGCCCGCCACCACGAGCTCGGCCCGATCGCCCTGGCCCTGGTCAAGCGCAACGTGCCGGTCGACGCCCCGCTGATCGCCGGCGGCACCGCGGCGGCCCAGGAGGTCGTCGTCGAGCCGTAAGGGCCCCCAGGGCGCGTCCACGGGCCCTTACCGGGCCTTTCCGGGGCCCGGTCCCGACCGGGCGCG
>LIQL01000677.1:0-556 GCA_001418405.1 Streptomyces diastatochromogenes | reverse complement strand
GCGACCACCTCGTCGACCAGCGGTTCGGCGACCGGGCCCGGTGCGGCGGCCTGCCAGGTGGGACGGCGGCCCTTGCGCGCGTCACCGTAGAGGGTGAACTGGCTGATCACCAGCAGCGGCGCCCCGGTGTCCGAGCAGGACTTCTCGCCCTGGAGGATCCGCACCGACCACAGCTTCCGGGCCAGCTGCGCGGCCTTCTCCGGGGTGTCGTCGTGCGTGACGCCCACCAGAGCGCACAGCCCCTCCCCGACGATCTCGCCGACCGTCTCGCCGGCCACCTCGACGCGTGCGCCGTTCACCCTCTGCACCACAGCTCGCATACCCGCCATCATGCCGGGCCGCCGCGCCGCCCCGCCGTGGGTACCCCCACAAGGGCCGTTCGAGTGCCATGGCCCTGCACACGGACCGCACAGAGTGGCACGATGCGTGCACGCGGTGCGTTTCACGGACAACATGCCCTGGATGCGGCACCGGACGAGGGGAACGATCCATGACCACACTCGGCGCCGGACAGACACCCGGCCCCGTGCCCACCGCCCGTACGGCACCGGCGGGC
>LIQL01000676.1 GCA_001418405.1 Streptomyces diastatochromogenes | reverse complement strand
CGCGCGGCCAGTTCGGGGACGGTCAGCGAGACCGGCAGCGTGGTGCGTATCGCCTCCAGGCGACCGCAGGCGAGCGTGGCGATCACCGATTCGGGGACCAGCGGCAGGTGGACCGCGACCCGGTCGCCGGCGCGCACCCCGTAGCGGGCGAGTGCGGCGGCCGCGCGGTCGGCCTGTTCCAGGAGCATGCCGTGCGTCAACTCCTCCAGACGGCCCGGCTCCCCGCTCCAGGTGAGGGCGATCTGCGACGCATCCGGCTCTTGCACTTCCCGGGCGTCATCTGCATGCTCTGAGATCACACGGCGCAACATGCGCATCAGCATGAGGACCAGCGATCAACGATCGCTGAACGTCCGCTGTACGGCCCCTCGGAGGCCGCACGGCTCTACGGGGCGACTGCCGGGCCCCTTCTCGCACCCCGCACGGTAGCGCGGCCCGTTCCCGCCTCTATCTGCCCCGGTCCGGTGCGCTTCACCCCTCTCTCTTCTCCTTCCTTCCGTGGTTCTTCGTCCGGTGTGTTGAGAGGCGGGTCGTCGGCTCCATGTCCGTACCTCCTGTGAACGGTCTTCGTCCCCCGGTTCGTTGGGCGCAGGCGGCGTTGGCCGTCGGGGCGTTCTGCGTCCAGTTGGACTCCTTCGCGCTGAATCCGGCGCTGCCCGTCGTCCGGGCCGATCTGCACGGTTCGCCGGCCGTGGTGCCGTGGGTGGTCAGCGGCTACCTGCTCGCCGCAGGGGCGCTGATGCCGGCGGCCGGGCGGCTGGCCGACCTCTACGGGCGGCGGCGGATGCTGACGCTCGGAGCAGTGCTCTTCGGTGTGAGCGCTGCACTGTGCGCGCTGGCGCCGACGCTGCCGTTCCTGGTGGCGGCGCGGGTGGCGCAGGGCGTCGGCGGCGCGTTGATCATGCCGGCCGGGTTGGCGCAGCTCACCAACGCCTCCCCGCCGGGGCAGGGGCGGCGGGCGACCGGGCGGGCCTTGGGCCTGGCCGGCGCGGCCACCGTCTGCGGTCCGTTCCTCGGGGGCGTCCTGGCCCAATGGGCCTCCTGGCGGGCCGTGTTCTGGCTGGCGGTGCCGTTCGCCGCGGCCACCGTGTGGTTGGCCCGCAGGGCGGACGAGTCCCGGGACGCGTCGGCCGCGCAGTCGCCCTTGGACGTGGCGGGCGCGTGGACCGCGACCGGCGCCCTGCTGTGCCTGGCGCGGTGGCTGGAGCACGTCGGCGGCTGGGGTTGGGCGGTGGGCGCGGCGCTGCTGGGCACGCTGTTCGTGCGGGCCGAACGGCGCGCACCCGCACCGCTGGTGGACCTCGCGTTGTTCCGGAACCTGCCCTACGTGACGCTGACCGTGGCCGGGGCCGTCGCCAACGCGGCGACGGTGGCGCTGCTCTACGTCCTGCCGTTGACGCTCCAACAGGGGCGCGGATGGGATGCGTTGGGTGCGGGGGTCGCGTTCTCGGCGCCGGCCGCGGCGCTGGCCGTCGGGGGGCCGGTGGCCGGGCGGGTGCGTCCCGGGGCGGCCGTGCCGGTGATGGCCTCGTGCCTGGCCGGCGCCGGGGGCGCGCTGTGGGTGGCCGGGGCCGCGACGGGCCCTTCGGTC
>LIQL01000675.1 GCA_001418405.1 Streptomyces diastatochromogenes | reverse complement strand
GCGCAACCCGGCCGCGAGGTCCTGGCCCGCCTGCCCCACGCCGTGCGCCTGGCCTACGAGAACGCCGTCGCCGACGGCACCGGCCGGATCTTCCTGTTCTGCACGGCGCTGGCCGCCCTCGCGCTGGTGGCCGGGTGCTTCGTCAAGGAGGTGCCGCTGCGCACCGTCAACGTCCCCGAGGGCGCCGACGCCGACGCCCTCGCGCCCGACCCCGCACAGCCCGGCTCACCGGCGAACCCCTGAGTCCGCCGCGCCCCCGCCCCCCCCGATACCGACCCGCCGACACCGAGGGGGCGACCCGCACCGCTCCGGCGACCCCACTTCCCCCACGGGGAACCGGATGTGGAGCGTCCCGTGCCTGGGAGGTCGTGACCTGGTCATTGAGGAGTAAAGGACTTCCCTTGTCACTGGACGCCGCGCCATACTGGCGCGGCGTCGTGACCTGGAGCTGGGGAGAGTTCTACGGTGACGGCCAGGCGGGCGCCGCGTGCGCGGTGGGCCTGCGCAACGAAGGGGTGTCACACGGTACTTGGTGGGGCAGTGGGTATCCCTGCCCCGGTGGCCCGGGCCGGCACGCGACCTGACGGTTCGAGGTCGGTCCTGGTGGTTCCTGGTGCCTGTGCACGAACTCAAGGGGGGACATGGCTCAGCAACATCGGGGGATGAAGACGCGGCGCCTGATCGTTCAGACGGCGGCCGAGGTGTTCTGCGAGCGGGGCTACGACGGGACGAGCACCACCGAAATCCTCACCCGTTCCCAACTGACGCGGGGGGCGTTGTACTTCCACTTCGATTCCAAGCAGCAGCTCGCCGAGGCGGTGGCGAGTGTTCCGGCGGAGGTGTTCGTTCCCCCGGACGGGCCGGTGGCGCTGCAGTGCCTGGTCGACTTCAGCCTGCGCCACGCCGAGCGGCTCGCCACCGACGTGGTGCTGCGGGCCTCGATGCGGCTGAGCGCCGAGCACGGCACCGGATGTGCCCAGGGCGCCGCCCCGCACGAGGCGAAGTTACGTGCCGTACTGCTGCGGATGCTGCAACAGGCGGACCGGGCCGGTGAGTTGGTGCCGGGGGCCGATCCGGTGGAGGTCACGGACGTGTTGATGGGGTTCTTCACCAACGTCCAGCCCTACTGGGCCAAGACCACCGCGGGCCTCACCCACCGCCTGGCCACCTTATGGCGCTACCTGCTGCCGTCCATCGCCACCGCCGAACTGCTGCCGCGCCTGCGCCTCCATCCCGGCCGCGCGCCGCAACCGGCCGGCTGCGGCGAGGGGACGGCGCCGGCGATGAGCGGTTCGATGAGCTGACCGGCGCGGCCGCCCGCCCCCACCGTCGCCGCCCTTGTCCGGCCGGGGCGGTGGGGGAGCGGCGGGTCCGGTCGCGAACGTGTCGGACCGGGGCCAACTGCCCCCGGCCACCCGCGCTTCGCCGCGGTGCACGCACACCCTTCGCCCCCTGCCGTTCGTGGACATCTGCACAACTGCGCGACGACTGCCCTTGGCAGATCGCACCGTCCGAAAGGATAGGTCCCCGAGCGGGGAGCGGTCATCCCTATTTGTCCGGGCAACTTCGGGTGGGGCGCCGTTCCGCTATGGAATCAGCACTTCCGGTTGGTTGGCGCGGCAACTAACCCACGATTCCTTACGGTTCACGCGCCAAGCGCCGTAAGGGTGGCTCCTGTCGGTTTAGTGCGATTCCTGCGGGGTGCGGCCCGGGAAAGTCGCGCTATTCCTCGGGTGTAGAGCTCCCTTTGTCGCACTCTGCGACGGGTTTATGCGTGTACATGCCATCCTTGGGTGATCGTTTCCTTGACAAACCGACAAGTCTGCTTGCTATTTTGCTTGCAGGGCAGGCGGGAGCCGCGCTTAGGGTGGCGGTTCGGGTTATGCGGTTGTTTATGTCGCCGGGGACAAGGGTATAGGCGTCCCTCACGTCAACAGGGATGGGGGAACTTGTGGACGGGGATCATACAGTGCTGTGTGATGATTCTTCCGCCGCCCCTCAGATAATGACCACTTTCTTGAAATCCCTGGCCCATAGCGGAAATCGCGCTCGCCTTATCATTGACGTTCAGGCGCCCATGAACCGGGGGATTGATGCATGTCTTGCTGGCGGAATCCGACAGGCAATCCGGAGATATTCTGCGACAGGCCATGAGGAGACACGGCTATGAGGTCGAGCTCACCGACAGCGGCGCCAACGCCCTAAAATCCTACGAGGGTTACGACCTCATTCTCCTCGACCTCGAACTTCCCGACATCGATGGTCTGGAGGTCTGTCGCAGCATTCGGGAATCCAGCGACGTACCCATCATCGCGTTCACCGGACACGGGACCGAACTCGACCGGGTCCTCTGCCTCCAGGCCGGTTGCGACGACTGCATGGTCAAGCCCTATGGACTGCGGGAACTCCTGGCCCGGATCGAAGCCGTCATGCGCCGGGTGCGACCGCGCCCGGTGGAAGGCCGCAGCATCGCCTACGGCCCCCTGCAGATCGACCGGGACGGCCGCGAGGTCTTCCTCAACGAGGAGCCCGTCAAGCTGACCCGCAAGGAGTTCGACCTGCTCCACCTGCTCGCCTCGCAACCCGCCCGGGTCTTTTCCCGCGAGCAACTCATGGACAAGGTGTGGGGCGCCCGAGGCGCCCGCGGCACCCTCGGCGCCAAGCTGACCCGCACCATCGACACGCACGTCAGCTCGTTACGGGGCAAGCTCGGGTCCAGTGAATGGATCATCACCGTCCGAGGTGTCGGATTCCGCTTCGGCGGATGACGTAGCACCGTGGGGCGACGGCTCGCCGTCGCCCCACCGTCATTCCCGCCCCGCCCCTATCCCCGCGTCCCGGCCGC
>LIQL01000674.1 GCA_001418405.1 Streptomyces diastatochromogenes | reverse complement strand
AGTGGGCGTTAAGTCCGATCTTCCTCGGTTCGTGATCGCTCGATCGTGGTACTGATCGCCGTACGAGCCGTCGAGTGAGCATGTCCATGTTGAGATGCGGGCTGTGAAGAGAGAGCCGTACCTCAGCGACTTATCAGACGAGAAGTGGCTGTTGATCGAACCGATGATCACTGCCTGGAAGCAGGACAGGGTGGCGCGGTCAGCGACCGGAGATCCCGGGGCCTGTGACCTGCGGGAGGTCGTGAACGCGATCTTCTACCAGAACCGGACGGGCTGCCAGTGGCGCTATCTGCCCCACGACCTCCCGGCCTGGTCGGCGGTGTTCTACTACTTCAGACTGTGGCGCGAGGACGACCTCGACCAGCGGATCCAGGAACTCCTGCGCTGCCAAGTACGGGAGAGAGCCCGGCGGTTAGAGGACCCGTCCCTCGTGATCCTCGACACCCAGTCCGTGCGCGCGGCCGCGGGTGTCCCGAAGACCACGACGGGACTGGACGCCAACAAGAAGGTGTCGGGTCGCAAGCGGGGACTGGCCGTGGACGTTCTGGGGCTGATCATCGGCATCGTCGTCCTGGCTGCGTCTGCCCATGACAACGCCGCCGGCACCGCCCTGCTCGACCAGGCCGCCGAGCGGTGCGGGATGCGTCTGGAGAAGGCCCTGGTGGACCAGGGCTTCAAGGACGAAGTCGTCATCCACGGCGCCCTGCTGGACATCGACGTCGAGGTCGTCCGCCGCAACCCGGCCGACCAGGGCAAAGGATTTGTCCCGCAGCCGAAGCGGTGGGTGGTCGAGCAGACGAACGGCACGCTGCTGCTGCACCGGCGCCTCGCCCGTGAGTACGACCACCGGCCCGACACCTCCGCCTCGCGCGTCTACTGGGCCTCCACCGCGAACATGACCCGCCGCCTCACCACGCCGAGTCCCGCCTGGCGTGACTCCCTGGGACTGGCCGCGTGAACGTCGCCGAACTCCTCGCCGGCCTCCAGGCCCAGCACGACGAGGTCATCGCCCGAGCCGCAGAACTACGCGGTCAGATCGAGCACTTGACCGCTGCCCTGGCCGAGACCGAGGCCCGACTCGCGGACCTGGACACCGCCCGGAAGGTCATCGCGGAGGTCGCGCCGGCAGGAGCCGAACCCGGCCCGCCCGAGACGGGCACCGCCTACCAGGCCATCGTGAACGCCTTCAACCAGCACCCCGACCAGGTATTCAGAGCCCGTGAGGTGCACGAACTCCTCGACATGCCCACCGACGAGGCGACCGTCAACGTCACCCGCAGCCGCCTCGGACGCCTCGTCCGACAAGGCTTCCTCACTCAACCCGGACGAGGCCGCTACCAGAAACGGACTTAACGTCCACTCAGAC
>LIQL01000673.1 GCA_001418405.1 Streptomyces diastatochromogenes | reverse complement strand
GGCCGCGTTGTCGCGGCGCCCCAGGGCGGCGGGCGCCGCGACAACGCGGCCCTGGAGGCCCGGCCGGACGTGCTGACGTTCACCGGGCCGGAGCTGACCGCGCCCTCGGAGGTCCTCGGCCCGGTCGTGGCCCGGCTGCGGATCACCGCGACGGGCACCGACGGCACCCCGCCCGACCGGCCCTTCGACGTCTTCGCGCGCCTGTGCGACGTGGACCCGCGGGGCCGCTCGGTGAACGTCTGCGACGGCCTGGTGCGGGTCCCCGGCGGGACGGCACCACCGCTGGCGGTGGAGGTGCCGATGACCGCCACGGCGCACCGCTTCGCCGCAGGGCACCGGGTCCGGTTGCAGGTCAGCGGCGGCGCGTTCCCCCGCTACGCGCTGCCGCCCGGGGCCCACGGCGCCGGCCCGGTGCGGATCGCCCTGCACCCGGGTTCGGCCCTGGAACTGCCCTGAACGCAACGCGGCGGGCCGCCCACCCCCGGGAACGGGAGCGGGCGGCCCGCCGGCACACGCGCGGCCGTCAGCCCTGACGGGCCTCGGGGCGGTGGTGCTGCCAACCCGCCCACGCCGACGTGATCATGTCGCGGACGTCGTGGCGGGCCTGCCAGCCCAGCTCCTTGGTGATGCGGTCGGCGGCGGCCACCACCCGGGCCGGGTCGCCGGCGCGCCGCGGGGTGACCTCGGGGACGACCCCCTGGTGGCCGGTGATCTCCGCGATCAGGTCGACCATCTCGCGGACCGAGACGCCTTCGCCCCGGCCGATGTTCAGGGTCAGGTCCCGGACCGGGCCCGGCTCGGCGAGGCTGCGGGCCGCCGCGACGTGGGCGTCGGCGAGGTCCGCGACGTGGATGTAGTCGCGGATGCAGGTGCCGTCGGGGGTGTCGTAGTCGTCACCGAAGATCCGCGGCGCGGCGCCCTGGGTCAGCCGCTCGAAGACCATCGGCACGATGTTGAAGACACCGGTGTCGGCCAGCTCCGGCGTCGCGGCACCGGCCACGTTGAAGTACCGCAGGCAGGCCGTGCTGATGCCGTGGGCCTTGCCGGCGGCGCGCGCCATCCACTCGCCGACGAGCTTGGTCTCGCCGTACGGGTTGATCGGGACGCACGGGGTGTCCTCGGTGACCAGGTCCACGTCCGGCATGCCGTAGACGGCCGCCGACGACGAGAAGACGAACCGCGGCACACCGCCGGCGGCCATCGCCTCCAACAGCGTCTGCAGGCCGTGCACGTTCTCGCGGTAGTAGTGCAGCGGCATCTCCACCGACTCGCCGACCTGCTTCTTCGCGGCCAGGTGGACGACGTCGGTGATGCTGTGCTCGGCGAGGGTCGCGTCGAGCAGTGCGCGGTCCAGCGTCGAGCCGACGACCAGCGGCACGTCCTCGGGGACCCGGGCGCGCACGCCCGTCGTCAGATCGTCGAGGACGACGACCGTCTCGCCGGCCTGCCGCAGGGCCCTTACGACATGGGAGCCGATGTAACCGGCACCACCCGTGATCAGGTAAGACATAGCGCCAATCCTAGGCAGGGAACAGAGGGACAGGGATTGCGGGTCAGCGGCGCAGCCGTCGGGCGGCGATCCGCCAGACGCTGCGCGGTCCCGACGCCACCCGCAGCGCCAGCGCGCCGCCGGTGGTCGGGTAGGGCTGCGCCAACAGCACCAGCCGGCGCCGACTGGGCAGCACGTGCCGCCGCAGACCGGTGCCCACGGCCCGCAGCCCGACCCCGATCGCGGTGCCGTCCGTGCAGGTCAGCCGGGCCGTCAGGTCCCACGGTTCGGGCTCGGCGGGCCGGGAGCCGGGCAGCTCGGTCAGCGGCGTCAGGTCCAGCGCCACCGTGGCCGTCCAGGCCGTGCCGTCGGCGGTGGGGGTCAGGGTCGCGGTGTGCACCGGGCCGGGCCGGTCGTCGCGCCGACGGTGCAGCGCGACGTCGACGCTGACCGGGCCGGCCGCGGCCAGCTGGCCGTACAGGTCGTGGACGCGCAGCCGCAGCAGCCCGCGGGCGGCGCCCAGCACCGGATCGGCGTCCACCGCCACCGGCAGGCGGGGGGACGCGTCGAGCCCCGGTACGTCCTCGTCGGCGGCGTCCACCGCGTCCCCCGCGGCCAGACCGTCCAACCGCACCTCGGGCAGCTCCGCCGACCAGACGGGGGCGCCGTCGGGACCCGTCGCGTACGGGGGCAGCAGCCGCCCGGGGCGGGCCGCCAGCTGCGTCAACCGGTCCAGGTCACACGGGGCGGGGGAGGCCAGGACGACCCGGGCCAGCCAACGGGCCGGGGCCTGCGCGGCGGCCACCTCGGCCTCTTCGAAGCCGGCCAGGTGCTCGCGGGTCAGCTGCCACCACTCGGCCCGGTAGTCCGCGCTGCGGGTGTGCAGCTCACGGACGTACATCCGCAGGTCGTGGTCGAGGAACTTGGTGGCCGCGGCCCGCGCCAGCGCCTTGCGCCCGGCGTCCTTGAGGATCCGCAGGACGGTGCGGTGCGCCTGAAGGCGCTGCCGCCAGTTGGCGACGTCCTTGCGGTCCAGGGAGATCGACTGCTTCGCGGCGGCCCGCCGCACGTGCCAGACGTACACGGTGTCGGGCACCGTGGCGATCTTCGGGGCGGCGGCCAGCACCCGGGCGGTGAAGACGAAGTCCTCGTAGTGGTAGCGGCCCTCGGGGAACGTGATGGCGTGGCCGGTGAGGAAGTCCCGGGCGTAGAGCTTGTTGACGCAGAGGGTGTCGCGGACCAGCTGCGGCGCGGCCTCCGGGGTGTCGTACACGGCCGGCTCGCGGTACAGCGCCGGCTGCCAGGGCACGTCACGGCGGGCCGGCAGCTCCCGGCGGACGCAGGCGCCCGCGGCGACCGGCGCCCCGTGCCGCAGCGCCGCGGCCAGCAGCGCCGGCACCGCACCCGGCGGCAGCACGTCGTCGCTGTCGAGGAACATCACGTACCGGCCGGCGGCGGCCCGCAACCCGTCGTTGCGCGGGGACCCGCACCCCCCGCTGTTCTCGCCGCGGTGCAGCACCCGCAACCGCGGCTCGCTGCGCGCCAGGGCGTCCAGGGCGGCGCCGGTGCCGTCGGCGATCAGGGTGCCCAGGGAGACGTCGGGTGGTTGGACGCCGAAGCCGAAGTAGGACAGGCCGGTTTCGCTCATCACCGCGCCGCCGACCGCGATGGTGGCGTCGACGATGAGGAAGGAGGCGATGTTGGGGAGGACGTGGCGGACGATGATGCGCAGTGGGTGGACGCCCATGAGGCGGGCGGCGCGGACGAAGTCGCGTTCGGTGAGGGAGCGGGTCATCGAGCGGACCACGCGGGCGGTCAGCATCCAGCCGAAGGCGGCCAGCAGGCCGACGAAGGCGAGCCAGTTCGCCGAGCGCAGGCGGGGCGAGACGATGGCGATGATCAGGAAGGCCGGGAAGACCAGCAGCAGGTCGATGAGCAGGGTGGTCAGCCGGTCGGTCCAGCCCCCGAAGTAGCCGGCGCAGGCACCGGCGAACGAGGCCAGGACGGTCGCGAGGAAGGCCACCAGCAGGCCGATCAGCAGCGATTTCTGTAGTCCGCGCAGCACCTGTGCGTAGACGTCCTGGCCGATGCTGTTGGTTCCGAACCAGTGTGTGGTGGAGGGAGGTTGGCGCAGGGCGGTGTAGTCGATGTCGGTGTGGCTCCAGTGCGTGAGGTAGGGGCCCGCGAAGGCCAGCAGGAAGAGCAGCAGCAGGAGTCCGGCGCCGAGGACGGCGTTGGTGTTGCGGACGAAGCGGCGCAGCGCGATGCGGTTCATGGGGGCGGCTCCTCAGCTGGTCCGGACGCGCGGGTCGAGCGCGGCGTGCAGGACGTCGGCGAGGAAGCCGGCGAGCAGCACCACCACGGCGGCGAACACGTTGACGGCGACGACGGAGTTGACGTCGCCCTTGCCGACCGCGTCGATGAACCAGGCACCCATGCCGTGCCAGCCGAAGACCTTCTCGGTGAAGGCGGCGCCGGTGAACAGGGCCAGGAAGCCGTAGGCGAAGAACGTCGACATCGGGACGAGGGCGGTGCGCAGGCCGTGCTTGAGGACCGCGGTGCGGCGGCGCAGGCCCTTGGCGCGGGCGGTCCGCAGGAAGTCCGAGCCGAGCACGTCGAGCATGGTGCCGCGCTGGTAGCGGCTGTAGGCGGCCGCGGTGCCGAGCGCGATGGCGAGGGTCGGCAGCAACAGGTGCACCGCGCGGTCGCCGAACAGGGTGGCGAAGCTCCCGGTCAGGCCGGGCGTCTTCTCGCCGGTGAAGCTGATGAGTTCGCGGCCGGCCGCCTCGTTGGCGTGGATGGCGCCGGTCTTGAGGAGGACGGCGAGCAGGAACGTCGGGGTGGCGAGCAGCAGGAACGAGAAGAGGGTCACGGCGCGGTCGGAGAACCGGTACTGGCGCACCGCTCCCCAGGTTCCGAGGAGCACACCGCCGACGGTGCCGAGGACCGTGCCGGCCAGCAGCAGCCGCAGGCTGACGCCGATCCGGCGGCCGAACTCGGCGCCGACGTCCGAGGAGTCGAGGGTGCGGCCGAGGTCGCCCCGGAGCGCGTGGCCGAGCCAGTCACCGAACCGTTCCCACAGCGGGGTGCGGTCGTTGATGCCGAGCGCGGTGAGCTGGGTGTCGATGGCTTCGGGCGGTGGTGCCGGCTGTCTGCCTTCGAAGTAGCCGCGTGGTGACAGGGCCAGCGAGGACAGGACGTACGAGATGACGACGGCCAGTGCCAGCAACAGAGCGTAATAGCCGAGGCGTTTGGCGAGGTGGACGAACACGGGTGGGCATCCTTCGCAGGGGGGCGGTGCCGCCAGACGCTATCGCACCGTTGTGGCCCGGCCAGGAAGTTGCATGAACCCTTCATTGCAGCCTTGATAAATGCTCTGACCTGGGGATTTAAAATGGTCTGGACCTGCTTACGGTGCCTGTGCGCCGTAGTTGTGCGGCGCTCGTCCACCGAGAGGAAGCCCAGCATGAACCGGTCCCGCAGAACCATGGCGTTGGCCGTCGTGACCCTGTCCACCGCCGCGGTGATCACAGCCTGTGGTGGTTCCGGGGGCGCGTCGGACGATGCGTCGCGGGGCGGTTCGGCGCCGGCCGCCGGTGCCCAGGACCTCAATCCGCACCCGGTCGCGGACTTGCAACAGGGCGGCACGCTCAAGATGGCGATCGAGCAGTGGATCAGCCAGTACAACCCCAACCAGGTCGACGGGACCCAGGGCGACGCCTCCGCCATCACGGAACTGGTCGAACCGGAGCTGTTCCGGCTGGACGCCAAGGGGGTTCCGCACCGCAACCCCGATTTCCTCGCCTCCGCCGAGGTCGTCTCCACCGCCCCGCAGGTGGTCAGGTACCGCCTCAACCCGAAGGCGAAGTGGTCCGACGGGAAGCCGCTGAGCTGGCGGGACTTCGCGGCCCAGTGGAAGGCGTTGAACGGGACGGACAAGCGGTTCGCCGCCGCGGACACCAGCGGCTACGCGCAGATCTCCGACGTCGCCCGGGGCGCCGACGACCAGGAGGTCACGGTCACCTTCGCTACTCCGTACGCGGACTGGCAGAACCTGTTCGACCCGCTGCTGCCGGCCTCGCTCAACGCCACCCCGGAGAGCTTCGCCAAGGCGTGGGCCGGCACCGTCCCGGTGACCGCCAACGCCTTCAAGATCGGCGCCTACGACCGGACCGCACAGACCATCACCGCGGTGCCCGACCCCAACTGGTGGGGCGAGAAGCCGAAACTGGACAAGGTGATCTTCTGGGCGCTGGACGGTTCCAGCTACGTCGACGCCTACCTCAACAAGGAGATCGACTACACCAGCGCCGCCAGTCCCGAGGCGTACCAGCGGCTGAAGGGCGACAAGGGGACCGACATCCGCATCGGCGCGCGCTGGGACCAGGTGACCCTCAGCCTGAACGGACGGCGCGGCCCGCTCCGGGACCTCCGGGTCCGGCAGGCAGTGATGTTGGGGGTCGACCGCACGGCGCTGGCGAAGGTGGCGGGCAAGGACCTGCCCTTCCAACCGAAGGTGCTCGGCAACCACTTCTTCATGCCCAACCAGGAGGGTTACCAGGACAACGCGGGCTCGTTCGGCAAGCGGGACGTCGCCCGGGCCAAGAAGCTGCTGGACGCGGCCGGTTGGCGGGACGCCGGCCCCGGCAAGCCGCGCACCAAGGACGGTGCCCGACTGACCCTGGACTACGTGCTGCCGTCGGACACCGCGGGCCTGGCGATGGACCAGGCGAAGCTCACGCAGCAGATGCTCGGCGAGATCGGCGTGGACGCCCAGTTGCGCAAGGTCCCGTCCAACGACTACTTCGACAAGTACGTCCACCGCAGCAACTACGACCTCAGCCAGTTCCGCCAGGTCGACCAGGTCTTCCGTTCCCAGGCGTACAGCGGCTACCGCATGCCGCAGGGCGGCAACACCTTCAGCAACTACGGCGGGGTCTCCTCACCCGAGGTCGACCGCCTGCTGCTGGCGGCGTCCCGGACCACCGACGTGAAGAAGCAGATCGCCCTCTACAACCAGGCGGACGCCGCGGTCTGGGAACTCGGCCACTCGCTCCCGCTCTACCAGCGGCCGCAGATCCTCGCGGTCCGCAAGGACCTCGCCAACTTCGGGGCGACCGGTCTCGGCAGCGAACAGCTCGTCAAGGCGGGCCGGTTGAAGTGACCGGTGGCGCGTCGGAGCGGGGCCGCTCCCGCCCCGACGCGGGGCGGTGCCGTCAGCTCCAGAGGTTCAGGGTGACCACGCGCGGAGTGTCGGCCGGCCGGTCCGCAGGGTACGTCAGCGTGACGCGGGTGAAGTGCCGCTGCCCGTCGTGACCGGTCCTGGCCTGCGGGGTGTCCAGGCGCACCCGCACCGGATAGCCGTGGAAGTGGCCGGCCGCACAGTAGGGCTGGCAGTCGTTGACCATGTCCGTGCCCTCCGCCACCGCGGACCGGGAGTGCCACTGCGACCAGCGCAGCGACGTCAGGACGTTGTTGCCGTCCCCGCAGGCGAGCATGAAGGTGCCGGGACTGTGCTGTGCGTTGCCGGTGCAGTCGATGACCGCCACGCGGTTGCCGGTGGGCGGTGTGGTTGCGGCGGAGGCGGACGCCGGCATGGTGGCCGTCGCCAGTGCCGCCCCCGCACAGACCATGAGTGCTGCCGTTGCCCTGTGAAATCGCATATCCGCTCCTCAGCCACTTCGCACGGATGAACGCCTCGGACACCGGCTGCGACGCAGGGTGCGGTTGCCGTCACGGCCCGAACGCTTCCCCGCGGGGCGGTCGCTGCCTCTCTGCGGAGCAGGCTACGACCGTCGCACCCGGCGGCGCCACCCGGACGGCCGACGACCTGCCGGCGCTCCGCAGCGTGGCTCGGGGAACACGGAACGTGTCCCGGCGGCAAGGCGCCCCCGGCGTCAGGACGAGGGGCGGTGCGCCCGCCACTCCGGCGCGAGCACCGACCAGATCTCCATGTCGTGCCGCTCGCCGCGGTACGCGTAGCTCTCGCGCAGCACGCCCTCCCGCGTCATACCGAGCCGCCGGGCCACCGCGATGCCGGGCGACGTCAGGTACGCGCGGCTCGACGCCAGGTCGGTGATGACGTCCCGCAGCCCGTTGTGGCGGCCGATGAACTCCCGGCCGCGGTCGATGTGGGCCGGGAACTCCTCGGCCTGCCAAGGCTCCAGCGGCCGCAGCTCCCCGCCGCCCGCCCCCAGGGATGTCGCGAACACCGTCACCCTCCTCGACCGGCCGGAGCCGGCTGCCGCTCGCGCGGCGCGCTCCGCACCGCTCGGGCCGGGATCCCCTCACACGAGGTCAGGGGGCGTCCCGGGAGCCGTGCCGCGGCGGAGCGGGCCGCGCGCGCCGCGCTCAGGCGGGCGTGCCGGATGCCGCCAACAGGTGCTCCACCGAGGCGAGTTCGACGCAGAGCGTCAGGGCTTCGACCGCGTCGCGGAGTTCGTCGGGGGCGGGGTAGCTCGGCGCGAGGCGGATGTTGCGGTCCCGGGGGTCCTTGCCGTGGGGGAAGGTGGCACCCGCGGGGGTCAGGGCGACGCCGGCGTCGGCGGCCAGTTCCACCACGCGGGCCGCGCAGCCGTCCAGCACGTCCAGGCTCACGAAGTAGCCGCCCCGGGGACGGGTCCACCAGGCCACGCCGGTGTCCCCGAGCCGCTTCTCCAGGAGGGCGTCGACCAGCTCGAACTTGGGTCGCAGCACGGCGGCGTGGCGGGCCATGTGGGCGTGCACGGCCGGTGCGTCGGGCAGGAAGCGGGCGTGGCGGAGCTGGTTGACCTTGTCGGGTCCGATCGTCCGCTTGGCGAGGTGGCCGAGGAGCCAGGCGACGTTGGCCGGCGAGGACCCGAAGAAGGCGACGCCGCTGCCGGCCGCGGTGATCTTCGAGGTCGATCCGAAGACGAAGACCCGGTCGGGGTGGCCGTGTTCGACGCTCAGACCCAGCACGTCGGCCAGCGGCTCGTCCGCCCCGGCCACCTGGTGCACCGCGTAGGCGTTGTCCCAGAAGATGCGGAAATCAGGGGCGGCGGTCTCCATGGCGGCCAGGCGGCGCACCGTTTCGGCGGAGTAGGTGACGGCCGTGGGGTTGCTGTACTTGGGCACGCACCAGATGCCCTTGACCCGCTCGTCGGCCACGAGGCGTTCCACCTCGTCCATGTCCGGGCCGGTCTCCGTCATCGGCACGGGAATCATGTCGATGCCGAGCTTCTCGCAGATCGCGAAGTGCCGGTCGTAGCCGGGCACCGGGCACAACACGGCCGTCCGCCCCTCGCGCGGCCAGGGCGCGTCGCCGCCCACCACGCCGAACAGCACGGCGTCCACCAGGCACTCGTACATCAGCTCCAGGCTGGAGTTGCCGAGGGCCACCAACTCTTCCGCCGGCACCTGGAGCAGTTCGGCGAAGGTCGCGCGCAGTTCGGGCAGACCGCGCAGACCGCCGTAGTTGCGGCAGTCGGTGCCGTCCGCGGCGGTGTGGTCGTCGAGGCCCGGCAGCCCCAACAGGGCCGACGACAGCGCCAACTGTTCGGCGGCGGGCTTGCCGCGGGTCAGGTCCAGGCGCAGGCCACGGTCCTTGAGCCGCTGGTGCTCGGCGCGGAGCGCGGTGAGCTGGTCGGACAGTTCGGCGGGCGTGCGTGCGGTCAGGTCCATTCCTCATCCTTCGTGCGGTACTGCACCCGGCTGCTGCCGGCGCGCGGCAGCGCCAACGGTAACCGTGGTGGATGAGGACCACCTGCCCATTTCCTAGCGACCGATGCCTGGCAACCTTCCGACCCCCGCCAGGCAGCTCCCAGGCCACCGCCAGCCAGGCACGCCGCTCCGTTCCGGCTCGGCACCTCACCGCCCGAGATCGCCGCGCACGAACTTGTTCGTAACGAACGCGTTCGTTACCGTGGTGTCATGCCCACCACCCCGGGAACCCCAGCCGAGCCCACCGCCCCGCGCAGCCGCCGCGAGCGCCCCGCGAAGCCCGCCCTGAGCAGGACGGGGATCGTCGCGACCGCGGTCGCGCTGATGCGGAGCGAGGGCCTGGAGCGGGTCACCATGCGCCGCCTGGCGAAGGAACTGGACACCGGCCCGGCCTCGCTCTACGTGTACGTGGCCAACACCGCCGCACTGCACGCGGCCGTCCTGGACGAGCTGCTGGGCGAGGTCGACCTCCGACCGGCCCGCTCCACGGGCGCCTGGCGCGACCGCCTGGCCCGCGTCCTGTCGTCCTACACCTCGGTGCTGTTCGCACACCCGGAACTGGCCCGCTCGGCCCTGGTGACCCGCCCGTCGGGACCGCACTACCTGGAGCTGCTGGAAGCCCTGCTGGCCCTGCTGGCCGAAGGCGGCGCGGTCGTCCGGGACGCCGCCTTCGGCCAGCAGGG
>LIQL01000672.1 GCA_001418405.1 Streptomyces diastatochromogenes | reverse complement strand
TGCGGTGCCGGTGTCGTGGACTGCTGCGCTTTACGTCCACGACACCGGCACCGCAGGCCCACCCCGAAACCACCACGAGGCAACAGGCGCAGAGCCGCCCAACACACCCCACCGCTCCCGCCGAAGGCGGGCAAAGACCCACCGGCACCCCCACGGCGGGACAGCCGGCAACGTGGGCCGCCCACCCCCCGGCAAGGGCTCAGCTGTGACCGAGCTCCTCCGCCGGCCCACCGTCCTCGACGGACCCGCCGTTGACCGCCGGCCGGATGGACACCGGCTCGACCACGGTCTCGTCCAGCACCGGCTCCGCCGGCCGCGGCGGCTTCGGCATGACGGCGGCTTCCGAGTGCGCCCCGCACCCGTAGGACAGCGAGACGACGCGGCCGTCGGCCGGCGAGAACTCGTTGGCGCAGACGCCGAACGCCTGCCGCAGGGAGCCGGCGATCGGGGTCAGGAAGCCGCAGCTCATGCAGGTGGCGGGGGCCGCCTGGGCCATCGGGGTCTTCGGGCCGAAGGTCTCTTCCCAGCGGTCGGCGGCGGCGTGCAGGCCGTAGCGCGACAGGACCCGGGCGCGGGCCATGCCCAGTTCCTCGGCGACCGCGCCGACGCTGCCGCGGCCGGGTACCGGCTGGATCGCGGGCGAGCCGGGGACGACGACCGCTTCCTCGGTGTCGGCGACGTCGGCGGCCATGCCCTCGGCTACCGGTGAGTTCGGCGGCGGCGCGTCCTCGCCGCTGAAGCCGGGCTCCAGGCGCAGGTCGTCGGACTCGGTGGGCAGCAGGTCGCCGGGGCCCATGTCGCCGGGCCGCAGCCGCTCGCTCCAGGGCACCCACTCGGGGGCCAGCAGCGCGTCGGGGCCGGGCAGGAGGACCGACTCGTCGAGGGTGACGACCTTCGCGCGGGAGGCGCGGGTGACGGTGACGGCCCAGCGCCAGCCGCGGTAGCCGGGCTGCTTGCAGTCGAAGAGATGGGTGACGACGCGGTCCGCCTCGGCGACGGCGTCGACGTGCTCGCCGACCGTGCCGGGCGTGGCGGTCTCCTCGGCCGCCTTGCGGGCAAGGTCGACCGCCTCGGCGCACAGCCGGTCAGGGGTACGGCTTCGCATCGCAGCACTCACAAGAATCGATTCTCTCTTCCACGCCGTCTCACGAGCGCGCCAGCCGGGGCTGTCCTGGTCCTGTCCGGACGACCGGCGGTACCGGGGCGGGCGGAGCGGACCGGGGGACCGCGTCGACGTCCGCGCCCGGTTGGATCGTTCGGTCGAGCGCACCTCTTACGTCCTATTCTGCGGGATCGCAGGGAAATGAGGTACGCGGCCGGAACGGACCGCCGGTGGCGCTCTGGACACGCTACCCCTTCAACGCTGCACGACCCCTCGGCGGGAGCAGCAAATATCTCCGACCGTAACCGGCCAGTCGGGCCACGGGTGCGGCCGGTCGGCCGGTGCGCCCCGCCGGAACAGGGGGATAAATCGCCCTCTCTGGGGCGAGTTGGGGCAGTATGACCGGGTGGCTGGCGTCGGGGCGACGAGGGGGTCGAAGGCCCGCCGGGCGGGCCGCGCGATCGGACGCGCACTGCACCGGCCGCTGCGCGGCGCGGCCCGGCAACTACGGCGCGCCACCCATGCGCAGGGCGCCGGGGAATCGGGCCTGGCACAGCTGATCGAGCTGCACGCGGTGAACGCGGCCGGCGACATGATGATCACGATCGCGCTGGCCTCGACCGTGTTCTTCTCGGTGCCCACCCACGAGGCACGGGGCCGGGTGGCGCTGTACCTGCTGGTCACCATGGCGCCGTTCGCGCTGCTGGCGCCGGTGGTGGGCCCGCTGCTGGACCGGGTGCCGCACGGCCGCCGGGCCGCGATGGCCGGCGCGATGCTGGCCCGGGCGCTGCTGGCGCTGTCGATGTCCCGGGCGGTGGCCGACGGCGGGCTGGCGCTGTATCCGGCGGCGCTGGGGGTGCTGGTGGCGTCGAAGGCGTACGGGGTGGTGCGCAGCGCGGTGGTGCCGCGGCTCCTGCCGCCGCGGATCTCCCTGGTGAAGGCCAATTCCCGGGTGACGCTGTCGGGGCTGCTGGCGACCGGGGCGGCGGCGCCGGTGGGCGCCGGGCTGCACCTGATCGGGCCGGCCTGGCCGCTGTACGGGGCGTGCGTGGTGTTCCTGGCCGGCACGTTCCTGTCGTTCTCGCTGCCGCACGCGGTCGATTCGGGCAAGGGCGAGGCCCGGGCCCGGCTGGCGGCCGGCGACGGCGCGGCGCCCGCGGGGGCGCCGGGCCGGCGGCCGGGGCTGCGGACGGTCGGCCCGGCCGTGCTGCACGGCCTGCGCGCGAACGCGTCGCTGCGGGCGCTCTCCGGCTTCCTCACCTTCTTCCTGGCCTTCCTGCTGCGCGAGCACCCCCTGGGCGGGTTGGGTGCGGCGGCGTCGCTGGGCCTGGTCGCGGTGGCTGCCGGGGCGGGGAACGCGCTGGGCACGGCGGTCGGCGCCTGGCTCAGGGCGCGCGGCCCGGAGCCGATCATCGCGGCGGTGCTGGGGCTGGCGCTGTCCGCCACGGTGCTGGCGGCGCTCTGCTACGAGGTGCTGGCGGTCGTGGTGGTGCCCGTGGCGGCGGCCGCGGCGGGGTTGTCCCAGGCGCTGGCGAAGCTGTCCCTGGACGCGATGATCCAGCGCGACGTGCCGGAGGCGGTGCGGACCTCGGCGTTCGCCCGGTCCGAGACGGTGCTCCAGCTGGCGTGGGTGGTGGGCGGCGCCCTCGGGATCGCGCTGCCGCTCATCGGCCCGCTGGGTCTGGCGGTGGCCGCGGCCCTGGTGGCGGCGGGCGCCGCGGTGGCCGTGCGGGGGCTGCTGGGCGCGGCGCGCCACAGCGGCCGGCCGGCCGCCCGGGTGGGGTGACGCGGGGTCCGGGGCGCCCCGTGCGGCGGCCCGTGGTGCGGCGCGCCGCACCCGCGCGTGGCGAGCGCCGGGACGCCCGATAGCCTGCCCCGTATGACCGCTGCGTTGATCTCCCGGGGCAAGGGCCGCCGCGCCGCCGCTGCCCTCGGTGCCGTGACCCTGGGCCTGCTCACTCTCTCCGCCTGCCAGCAGCCGACCTCGTTGGCGACGGTGACCGTCGGCACGCAGACGGTGACGGCGGAGGTGACCCCCGGCTGCGACGGCGACGGCAAGTCCCTCGACAAGCAGGCCGTGCAGAGCTGCATCGCCAAGAAGGGCGAGGGGACCATCACCGTGCGCCCGGGCGAGCGGGTCCGCGTGGGCGTCGACCCGAAGGTCGCCAAGGTCGGCTGGTTCGTCGTCGGCGGCGGACCGGTGATGGCGGCGCCCAGCACCGACACGTACCGCACCTTCAGCACCGACGAGCTGTTCAAGGCCATGAACCCGGCGACCGGTCAGTCCGAGTCGCTGCGCGAGGTGACCCTGATGGTCGCCGAGGCCGGCAAGGCCCAGGGCTCGGGCCCGATGGCGCTGTGGCACTTCAACCTGAAGCTGAAGGACTGAGCGCACTGAGCGCGGGGGCCGGGGACCGGCGGCACGCGGCGGGCGGCGTCTGATGCGGGCGCTGGTCGTCACCGCGGTGGCCGCGGAGCGCGACGCGGTGT
The DNA here is from genome assembly GCA_001418405.1 of Streptomyces diastatochromogenes. Taxonomy (GTDB): domain Bacteria; phylum Actinomycetota; class Actinomycetes; order Streptomycetales; family Streptomycetaceae; genus Streptomyces; species Streptomyces albulus_C. The sequence goes on along the minus strand of LIQL01000672.1, from coordinate 492 downwards.
GCGCCGCGCTGGACGCCGAGGACGCCGAGATTGCCGAGGCCGCCCCCGGCGGCCACCGGCCCGCGGCGCTGGCCGGCGGCTACGTGCTGCACCGCGCGCCCACCGGACCGGACGGGGCGCCCGTTGCCCCGGACGTGCTGGCCGCCGGTGTCGGCCCGGCCGCGGCGGCCGCCGGCACCGCCACCGCGCTGACCGCGGCCGCCCTGGCCGGGACCCCTTACGACCTGGTGGTCTCGGCCGGCATCGGCGGCGGTTTCGCCCCCGCCGCGCCGCTGGGCGCGGTGGTCGTCGCGGACGCGATCGTCGCCGCCGACCTGGGCGCCGAGACGCCCGACGGTTTCGTCCCGGTCACCGAACTCGGCTTCGGGACCGCGGTGCACCGGCCCGACCCGGCGCTGGTCGCGGCCGTCGCGGCGGCGACCGGCGGGACGGCCGGCCCGGTGGTCACGGTCTCCACCGTCACCGGCAGCGCCGCCCGCGCCGCCGAGCTGG
>LIQL01000671.1 GCA_001418405.1 Streptomyces diastatochromogenes | reverse complement strand
GTGCTGGTGCTGGTGCTGGTGTGGGGGTTGGGTATCTGCCGTTTGCGGTGGGTGCGGTGGAGATTTTTGGTGAGTTGCCGCGGGAGTGTTTGGCGCATGTGACGGTTGAGGGGGATGGGGTTCGTGCGGGTGCGGTGACGGCGCAGGTGGCGTTGTTGGATGCCGAGGGGACCGTCCTCGTCCGCATCAAGGACCTGGTCCTACGAGCCGACCAGCGCCCGTCGGACGCCGGGGCGGACCGCGGCCCGGAGCGCCTGCTCTTCCGCGGGCAATGGGAGCGGGCCGCGCTGCCCGCCGGCGGCACCCCGCCCGACGGCCCCTACCTGCTGCTCGGCACCGACGAGGGCCAGCGCGCCGAACTCGCCGCAGCGCTGCGGGCGGCGGGCCGGGCCGACGCCCGGATCGTGCTGGCGCGTCCCGGTACCGCCTACCAGCGGCAGGACGCGCACACCTTCACCCTCGACCCGGGACGCGGTGCGGACGTCGACCGGCTGTTCGCCGACTGCGCCGCCGACGACCTCCTGCCGGGCGTCGTCCTGCACGCCTGGAACGACCCCGACGGCGCCGACGGCCTCGCAGCGGGCGAGGTGGACGCGGCGCTGGCCCGCGGCCTCCTGACCCACTTCCACCTGGGCAAGGCGCTGTTGGCCCGCCGGATCAAGCGTCCCGTCCGGGTGCTCCACCTGCACACCGCCGGCGTCGACGGCCCGTCCCCCCTTCAGGACGCCGTGGCCGGGTTCGCGCGCAGCGTCCGGCTGGAGAACCCCAGGTTGGTCCACCAGGTGGTCGGCCTCGACCGGCGGGAGCACGCCCTCACCACCGCCGTCGCCGAACTGGGCGACGCCACCGACCCCGCGGTGTGGGTGCGCCACGAGGACGGGCGGCGCCTGGTGCACGGGCACCGACGGATCGACCTGCCCCGGCCCGCCGACCGCCCGACGCCGGTGCGCGAGGACGGCGTCTACCTCATCACCGGTGGCGCGGGCGGCCTCGGCCTGCTCGTCGCGGAACACCTCGCCGCACAGGCGCGCACCCACCTCGTGCTGGTCGGGCGCTCCGAGCCGGACCAGGACGTGCGACGGCGGATGGCGGCCATCGAGGCGCACGGCGGCACGGTGCGCCATCTGCGGGCCGACGTCGCCGACGCCGAGTCGGTGCGGGAACTCGTCGCCCGCGTCCGGGCCGAGCACGGCGCGCTGCACGGCGTCGTCCACGCCGCCGGGACGTTGCGCGACTCCTTCCTGCTGAAGAAGACCGCGGAAGAGTTCGCCGCGGTCCTCGCGCCCAAGATCGCCGGCGTGGTGCACCTGGACCACTACACCCGCGACGAGCAACTGGACTTCTTCGTGCTGTTCTCCTCGATCGCGGCGGCCTTCGGCAACCTCGGCCAGACCGACTACGCCGCGGCCAACGCCTTCCTGGACGCCTTCGCCGAGCACCGCACGGCGCGGGTCGCCGCCGGGCGGCGTCACGGCCGCTCCCTGTCGATCGCCTGGCCGCACTGGCGGGACGGCGGGATGGCGCTGGCCGCGCACGACGCCGCGGTGCTGCGCGAGCGGATCGGAGTGGCGTCGCTGGGCAACGAGGAGGGCCTGGCCGCGTTCGACGACGCGCTGGCGCTCCCGGGCGGTGCGGTGCTGGTGGCCGCCGGGGACGCGGAGGTGATCGCCGGGCGGTTGGCGGCGGCCGGCACCGCGGCCGACGACCGGCCGGGCGGCGACGCCGGGGCCGGGGCCGAGGCCGCCCCCACCGCGTCGGGCGGTGCGGACGACGGCGCGGAACTCCGCGGCCTCGCCGTGGCGTTCCTGCGGGAGCTGGTGGCACGGAAGATCGGGGCCGAGGCGTCCGGCATCGACCCCAAGGCCGCGCTACTGGCCCGGTACGGCATCGACTCGCTGGTGATCACCGAGCTGAACCGCGCCCTGGAGGACCGCTTCGGCGAGCTGTCGAAGACCCTGTTCTTCGAGCACGACTCGCTGGAGGAGATCGCCGACCACCTGGCGGAGACCAAGCCCGAGGCGCTGCGACCCGCACCGGCCGAGGAGCCCGCCACGGAGGCGGCACCGGCGGTCGAGCCGGCCCGACGCCCGCGCTTCATGACCTCCGTCCGCGTCGAGACCCCCGACCAAGGCCCCGACCAAGACCCCGAGCACGGCCCCGACCACGACACGTCGGACGACGCCGTCGAGCACGACGCAGTCGAGGACGACGCCATCGCGGTGATCGGGTTGAGTGGTCGGTATCCGATGGCGGATGACCTGGGTGAGTTCTGGGAGAACTTGGCGGAGGGGCGGGACTGCGTCACGGAGGTGCCGCGGGAGCGGTGGGACCATGAGCGGTTCTTCGACGCGGATGCTTCGCGGGCCGGTGGGACGTACGGCAAGTGGGGCGGCTTCCTGTCGGACGTGGACAAGTTCGACCCGCTCTTCTTCTCGGTCTCCCCGCGCGAGGCCGAACTCATGGACCCGCAGGAGCGGTTGTTCCTCCAGTCGGCCTGGCACGTCCTGGAGGACGCCGGCTACCGGGCGCGCACTCTCGGCCGCCGCCAGGTCGGGGTGTTCGTCGGCGTCATGTACGGCGAGTACCAGCTCTACGGTGCGGTCGACGCGCTGCGCGGCACCGGGCCGGTCACCGAGTCCTCGTACTCGCTGATCGCCAACCGGGTCTCCTACCTCCTCGACCTGCACGGGCCGAGCCTGGCGGTGGACACGATGTGTTCGTCGTCGTTGACCGCACTGCACCTGGCGTGCGAGAGCCTGCGGCACGGCGAGAGCGAGCTGGCGATCGCGGGCGGCGTCAACGTCTCCGTCCACCCCTACAAGTACGTGCTGCTGAGCCAGAGCAAGTTCCTCTCCACCGACGGGCGGTGCCGGTCGTTCGGGGCCGGCGGCAGCGGCTACGTGCCTGGTGAGGGCGTCGGTGCGGTGCTGCTCAAGCCGCTCGCCCGGGCGATCGAGGACGGCGACCACGTCTACGGCGTGATCCGCGGTACGGCCGTCAACCACGGTGGCCGGCCCAGCGGCAGCGGCTACACGGTGCCGAATCC
>LIQL01000670.1 GCA_001418405.1 Streptomyces diastatochromogenes | reverse complement strand
ACGGCCCGACCGGCGACCGCCCCCGGTCGGCGGCGGTCGCCGGTCGGGCCGTCCCGCGCGCCGACGGCGGGTCGCCCGCCGCACGACGCTGACCGGCGACCACCGCGCCGTACCGCCCGGTCCGTCGATATGGCCAATTCCACCCCCTCAGGCGCTCTTGTACGGACACCCGCACGGCGAGAGGCTGCGAGGGTGGCGCCGACGGGCCCCGGCGCGGCAACGGACTTCCGCACACCGCAACTCCGCTGTTATCACACCGAGTTGAGGAGGCGAACGTCGACCGTGTCAGCACCGAGCCGCAGCCGCCCACCAGAGCGGCGACCCTCGCCCACCGGAGCGCACGGCGTGAGGGGCTACGCATCGGTAGTTCACATTCCCGCGGCATTCAGCCCGCGCGTGTGCGGGAAGGCTCACCAAGAGCGCCGTCGCGCGCAACCGGCCGGCGGGAGCCGATCCGGCCCGCCGCACCATGCGCCAGCAGAGTGAAAGCGGACAGGAGTGCCCATGCCCGCACCCCGCCCCCTCACCGTGGAGCGGATAGAAAGGACAAAACCCCTCAAAGCACCACAAACCCAGGTGAGCCCATGATCGGTCGCATCCCTGTACTGGACATCCGCCCGCAGATCGATTGCGGTCGCCGCCCGGCCAAGGCCGTGGTGGACGAAACCTTCGAGGTCTCCGCCACGGTCTTCCGAGAAGGCCACGACGCGGTCGCCGCGAACGTGGTGCTGCGCAACCCGGCGGGCCGCTGCGGCCCGTGGACCCCGATGCGGGAGCAGGCACCGGGCACCGACCGGTGGGTCTGCGAGGTCACCCCCGACGTCGAGGGGCGCTGGACGTTCACCGTGGAGGCGTGGTCCGACCCGGTCGCCACCTGGCGCCGGCACGCGGCGGTCAAGGTCCCGGCCGGGATCGACACCGAGCTGGTCCTCACCGAGGGCGCCGCGCTGCACGAGCGGGCCGCGACCGAGGTCCCCAAGAGCGACGGCCGGGAGGCGGTGCTGGCCGCCGTCGACGCACTGCGGGACACCACCCTGCCGGCCGCCACCCGCCTGGCCACCGCGCTCGCCCCGCAGGTCACCGAGGCGCTGGACCGCCACCCGCTGCGCGAACTGCTCACCGTCTCCCGCCCGATGCCGCTGGTCGTCGAGCGCCGCCGGGCCCTGTACGGCTCCTGGTACGAGCTCTTCCCGCGCTCCGAGGGCGCCGCGCCCGGCCCGGACGGCACGCTGGTCAGCGGCACCCTGCGCACCGCCGCCGAGCGGCTGCCCGCGGTCGCCGCGATGGGTTTCGACGTGGTCTACCTCCCACCGGTCCACCCGATCGGCACCAGCCACCGCAAGGGCCCCAACAACGCGCTCTCGGCCGGTGCGCACGACGTCGGCTCCCCTTGGGCCATCGGGTCGCCGGCCGGCGGCCACGACGCGCTCCACCCGGACCTGGGCACCTTCGAGGACTTCGACCACTTCGTGCGGACCGCCCGCGACCTGCGGATGGAGGTGGCGCTGGACTTCGCCCTCCAGTGCTCCCCGGACCACCCCTGGGTCACCCTGCACCCGCAGTGGTTCCACCACCGCGCCGACGGCTCCGTCGCCTACGCGGAGAACCCGCCGAAGAAGTACCAGGACATCTATCCCGTGGCCTTCGACGCCGACTTCCGCGGGCTGGTCCGGGAGACCGAGCGCCTGCTGCGCTTCTGGATGGCCAAGGGCGTCCGGATCTTCCGGGTGGACAACCCGCACACCAAGCCGGTGGCGTTCTGGGAGAAGGTCCTCAGCGACATCAACCGCACCGATCCGGACGTGCTCTTCCTGGCGGAGGCGTTCACCCGTCCGGCGATGCTGCACACCCTCGCCCAGATCGGGTTCCAGCAGTCGTACACCTACTTCACCTGGCGCAACACCAAGCAGGAGCTGACCGACTACCTCACCGAGCTGACCGGTGAGGGCGCCGCCTACCTGCGGCCCAACTTCTTCGTGAACACGCCCGACATCCTGCACGCGCACCTCCAGGAGGGCGGCCGCCCGGCCTTCGCGTCCCGCGCCGTCCTGGCCGCCACCCTCTCCCCCAGCTGGGGCCTGTACGCGGGCTACGAGCTGTGCGAGGCCACCGCGGTGCGGCCCGGCAGCGAGGAGTACCTGGATTCGGAGAAGTACCAGCTGCGGCCGCGCGACTGGGAGGCCGCGGCCCGCGAGGGGCGGACCATCGCCCCGCTGATCACCGCCCTGAACCGCATCCGCCGCCGCCATCCCGCCCTGCAACAGCTGCGCAACCTGCACTTCCACCGCGTCGACAACGACGCCGTCCTCGCGTACTCCAAGCGCGCGGGCAACGACGCGGTGCTCACGGTGGTCAACCTCGACCCGCACCACACCCACGAGGCGACGGTGTCGTTGGACATGCCGGAACTCGGCCTCGGCCGGCACGAGTCCTTCCCGGTGCGCGATGAGCTCACCGGCGACACCTACCACTGGGGCAGGGACAACTATGTGCGCCTGGAGCCGGGCAGCTCGCTCGCGCCGGCCCATGTGCTGTCACTGCGACCGTCCTCACCGATCGGAGGGTCACCCAATTGATCGTCAATGAGCCCGTTCCCGACACGTTCGAAGACACCCCGGCGAAGGACCGCGACCCCGACTGGTTCAAACGGGCGGTCTTCTACGAGGTGCTGGTCCGGTCCTTCCAGGACAGCAACGGTGACGGAATCGGGGACCTCAAGGGCATCACGGCCAAGCTCGACTACCTGCAGTGGCTGGGGGTGGACTGCCTCTGGTTGCCGCCGTTCTTCAAATCCCCGCTGCGCGACGGCGGCTACGACGTCGCGGACTACACCGCGGTGCTCCCCGAGTTCGGTGACCTGGCCGACTTCGTGGAGTTCGTGGACGCCGCCCACCAGCGCGGGATGCGGGTCATCATCGACATGGTGATGAACCACACCAGCGACCAGCACCCGTGGTTCCAGGAGTCCCGCACCGACCCCGACGGCCCCTACGGCGACTACTACGTCTGGGCCGACGACGACAAGCAGTACGCCGACGCCCGGATCATCTTCGTCGACACCGAGGTCTCCAACTGGACCTTCGACCCGGTCCGCAAGCAGTACTACTGGCACCGCTTCTTCTCCCACCAGCCGGACCTCAACTACGAGAACCCGGCGGTCCAGGAGGAGATGATCTCCGCCCTGCGCTTCTGGCTCGACCTGGGCATCGACGGCTTCCGGCTGGACGCGGTGCCGTACCTCTACGCCGAGGAGGGCACCAACTGCGAGAACCTGCCGGCCTCGCACGCCTTCCTGAAGCGGGTGCGCGCCGAGATCGACGCGCAGTACCCGGACACCGTGCTGCTGGCCGAGGCGAACCAGTGGCCGGAGGACGTGGTCGACTACTTCGGCGACTACGCGGTCGGCGGCGACGAGTGCCACATGGCCTTCCACTTCCCGGTCATGCCGCGCATCTTCATGGCGGTCCGCCGGGAGTCGCGCTACCCGGTCTCGGAGATCCTCGCCAAGACGCCGCAGATCCCGTCCGGCTGCCAGTGGGGCATCTTCCTGCGCAACCACGACGAGCTGACCCTCGAAATGGTCACGGACGAAGAGCGCGACTACATGTACGCGGAGTACGCCAAGGACCCGCGGATGCGCGCCAACATCGGCATCCGCCGGCGGCTGGCCCCGCTGCTCGACAACGACCGCAACCAGATCGAGCTGTTCACCGCGCTGCTGCTGTCGCTGCCCGGCTCGCCGATCCTGTACTACGGCGACGAGATCGGGATGGGCGACAACATCTGGCTCGGCGACCGGGACGCCGTGCGCACCCCGATGCAGTGGACCCCGGACCGCAACGCCGGCTTCTCCTCGTGCGACCCCGGCCGGCTGTTCCTGCCGACCATCATGGACCCGGTCTACGGCTACCAGGTCACCAACGTCGAGGCCGCGATGAGCTCGCCCTCGTCGCTGCTGCACTGGACCCGCCGGATGATCGAGATCCGCAAGCAGAACCCCGCCTTCGGACTCGGCAGCTACACCGAGCTGCCGTCGTCCAACCCCGCGGTGCTCGCCTACCTCCGGGAATCCCCGGGCAAGGACGGCGCCGATGACGACCTGGTGCTGTGCGTGAACAACTTCTCGCGGTTCGCGCAGCCCACCGAGCTGGACCTCCAGGCGTTCAGCGGCCGCCATCCGGTGGAACTCATCGGCGGTGTCCGCTTCCCCGCGATCGGCAAGCTGCCGTACCTGCTGACCCTGGCGGGCCACGGCTTCTACTGGTTCCGGCTCCGCAGGACCGCGCACCACGCCGGTTAGGGCCGTCCGGTGGAGCCGGCGCGGCCGGCCACGAGCCACCGCGACCGCGACCGCGCCGCCACCGGACCCCGGGAAATCCCGCCCGTACGCGACCCTCCGGCGCGTACGGGCGTTTTTCGACCTTTCGCTCGGGCAACCTCCCTACTACCTCACGGGCCGGGTGGTCCGCAGGGCCCATGCCGGCCCCCGACCCGGGTGGGGATCCCCTGCTCGTCAGAGCCCGGGGAGGCACCGCCGCACAGCGAAGCGAACGCCGAGAAACGCCGAAAACGCCACGCCGTACGGACGATCTCGCCCGACACGTTCCGCACGGCCGCCTCGTAAAGGCCGCATTCCGGGACACTTTGCCCAGTCTGTCGTGTGCCCGGGGAAAGGACGCGACGCCATGTCGGACACCGCCTCGACCCGTGCCACCCGCCTCACCCCTGACCGCTCGCCGGTCGCCGCACCCGATCTGCTCTCCTCACTGGCGCCACTGCTGGCCGAGTGGGTGCCGCGCCAACGCTGGTTCGCCGGCAAGGGACGGCTGCTCACCGGCTTCACGCTGGTCGCGGCCACCGAACTGCTGCCGTGCACCGGCACCGGCAGCACGCCGGGCCTGCTCCAGTTGCTGGTCCGCGCCCAACAGAGCGCGCCGCCCAGCCGCACCCCGGCCGGCGGCG
>LIQL01000067.1 GCA_001418405.1 Streptomyces diastatochromogenes | reverse complement strand
GTACGGAGGGGAATTGTGCGGCAGCAACGATCATTCCTCCATGATGCCGGCGGCGGGCGGGAGGGGCGGCGGGCATCATGGAGGAATGATCGTTGCTGCCGCACAATTCCCCTCCGTACCGGGCGACATCGCCGCCAACGCCGCGCGGATGGCCGGCCTCGTCACCGAGGCCGGCGAGCGCGGTGCGGGGGTGGTGGTCTTCTCCGAGCTGGCCCTGGCCCACTACGANNCGCGCGGCATGCCGCGCGGCCGGCGTCGCCGCGGTGGTCAACGCCCCCGGTCGCAGCGGGGCGGACGGGGCGAAGCCCACCATCGCCACCTTCGTCTACGGGCCGGACGGCACCCTGCTCACCCGCTACGACAAGCGGCACGTGGCCGAGGGCGAGAGCGCGGTGTTCGCACCGGGCACCGCGCACGGCCGGTTCACGCTGGGCGGGATCCGCTTCGCGCTCGCCACCTGCTTCGACAACTCCTTCGCCGAAGTGCCGGAGCGGGCCGCGGCCGACGGCTGCCGGGTGTACCTGTCCAGCGCGTTCCACGGCGACGGCGAACGGGTCGCGCGGTACGCGGAGTTGGCGCGCACGCACGGGCTGCACGTGGTGCTCGCCAACGGCATCGGCGTCGGGAGCCCCGGTCCGGGCGCCGGGCTCAGCGGTTGCTGGCTGCCGTCCGGCGAGCGGGTGGCGGCGGCGTCCGCCGGGCCGGACGGGGAGGGCGCACAGCTGGTGCTGAGCGACGTGCGGGACGCGATCACGCTGATGGCCGACCCGGCGGTGGCCGCGGTGCCGGTGCGGGAGTGCGGCGAGCCGCTGGTGGACGTGCGGGACGCCGCGCCCGGACTGTCGGTGGACGGACTCAAGGCCGGAGCCGACGGCGCGGCCGGGGACGGGGCGTTCGCCCACCTGCGGGAGGGGGTGCTGCGGCGACTGCTGGCCGCCCAGGAAGCGCTGCCGGCCGGGCTGCGGCTGCAGTTCGTGGAGGGGTACCGGCCACCGGCCCTCCAGCGTCGGTACTTCGCGCAGTACGCGGACGAGCTCCGGACCGCCCACCACGACTGGGACGCGGCACGGATCCACCGCGCCGCCAGCCGCTACGTGTCCCCGCCGGAGATCGCCCCGCACAGCGCGGGCGGCGCCGTGGACCTCACGCTGGTCACGGCGGACGGCGACGCGGTCGACATGGGGACGCCGATCAACGCCTCCCCCGAGGAGAGCGGCGGCGCCTGCTACACCTCCGCACCGGAGCTGACGCCCGCCGCCCGCGCCAACCGCCGGATCCTGTCCGCGGCGCTGCGCGGGGCGGGCCTGGTCAACTACCCCACCGAGTGGTGGCACTGGTCCTACGGCGACCGCTACTGGGCGCTGGCGACCGGCGCGGAGCACGCGCCGTACGGCCCCCGGGAGCTGGGCGCCGAGCCGGCGGCCCGGTGCTCCGACGGCGTCACGCACGAGGGCGCGGCGGCCGCTGCGCACGGCGCGGGGGCCGAGCGGTGAGGCACGGACGGGGCCGACGGGGCGCTGCGGCGTGGTGGTCGACCACCGTGCCGCGCCGCCCCGTCGGCCCCGTCCCGCGCGGGCGGCTACGGCTGCTCGGGCAGTTCCGGCAACCGGGCCAGATCCTCGGCCGTCGGGTACGAGGGCTGCGCGCCGGGCTTGGTGACGGCGGCCGCGCCGACGCGCACCGCGAAGCGAGCAGCGTCGGCCAGGGCGGCGCCGCCTGCCAGCCGGGTGGCCAGCGCACCGGTGAAGGCGTCGCCGGCGCCCGTGGTGTCCACGGCCTCGACCCTGACGCCGGGCACCGTGGTCGTCCCGGAGTCGTCCAGCACCAGCGCGCCGTCACCGCCGAGGGTCACCACGACCGAGCGGGCGCCCCGCTCACGCAGGGCGGCCGCCCACTCGGCGGGGGTGCCGTCGGTGCGTCCGGACAGCTGCCGGGCCTCGTGCTCGTTGACCACCAGCGGATCGGCCGCCGACAGCAGTGCGCGGTCGAGGTCCTCGGGGGTCGGCGAGGGGTTGAGGACGACGCGGGTGCCGGCCCCCTCGGCGGCCTCGGCGGCCGCCCGCACGGTCTCCATCGGGATCTCCAGCTGGAGGGAGAGCACCGCGGAGGCCGCGATGACGTCCTGGGCGGCGGCCACGTCCTGCGGGGTGAGCGCGGCGTTGGCGCCCGGCGAGACCACGATGCTGTTGTCGCCGTCCGGGCTGACGATGATCATCGCGGTGCCGGTGCGGGCGTCCGCGTCCACGATGACGGGCGCCACGTCGGTGCCCGCGGCGCGCTGGGCGGCGAGCAGCAGCTCCCCGTAGGCGTCGCCGCCGACCCGGGCCAGCAGCGCGGTGCGCCCGCCGATCCGGGCCGCCGCGGCCGCCTGGTTGGCACCCTTGCCGCCGGCCGACTCCACCAGGTCCGTGCCGAGCACGGTCTCGCCCGCTCCGGGGCGCCGGGTCACCCGTACGGTCAGGTCCGCGTTGGCCGAGCCGACCACCAGGACGTCGTACATGCGCCGTTCCTCTTCTCTGTCCGGGCGTCGTTCTCTCGTGTCCATACGCCGTTCTTCCGTTTCTTCCTGCGTGCCGCCGCCGGGCGGCCGGGTCAGCCGCCGAAGCGGGCGGCGTTGGCCGCCGTCACCAGCACGACCGGCACCTTGACCGTCCGGGGCAGCCGCTCGCCGCGGGCCGCCTTCAGCGCCCAGTCCACGGCCTGCTTGCCGAGGAGTTCGGGCTGCTGGGCGACGGTGGCGGTCAGGGTGCCGGCGCGGACGGCGCCGACCCCGTCCGGGGTCCCGTCGAACGCCACCACCTTGACGTCCTTGCCGGCGCGGGCGCCCAGTGCCTTGGAGGCGCCGAGTGCCATCTCGTCGTTGGCGGCGAACACCCCGCCGATGTCGCGGTGTGCCTGGAGCATATTGGACATCACGTCCATGCCCTTGGTCCGGTCGAAGTCCGCGGGCTGCCGGGCGACGACTTCGATGCCGGGGTACTGCTTGATGCCCTCCTCGAAGCCCTGGCCGCGTTCACGGGCGGCGGATGTGCCGGGCTGGCCTTCGAGGAAGGCCACCTTGCCCTTCCCGCCGAGCGCCTCGGCGAGGGTCTTGGCGGCGAGCCGGCCCCCGGCGACGTTGTCGGAGGCGATGGTCGAGCCCACCTGCCCGCCGTTGACGCCGCGGTCGATGGAGATCACCGGCACCTTGGCCCGGTTGGCGACGCCGACGGCGGGGACGGCGGCGTCGGAGTCCACCGGGTTGATGATGGCGGCCTTCACCTGCTGGCTGGTGAAGGTCTCCATCTGGTTGATCTGCTGCATGGGGTCGTTCTGCGCGTCGGTGATGTTGATGTGCAGTCCGCGGGCGTCCGCCTCGGCCTGCGCGCCCTTCTTGATGCCGACGAAGAACGGGTTGTTCATCGTGGACAGGGCCAGCCCGAGGTCGGTGTTGCCGCCGCGGTCGCAGCCGGTCAGGGCGAGGGCGCCGACCGCGAGGGCCGCGCCGAGCAGTGCCGTGCGCCGCTTCATCGCGCGCTCCTGCGCCGCAGGGTGTCCAGGAGGACGGCGAGCGCGATCACCAGACCGGTGGCGACCTGCTGCCAGAAGGCCGAGACGCTCAGCAGGTTGAGGCCGTTGCGCAGCACGGCGAGGATCAGGGCGCCGATCAGGGTGCCGGACGCCTTGCCGGAGCCGCCGGAGAGGCTGGCGCCGCCGATCACGACGGCGGCGATGGCGTCGAGTTCGTAGCCGCTCGCGGCCTGCGGCTGGGCGGAGGTGAGCCGGGCCGCCAGCACGATGCCGGCGACGGCGGCGAACACCCCGGACAGCGCGTAGATCACGAGCTTGCGGCGCTTGACGTCGATGCCGGACAGGCGGGCCGCCTCCTCGTTGCCGCCGATCGCGAACATCGCACGGCCGGAGTAGGTCCGGGCCAGGACCAGTGCGGCGATCAGCCCCATCGCGATCATGACGAGGACGGGCACCGGCAGCCAGCCGCCGAGGGTGTCACCGAGGGCGTTGACCGCGTCGGGGAAGGGGATCGGCGTGCCGCCGGAGATGACCAGGGCCAGGCCGCGGCCGACCGACAGCATCGCCAGGGTGGCGATGAAGGCGGGCAGTCGGCCGTAGGCGACCAGGGCGCCGGAGAGCAGTCCGGCGGCCGCGCCGACCGCGAGGCCGAGCAGCACCGCGAGCCAGACCGGCAGTCCCTCGTTCGTGGCGGCCCAGGCGACGACGGTGGCGGAGAGCGCCGCGAGAGAGCCGACCGACAGGTCGATGCCGGCCGAGACGATCACGAAGGTGACGCCGAAGGCCAGGATCGCGGTGACCGACGCCTGCACGCCGACGTTGAGGAGGTTCTGCCCGTTGAGGAAGTCCCGGGACAGCACCGCCATCACCACGACCAGGGCGATCAGGCCGCCGAGCGGACCGTTGCGCAGCACGGCCCGGGAGAACCACGGCCCGAACCCGTCCGGGGCCGCTCCCCCGCCCGCCGCCTTCGGGGCGGCTGCTGTCTTCACGTCAGCGGACATCGGAGCCCTCCATCGCGCTCTCGTTGGTGTGCGTGCCGTCCCCGGTGCCGTGCGGGGACTGGAGCGCCAGCTCCATCACGGCGTCCTGGGTGGCGTCGGCGGCGGGGAGTTCCCCGGTCAGCCGGCCCTGTGCCATCACCAGCACCCGGTCGCTCATGCCCAGTACCTCGGGCAGGTCGCTGGAGATCATCAGCACCCCGCAGCCGGCCGCGGTCAGCTCGTTGACGAGCTGGTAGATCTCGACCTTGGCGCCGACGTCGATGCCGCGGGTCGGTTCGTCCAGGATCAGCAGCCGGGTCTGCGCCAGCAGCCACTTGCCGATGACGATCTTCTGCTGGTTGCCGCCGGAGAGGGTGCGGGCGGACTGCCCCAGGCCGCTCATCCGGACCTTCAACTGCTCGGCGACGGCGGCCGCTTCGCGTCGCTGACCGCGCCGGTCGACCAGCCCGCCGCGGGTGTCCCGGTCGAGCCGGGCCAGCGTCAGGTTGTCCTGGAGCGAGGCGTCCAGGACCAGCCCCTGGCCCTTGCGGTCCTCGGGCACCAGTCCCAACCCGGCCCGCATCGCGGCCCGGACGTCGCCGCGCACCAGGCGGGCACCGGCCACCTCGACGGTGCCGGCGTCGTAGCGGTCCACGCCGAAGACGGCGCGGGCGACCTCGGTGCGGCCGGCGCCGACCAGTCCGGCCAGCCCCACCACTTCGCCGGCCCGGACCTCGAAGTCGATGCCCTCGAAGACGGGCCGGGCCGGAGCGCCGCCGGTCGTCCTGGCACCGTGCCGGGTCAGGCCCCTCACGCGCAGCAGGGGCGGGCCGGGCGCGTCGGAGCGGCGGCGCGGGTACTGCTCGGCGATGTCCCGGCCGACCATCAGCCGGATCAGTTCCTCCTCGCCGGTGGCGGCGGGCACCTCGTCGATCGAGCGGCCGTCGCGCAGGACGGTGACCCGGTCGCCGAGGGCGCCGATCTCGTCGAGGTGGTGGGTGATGAAGATGATGCCGACGCCGGCCTCGCGCAGTTCGCGGACGATGCCGAAGAGCGTCTCCACCTCTTCGGACGTGAGCACCGCGGTCGGCTCGTCCATGATCAGGATGCGGGCGTCGAGGCTGAGGGCCTTGGCGATCTCCACCATCTGGAGCCGGGCGATGCCGAGTTCGGCGACCGGGGTGTTCGGGGATACGTCGAGCCGCACCCGGCGCAGCAGGTCGGCGGCGCGGGCGCGCATCGCCTTCTTGTCGATCAGGCCGAGCGCGGTGCGCGGTTGGCGGCCCAGGAAGACGTTCTCGGCGACGGTCAGCCCGGGGACGAGGTTGAACTCCTGGTAGATGGTGGCGATGCCGAGCCGCTCGGCGTCCTGCGCGGAGCGGATCTGCACCTCGCGGAGCGCGTCGGGCTCGCCTTCCCCGGTGTTCGCCGGGAGGCGGCCCGCGCCCCCGGCGACGAGGATGCGGCCGCTGTCGGGGCGGTGGGCGCCGGAGAGCATCTTGATCAGGGTGCTCTTGCCGGCGCCGTTCTCGCCGAGCAGGACGTGCACCTCGCCGGCGCGCAGGGTCAGGTCGACGCCGTCCAGTGCGCGGACGCCGGGGAACGCCTTGGTCACCCCCTCGACGCGCAGCAGTTCGCGGCCGCCCGGTACGTCGTCGTTGACGCCGGTCATGCGCTGCCCCTCTCTCCTCGGTGGGTTCCTCGGTTGGCGGGTGGTGTCCGGGCGCGGTGCCCGGACGGTGGTGCTTCGGTGGGCCCCGGCGGGGCGGGGCGGGCTGGTCGGACCGGTGCGGTGCGGTGCCGGTGGGGCGAGTGCGGTCAGGGGGTCGGCGGTTCGCCGCAGGAGCGGCGCGGCACCAGGTGGGCGGGCAGCAGCACGTCGGGGGCGGGGCGGCCCTCGATGCGTGCCAGCAGGGTCTGCACGGCGGCCCGGCCGAGGTCGCGGGTGGGCTGGGCGATGGCGGTCAGCGGCGGGTCGGTGTGCGCGAACCACGGCACGTCGTCGTAGACCACCAGCGCCACGTCGTCCGGGACCCGCAGGCCGCGGGCGCGGAGTTCGTCCATCGCACCGAGCGCCATGAGGTTGTCGGTGGCCAGGACCGCGTCCGGCGGCTCGGGCAGGTCCAGGAAGTCGCGCATCACCCGGCGGCCGCCGCTGGGTTGGAGGTCGGGGGTGGCACCGACGCGCTCGTCGGGCAGGGCGATGCCGTGGTCGGCCAGGGCGGTGCGGAAGCGTTCCAGGCGCTCGTCGCCGGTGGGGGTGCCGGCCGGGGCGACGATGATCGCGGGGCGGCGGCGGCCGAGCGCGGCGAGGTGGGCGGCGAGGTCGGTGAGCGCGGCCCGGCCGTCGGCGCGGACGCAAGGAGCGTCGATGCCGGGGACGGTGCGGTCCAGCAGGACCAACGGGGTGCCGGAGGCGACGACCTCGCCGAGCATCGCCGAGCCGGTGCCGGCGGAGCTGACCAGCAGGCCGTCGATGCGGCGGTCGAGCAGGGTGCGGATGTAGTCGTCCTGTTGGGCGGGACGCTCGCCGGCGTTGCCGATGACGAGGCTGTAGCCGAGGCCGCGGGCGGCGTCCTCGACGGCGTCGGCCAGTTCGGTGAAGAAGGGATTGGTGAGGTCGCTGATCACCAGGCCGAGCGTGCCGGTGCGGGCGGTGCGCAGGGCGCGGGCGACGTTGTTGGGGCGGTAGCCCAGCTCCTTGACGGCGGCGAGCACCCGCTCGCGGGTCTCGGCGACCGGGCTGTTGCCGTTGAGGACCCGGGAGACCGTGGCGACGGAGACTCCCGCCCGCTCCGCCACGTCCTTGATGTTCGCCATGGCTCCGTCGCCGTCCTGTCGCTCTGTCGCTCTGCCGTCCCGCCGCTCACGCGGGTGCGTCGTGTAATCGATTACGCGTCACGCGTGAGGGCTACGAAATCGATTACACGGCGGTTGCGTCAAGACTCTGCCGCTGTGGCCTGCGTCACGACGGACGGTCGGCGGGGCCGAGGAACGGGGGCGGGAACGGCGAAAGGGCCGCACCCCCTGACGGGATGCGGCCCTCGTGCCACCGGTGCCGAAGGCGGCCGGTCAGGTGCCCCGGCGGCCCGAAGTGCCTCAGGCGACGGTCAGCGTGACCTCGATGTTGCCGCGGGTGGCGCTGGAGTAGGGGCACACCTGGTGCGCCTTCTCCACGAGGTCCTTGGCGGTGGCCGCGTCGACGTTGGGGATCGAGGCGACGATCTCGACGGCGAGGCCGAAGGCGCCCTCGGGGGTCTTGCCGATGCCGACCTTCGCGGTCACCCGGGAGCCGGAGACGTCGGCGTTCTCACGGCGGCCGACGACGCTGAGCGCGCCCTGGAAGCAGGCGCTGTAGCCGGCCGCGAAGAGCTGCTCGGGGTTGGTGCCGGCGCCGCTGCCGCCCTGCTCCTTGGGCGGGTTGACGACGACGTCGAGCTTGCCGTCGTCGCTGGCGACGCGGCCGTCGCGGCCGTTCTCGGCGGTGGCGACGGCGGTGTAGACGACGTCGACGGTCTGGATGGACATACCGATCCTCCTGTGGTTCGCCGCGACTCGCGCCCACTCATCGCGACGGCTTGTCGATGAGCCTAACGGGCCGCGGGGCGAGGACGGGAGGCGAGTCTCACAGTGCGGAGCCCGGGCCGGTCGGTGCACCGCGGTGAGGGGCGCCTGCCGGCAGCCCCGCCACCCGGGCCACGCGCTCCCCGCCGCCTCCGCGACCAGGCGGGGGCGGCTGGGCGGCGGGGCCGCGGGCGGA
>LIQL01000669.1 GCA_001418405.1 Streptomyces diastatochromogenes | reverse complement strand
GGGGTGGGGTTGCCGTGCGGGCGGGCGCCGTCGACTGCGGTCGTCACGGTCGCGGCGGTCCGGGCGTGGGCCAGTTGCACAGGAGGGCGTCGAGGGCGTCCACGACCCGCGACCACGTCTCCTCGCTGTCGGGAGCACTGTGACTGAACCCGCCGGCCAGTTCCAGGCTCACGTAGCCGTGGAAGACGCTGCCCAGCATGCGCACGGCGTGGGTCTGTTCCGGTTCCGGCAGGTCGTAGCCGCGCAGGATAGCCCGCGTCATCTGGGCGTGCCGGACGCCGGCGCTGGCGGCGGCCGTCTCCGGGTCGAGTGGGAACTGGGTGGCGGCGTAGCGGCCGGGGTGTTCCCGGGCGTAGTCGCGGTAGACGTCGGCGAAGGCGGCCAGGGCGTCCTTGCCCGCGCGGCCGGCCAGGGCCTCCGCGGCCAGGTCGGCGAGCTCCGCCAGGGCGAGCAGGCTGATCCGGGTCTTGAGGTCGTGGGAGTTCTTCACGTGCGAGTACAGGCTCGCGACCTTGACGTCGAACCGCCTGGCCAGCTCGGAGACGGTCACCTGCGCGAAGCCGACCTCGTCGGCCAGCTCCGCGCCCGCCCTGGTCAGGCGTTCCGTGGTCAGTCCTACCCGTGCCGCCATGACCGCCCTTTCTTCGTTCCTCCGTGTACCTGAATCGATTATGCGCATGCCTAAAGCTTTTAGGCAACTGCCGAATGGATGAGGCTGTCGGACGGCTCCACCCCTGAGGCGAGTCAGGGTCCGGTTCCGGTTCGCCCGCAGGCCGACGCCGCACGCGACCGCGGCCTGACGCCACCCACCGCCTCCCGTCGCTACGTTCGGTTCCGGACGTTCGACAGCGAGCGATCCGCACGGGACGAGGACGGAGCGACATGAGCGGCGAAGTGGTGCGCGCGAAGGGCCCGGCGGGCCGTCGGCCGTCGGCGCGGCGGGACCGGTGGCCCCGGGCCGCGGCGGCGGTCGGCGCGGCGGCGGTCGGCGCGGCGGCGGTCGCGGCGGCCGCGGTTCTGGGCACGGTCGGCCCCGCGCAGGCGATGTCGGGCGGCACCCAGGTGCCGCGGCGCGGCGCGGCGCCGTGGTTGGCGACGCTGGCCGTCAAGGGCGACGGCCAGCTTGTGGACCGCGCCTCGTGCGGCGGGGCGCTCATCGACCCGGACCGGCCCGGCACCGACGTCCGCGGCGACGTGCTGCGCCGCGGCGACCTCACCGTCCGCACGCACGCCCGATCCGCCGCGCAGACCCCGGCGGTCGTCGGGGCACCCGGCTGACGCGGGCCGGGCAGCGCCCGCGTGGTCGCGGCGGGGCGGGTCAGGTCCGTGCGGCGGGGAGGGTGACCTCGAAGCGGCAGCCGCCGGCGACGTTGTGGACGGCGGCCCACCCCGCGTGGGCCTCGACGATGCCGCGGACGATGGCCAGGCCCAGGCCGGCGCCGGCCGGTGGCGTCCGGGCCGTCGTGCCGCGCCAGCCGGTGTCGAAGACCCTGGGCAGATCGGTCTCGGGGATGCCGCCGCAGCCGTCGGTGACGGACAGCACGACGGTGTCGGCGCGGCGTTCCGCGGCCAGCGCCACGGTGCCGTCGGCCGGGGTGTGGCGGATCGCGTTCATCAGGAGGTTGGCGAGCGCACGGGTCATCTCCTTGCTGTCGACCTCGACCGGGACGGCTTCGACCCGGTCGCCCACCAGGCGCACCCGGTGTTCCCGGGCCAGGGGGCCGACGCCGGCCAGCGCGTCGTCCACCAGGTCGTAGACCGACACCCGGGACGGGGCGAGGGCCAGTACCCCGGCGTGGATGCGGGAGAGTTCGAAGAGGTCGCCGACCATGGTGTTGAGGCGGTCGACCTCGGTGCGGATCTGGCGGTGGTAGCGGGCGGGGTCGTCCGCCACGCCGTCCTCCAGGGCTTCGGACATGGCGCGCAGGCCGGCGAGCGGGGTGCGCAGGTCGTGCGAGATCCAGGCGACGAGTTCGCGGCGGGACTCCTCCAGGGCGCGTTCGCGGTCCCGGGAGGCCGCCAGGCGGGCACTGGTCGCTGTCAACTCCGCGCTGAGCGTGGTGAGTTCGGCGGCAGCGGGGCGGGTGGGCGGCACGAAGGTGCCGCCCTCGCCGAAGTCGTGGGCGGCCCGGGCCAGTGCGCGGGAGTCGAGCACGACCCGACGCCCCAGGGCGAGCGCGGTGGCCAGGGAGACCACGGTGGCCACCGCGACCACGGTGGTGACCACGGCCAGGTCGTGCGAGGAGAGGAACATCGCCCAGGCGACCGCCAGGGTTCCGGCCAGCATCGCGCCGACCGCGACGGCCGCGACCACCGTCAGGGACACGGCGATCGAACGCCGGCGCAGCAGGTGCAGGACGCCGGCGCCCAGGAGTCCGGCGCCGGCCGCGCCGGCGGACGCGTACAGGGCGATGAGCAGCACGTCCCGCAC
This sequence comes from Streptomyces diastatochromogenes, assembly GCA_001418405.1. Lineage (GTDB taxonomy): Bacteria > Actinomycetota > Actinomycetes > Streptomycetales > Streptomycetaceae > Streptomyces > Streptomyces albulus_C. The sequence goes on along the minus strand of LIQL01000669.1, from coordinate 3,984 downwards.
GGTCACGGCCTCTCGTCGGGGTGGGTGGCGTCTTCGGGCCGGGCGTCGAAGCGGTAGCCCACGCCCCAGACGGTCTGGATCAGGCGCGGGCGGGCCGGGTCGTCCTCAATCTTGGCGCGCAGGCGGCGCACGTGGACGGTGACGGTCGACAGGTCCCCGAATTCCCACCCCCACACCTCCTGCATCAGGCGTTCTCGGCCGCAGACCTGGCCGGGGTGGCGCAGGAAGTAGCAGAGCAGGTCGAACTCGCGCAGGGTGAGGGCCAGTTCGCGGCCGTGGTGCAGGGCGCGGCGGGCCGCCGGGTCGACGTCGAGTCCGGCGCCGCGCAGTACGGGGCCCGGCGTGCCGGCCGTACCGGCGCGGCGGAGCACGGAGGTCACCCGCAACACCAGCTCCCGTGGGCTGAACGGTTTGGTCACGTAGTCGTCGGCGCCCACTTCCAACCCGAGGATGCGGTCCTCCTCGTCGCTGCGGGCGGTCAGCATGATCACCGGCAGCGGGCCGTGCGACCGCAGTTCCCGGCAGACGGTCAGGCCGTCCATGCCGGGCAGCATCAGGTCGAGGACCACCAGGTCGGGTCGGTGGGCGCGGGCCGAGGTGAGCGCGGCGGGGCCGTCGGCGGCCCGGCGCACGGCGAAGCCGGCGCGTTGCAGATAGCCGGCCAGGACCTCGGAGACGGTGGGGTCGTCGTCCACGACCAGCACGTTCTTCATGCGTCCAGCCTCCCACCCCGGCGGGGCGCGGCGGCCGGCACGACGTCGACGTCCGCGTTTCGTAAGGTCCGCCAGCCCCACGGGACGCGTTGCGGTTCGTAGCGTGAGGGCCGTGAACGACTCGATGGAACAGTGCGCGGTGGACGCGTCCGGCCCGTTCTCCACCCCGCGGCAGACCGCTGACCCGGGCCGTGCCGCCCTCCTGGACGCGTCGGGTGGGGTGCTGCGCGCGCCGGTGGACCGCCGGGGGCCGGCGCGCACGGAACCTGCCGCGCCCGCGGTCGGGGCCGGGGCCCGGGAGTGGCACGCCGACCCCTACGCCGCTGCGCTGCGCACCGGCCGCGGGCCGCTGTTCCTGCGGCGCGGCGACGGCTGGCTGCTGCCGTTGGAGGTGGAGCGCTGGTGCGCGCCGCCCGACGAGGCCGACGCCACGGTGCTCGCCCGCTGCCGGGGCGGGGTCCTGGACGTCGGCTGCGGACCGGGCAGGCTGGTGGCCGCCCTCGCCGCGCGGGGGCATCCGGTGCTCGGCATCGACGTCAGCCGGCACGCCGTGGAACGGGCGGTGCGGGAGGGCCGTGCCGCCCTGTGCCGTTCGGTCTTCGACCCGCTGCCCGGTACGGGCCGGTGGGCGACGCTGCTCCTCATCGACGGCAACATCGGCATCGGGGGCGACCCGGCCGCCCTCCTGGCGCGGGCCCGCGAACTCGCGGCGCCGGACGGCACGGTGCTCGTCGAGACGGCCGGGACGGAACTCGACGAGCGGGTCGTGGTCCGGGTGGACGACGGCCGCGGCGGGCACGGCACGCCGTTCCCGTGGGCCCGGCTCGGCACCCGTGCGCTGCTGGCCCACGGCGGGCGGGCCGGCTGGAGGGCGGTCGAGCAGTGGCGGGTGGGCGGCCGCCGGTTCGTTCAGCTGCGCCGGGGCTGAGCCCTGCGCCACCGCCGCGCGAGCAGTCGCACACCGGCGAGCGCGCCCGCCCCGGCCGTGACGGCCAGCACCGACACCAGCCAGCCGCGCGGGTAGTCCAGCGGCAGGACGGAGGAGTTGGCGGGGGCCCCGGGCCTCAGCAGGGCCGGCAGGGCCACTGCGGTCAGGGCGCCCGCCACGATCAGCGCACCGCGCAGCACGCCCCGCACCGGGCCGCCGCGCCCCGTCGGGCCGGGCAGCAGCCATCCGGCCCCGCACACCAGCGGCGCGAGCAGCCCGTCGTGCAGGAGCAGTGCGCCGGCCAACCAGAGCACCACGTGGCCCGCCCACCCCGTACCCCAGACCAGGAGCAGGCCCACGGCCATTCCGGTCACGCCCAGGAGTCCCCCGGCGTACCGCATCCGTGCCGTCGTCACCGGACCTCCAGGCGCGTGACCCACTTGGTCTGGAGGACCCCGGGGCTGTTGGGTGCGATCAGGCGGGCGGGGTGGCCGTGGTCCAAGGAGAGCTCCTGGCCGTTGAGGCGGAGCGCCAGCAGCGTCAGCGGATCGGCGGCGTAGGTGGCGCCCATCTCCGTGACCCGGTAGGCGCCGGACCGCTCCAGCGAGACCACGCGGACCCGGGCGGCCGGATCGGCGCCGGCCGCACGGAGGAGGTCGCGGACCCGGACGCCCGTCCATCGGGCCACGACGCTCCACCCCTCCACGCAGGCCAGCGGTAGTTCCACCTCGTGCTGGGGCAGGGCCCGCAGGGCGGCCAGGCTCAGTTCGTACGGCCGTGGGCCGGTGACGGTCAGCCGCCAGTCCGGGCCGACCGGGGTGACGCCCGCCGCCCGCGCCGTGCGGTTGACCGGGAGCCCCTGCGGTCCGTGGCCGGGGTGGCGGGGCGCGAGCAGGTCCAGTTTCCCGAGCGGGGTGACGGACTGGCCGACGGTGGTGAGTGTGACGGCGCCGACGGCCGCTCCCAGTCCCGCCAGCAGTGCGCGCCGGTCCGGTCCGTGCGCGGCCGGCAGCCGGCGCGTGCCCGGCGCGTGCCGGCTCCAATGGTCGCTGATCTGCGGCCACTTGACGGCGAGGTGCAGCACCACCGCACCGGCCAGGAGCCAGCCGACGGCGAAGTGGACCGGCACGAAGGGGAACGGCCACGGATACCACTGCACGACGTTCAGCAGGCCGCTCAGCACCTCGAAGACGCCGCTCGCCACCAGCACCGCCACCGAGAGCCGTTCCAGGCCGTGCCGCAGGGACCGCACCGGCGGCCACACGAACAGCTTCGGGTACACGGTCCACAACTTGGCGAGGAGCAGCGGGAGCGCGGCGATGCCGCAGGCGACGTGCAGCCCCTGGGTGAGCCGGTAGCCCCAGGCGGGCCGGCTGGGCAGGTGGTCGCGCAGCCAGTCCGGGGGGTGTTGGAGGAGGTGACTGACCAGACCGGTGCCGAAGCACAGTGCGACGGCCAGGCCCAGCCAGCGGCCCACCACCGTCGCGGTCCGGGCGTCGTGGAGCGCGGAAATGCGGGCGGGCAGGGACGGCAGCCGGCGCGGCGGCCGGCGCGGTGACGGTTGCATGGTTCCCATCACACCGCGCGCCGGGCCGTTCGGGGCCGTGGAACTCCTTACGAAACCGGGACGGCGGGCCGTGCGCCCTCGGCACGGCCGCGGTCCGCTGCGAGGCTGCTGGCGTGATCGAACCGCGCCTCCGCCTGCCGCTCGCCGCCGTCTTGACCACCGCCCTCGCCGTGGCCCTGGTGTGGACGGTCGAGTTCGACGGCTACCGCCGCGATCCCGGCGGGTTGTCCTGGCGGTACGCGCTCTGCTGGGCGCTGTTCGCGGCCGCCGCCTGGGCGGTGCGGCGGGCACCGGTGCGCCGGGCGGTGGCCCTGATCCTCGCCGGGTCGGCGCTGGTGGCCGTCACCGGCCTCGTCGCACCGCCGCGCACCAGCACCGACGCCTACCGGTACGCCTGGGACGGCCGGGTCCAGGCATCCGGGACCTCGCCCTACGACTACGTGCCGGCCGCCCCGGAGCTCGCTCCGCTCCGCGACGCCTGGCTGTTCCCCACCGGCGCCGCCTGTGCGGGCCCGGACCGGGCGCGCTTGGTGTCCCCCGCCGCCACGCCGCACTGCACCCGGCTCAACCGGCCCACCGTGCACACCATTTATCCGCCGCTCGCCGAGTCCTACTTCTACGGCGTGCAGCTGCTGTCCCCCGACGGCGCCCGCCTCAAGCCGCTCCAGATCGGTGGAGCGGTGCTGTCCGTCGCCGTCACCGGCGCCCTGCTGCTGGTCCTGCGCCGTCGTGGGGATCCCCGGACCGCGGCCTACTGGGCCTGGTGCCCGGCCGTG
>LIQL01000668.1:1663-2040 GCA_001418405.1 Streptomyces diastatochromogenes | reverse complement strand
GTGGCCCCAGGCGCGGTAGCCCTTCTCCAGGCGGAGGCTGTTGAAGGCGCTGCGGCCGGCGGCGATCGCCCCGTGTTCCCGGCCGGCTTCCCAGAGCGTGTCCCAGAGCCTCAGCCCCAGGTCGGCGGTGGTGTAGAGCTCCCAGCCGAGTTCCCCGACATAGCTGACGCGCAGGGCGGTGACCGGGACGTGGCCGAGGTGGGTCCGCCGGGCCTTGAAGTAGCCGAAGGCCCCGTGCGAGAAGTCGTCGCGGGTCAGCGGCTGGACGAGGTCCCGGGCGAGCGGGCCCCACACGCCGATGCAGCAGGTGCCGGCGGTGACGTCGCGGACCTGCACGTCGGCGGGTGCGTGCCGGTGCAGCCAGTCGAGGTCGGCGC
>LIQL01000668.1:0-1639 GCA_001418405.1 Streptomyces diastatochromogenes | reverse complement strand
CCGGCCTCGTCGAGGAGCAGGGTGTAGGTCACCGCGCCCGGCTTCTTGGCCAGTTGGTTGGTCGTCATGCGTTGCAGGAAGTCCAGCGCTCCGGGACCGGTGACCTCCAGCCGGCGCAGCGGGGTCATGTCGTAGAGGGCGACCCGTTCGCGGGTGGCGGCGGCCTCCGCGGCGGCGATCGGCGACCAGTGGCGGGCGGACCAGGCGTCCCGTTCGGGCAGGTGGAGTCCTTCGGCGAGCGGGGCGTTGGCCTCGTACCAGTGGGGGCGTTCCCAGCCGCCGGCCTCCAGGAAGTACGCGCCGAGTTCCTGCTGGCGCGGGTAGAAGGGGCTGGTGCGCAGGGGGCGGGGCCGCTCCGCGGGCTGGAGGGGGTGGATGACGTCGTAGACCTCGACGAAGCTCTGGGCGCCGCGCTCCGCGACGTAGGCGGGCGAGCGTTGGGCGTCCTCGAAGCGGGTGAGGTCGCAGGCGTGGACGTCGAGGGTCGGCCGGCCGTCGGTCAGCCACTCCGNNCGGCGAGCCAGAAGCCGCGCAGGGTGCGGGCCTCGCCGAGGAGCGGCAGCCCGTCGGGGGTGAAGGAGAACACGCCGTTGAAGCCGTCGGCCACCCGGGAGGCGCCCAGTGCCGGCAGCAGTCCGACGCTGTCGCGCCAGCTGGGTGCGAAGTCCTCCGGGGTGAACGGCAGCGAGGACGGCATCACCGGGGCGTCGTCGAAGGCGGGGACGGTGAACGGGTCGACGGGCAGGGGCCGGTGGGCGTAGGAGCCGATGCCGAGGCGGCCGCCGGTCGCGTCGAAGTGTTCGCGGAAGTACAGGTCGCGGTCCTGGAAGCGCAGGATCGGCCGGCCGGCCGCGGGTGCCGCTCCGGTGGCGGTCCGGTGCGGGTCGTCGAGGCCGGCGAGCTCGGGCAGCGGTGCGGTCGTGGCGTACTGGTGGGCCAGGGGCAGCAGCGGGACGTCGACGCCGGCGAGGGCGCCGATCACCGGCCCCCAGAAGCCGGCGGCACAGACCACGTGGTCGGCGGGGAAGACCCCGCGGTCGGTGACGACGCCGGTGACCCGCCCGGCTTCCTGCTCGATCCCGGTGACNNACCGCGCGGGCCAGGCCGTCGTCGGGTGTGTGGAACCCGCCGAGGACCTTGCCCTCGTCGAGCAGCGGCCAGAGCTTCTTGCACTGCCGGGGGTCGAGGAGTTCGCCGCGCACACCCCAGGAGGCGGCGAGTCCGGCCTTGCGGTGCAGGTCGGCCCAGCGGGCCTCGGTGGTGGCGATCTCCAGACCGCCGACCGGGTCGAAGCAGGGCAGCCCGTCGTCGTGGAGGGAGCCGAACTTGCGGACGGTGTAGGCGGCGAACTCGGTCATGGTCTTGGACGGGGAGGTCTGGAAGACCAGGCCCGGGGCGTGCGAGGTCGANNGGCGCCGATGATGACGACCCGGGCGTCGACGGGGTTGCGCAGCGGGCTGGTCACAGGACCACCACCGAGCGCAGCACCTGGCCGTCCCGCATCTTGGCGAAGGCCGCCTCGACGTCGTCCAGGGCGAGGGTTTCGGTGACGAAGCCGCCGAGGTCGAGCCGGCCGCTGAGGTAGTGGTCGATGAGGACCGGGAAGTCGCGGCTGGGGAGGCAGTCGCCGTACCAGGAG
>LIQL01000667.1 GCA_001418405.1 Streptomyces diastatochromogenes | reverse complement strand
ACCGGCCGTCTTCGGCGCAGTTCGCGCCGTGAGCGGATGGCGGGTATGCCGAGGATCAGTGGCTTGAACGCCTGGCTGTCGTGCACGTTCGCGCCGGAGACCGCGAGGGTCAGTGGGACGCCCTGAGCTTCGGACAGGACATGTAATTTGCTGCCCTTCTTGCTGCGATCGACCGGGTTCGGCCCGGTCAGCAAACCCCCTTTTCGCGCGGACGGAGGCTGCGTCGATGATTGCTGAGGTCCAGTCCAGCTCGCCCCGGGCGCCGAGTTCATCCAGGACTGCCCGGTGTAGTCGGCGCCACAGCCCGGCCTCGGTCCACGCTGTGAACCGGCGGTGCGCTGTTGCCGGGGAGACGCCGAACGTCGGCGGAAGATCGCACCAGGCGCAACCGTTGGTCGGCACGTACACCACCGCTGTGACACCGCCCGCTCGTCCACCGGAGTCGTACCCCCGCCCTGCGGGCGGGACGTGAACTTCGGCAGCAGCGGCGCTGCCAACTCCCACAACCCGTCCGGCACAAGCCGACGGGGCAGACCAACAGTCGCAGTGCAGCATCATGCCGCATCAGCAACTCGCTACGTGAGAAGTCCTCTTGGTCAGGAGGAATGTCCAGCCTTCTTACGTTCCTCTCACAACTGTGCTGCACCGTGGGGCTCATGGCGACCAAGCGAATTGCTGTCGGTGTCGGAATTCTCGTGGCGATGGGCCTGACGGGCGCGGCCGCGGTGGCCTCTGGGGCTCCCGCTCCGGTGTCCGGAAAGGCTTCCGCCGCAGTGCCCGGAAAGAAGGCGAAGAACTATCTTTACGCCTCCATCGGGGATTTCGACACAAATGTGATGCCGTTGATCGATCGTCGCGATGTCGCCGGCGTGCAGTTGGTGGTGCCGTGGAAGGCGCTGGAGCGGAAGAAGAATCAGTACGACTTCTCTGAGATCGACCGGGCGCTGAACGTTCTGCAGTCCCGCCACAAGAAGCTGTTCATCCAGGTCCAGGACCGGTTCTTCGCGCTGCCGGCGAGGCTCCCGGACTATCTGTTGAAGGATCCGGAGTACAAGGGAGGCGCGGCTCCGACAACGAACGAGAACGGCCTCGGCCCCGGTGAGCCCGGGGCGGTCGCGGCGCAATGGAACCCGCAGGTGCGGGGCCGTTTCCAGCAGCTACTGAAGGCGATGTCACAGCGGTTCGACGGTCGCCTCGCTGGGGTGAACCTGCCGGAAACCGCTACCGGGGTGGACACCAAGAAGGACCACACCGGCTACAGCGACGACGTCTACTTCAAGGCAGAACTCGACAACATGGCCTACGGCAAGAAGGTCTTCACCAAGACGCCGTTCATCCAGTACGTCAACTTCTGGCCCGGTGAATGGAACAACAGCCGCAAGTACATGAGCCGCACCTTCGAGTTTGCCAAGGCGCACGGAATCGGCCTGGGGGGACCGGACATCCTGCCGGACCGCCCGGCGCAGATGGAAAACTCGTACCCCTTCTTCAAGAAGTACCGGGGGCAGCTCCCCATGGTGGCCATGGCCGTACAGGAACCCGACTTCCAGTACGAGAACCCCAAGACGAAGAAGCCGTACACCCGGCAGGAGTTCACCGACTTCGGCACGAACACCCTCGGAGCCGACGTCATCTTCTGGGCCACCAGCGCGCCCTGGCTCCACCAGCCGACGGCACGATAGAGCCCCCATCCCTCGCGGCTGGGGAAGGCGCCTTGTCACCTGAGGTTATGAGGTGACCTGACGCCCGTTGGCCAACCCACCCGGTGGGGCAAGTTGGGAAGGTGAGAAGGCGCGGACTGCGCCGAAGACGGCCGGT
>LIQL01000666.1 GCA_001418405.1 Streptomyces diastatochromogenes | reverse complement strand
CCTTCTCCGGGTCGACCCGGACGCCCTGCTCCGTGACGATCCGACCGTTGACCTCGACCCGGGCCTGGTCGATCAGCTCCTCGCAGGCGCGCCGGGAGCCCATGCCGGCCCTGGCCAGCACCTTCTGCAGCCGCTCGCCCTCCTGGTCACCGAAGGTCTTGGGGGTCTTGACCTGCGGCTTGTTCTCGTAGCGGGCGCGGTTGCGCTCCTCGATCTTGGCGTCGTACTCGCGGGGCCGTGCGGGGGCCTGGCCGCGGCCGCGCTGCTGACCGCCCTTGCCGCCCGGCCGGCCGCCCTGGGACGCGCCGGTGCGGGGACCGCCCTTGGCGCCGCCGCGGGCCGCCGCGCCCCGGGCACCGGACTTGCCGCCCTCCCTGCGCTCGTCGCCGCCCGCGGATCCGCCGACGTCGTAGCGGCGCTCCTCGGGACGGGGTCGGCCAGCGCGCTGCTGCTTCTCGTCCCGCTTGTTGCCCGCGCCGCGGTAGTTGCCCCTACCGCCGCCGCTGCCCCTGCTGTTACTGCCGCTGCTTCGCATCAATGATCCGTCTGAGAGTCGCCGCTGTCGTCTACGTCGAACGACGGGATACCTTCCGGGGAGTCGCCCTCGACCGCGTCCGCCTCCGGGAGGAACGGGGCCAGCTCAGGGAGCTCGTCCAGGCCGCGCAGGCCCATCCGCTCCAGAAAGTAATTCGTCGTCCTGTACAGGATCGCACCTGTTTCAGGTTCCGTCCCCGCCTCCTCCACCAGGCCGCGCTGGAGGAGCGTGCGCATCACGCCGTCGCAGTTGACCCCGCGGACGGCCGAGACGCGGGAACGGCTGACCGGCTGACGGTACGCGACCACGGCCAGAGTCTCCAATGCGGCCTGCGTGAGCCGGGCCTGCTGGCCGTCCAGGACGAAGCCCTCCACCGCGTCCGCGTACGCCGCGCGCGAGGCGAACCGCCAGCCGCCGGCCACCAGCCGCAGGTCGAAGCCGCGGCCCTGGCGGGTGTAGTCGTCCGCCAGCTCGCGCAGCGCCAGTGCCACCGCCCGGCGGGGCCGCTGGAGCACCCGGGCCAGGTGCTCCTCGGTCGCCGGCTCGTCGACGACCATGAGGACGGCCTCCAGCGCCGGCTTCAGCTCCAGCGCGGCCACGCCCAGCGCACCCGTCGGCGCCTCCTCGTGCCCGCGGTGCTCCCCCGGCCCCTGCTCGGTGATCTCGTATCCCGCGCCGCTCACGCCGGCTCCTCCTGCTCGTCGTCCGTCTCCGGGTCCGTCACCGGTTGGTCCGCGGCCCCCGCCGTCCCCCCGTCCGCGGCGCCGGCCGCCCGGTCGAACTCGTCGGTGACCCGCGGGGCCGCCCCCTCCGCGCCCGTCCAACGGACCGTCAGCGCGCCCAGCGCCTCCTCCTGGTCCAGGGCGACCGCCCGCTCCCGGTAGAGCTCCAGGAGCGCCAGGAAGCGCGCCACGACGGTCAGGGTGTCCGGGGCGTCCGCGACCAGGTCCTGGAAGGCGGCCTCGCCGGACGCCCGGAGCTGCGCCATCACCACCTCGGCCTGCTCCCGCACGCTGACCAGCGGGGCGTGGATGTGGTCGACGTAGACCTGCGGTTTCGCCCGAGGCTGCATCGCCTTCACCGCGAGCTTGGCGAACCCCTCCGCCCCGATGCCGATGACGACCTCGGGCAGCAGCTCCGCGTGGTGCGGCTCCAACCCGACGGTACGGGGGAAGCACCGGGCCTCCTCGGCCAGCCGGCCGCTGAAGATCTCCGCGATCCGCTTGTACGCGCGGTACTGGAGCAACCGGGCGAAGAGCAGGTCCCGGGCCTCCAGGAGGGCGAGGTCGGCCTCGTCCTCCACTTCGGCGACGGGCAGCAGCCGGGCCGCCTTGAGGTCGAGCAGGGTGGCCGCGACGACCAGGAACTCGGTGGTCTGGTCGAGGTCCCAGTCCGGCCCCATGGCCCGGATGTGGGCCATGAACTCGTCGGTCACCCGGGAGAGCGCGACCTCGGTCACGTCGAGCTTGTGCCGGGAGATCAGCTGGAGCAGGAGGTCGAAGGGCCCCTCGAAGTTCTCCAGCCGGAGCGTGAACCGGCCGTCGCCGCCCTCCGCGTCCCCCTTCCGGGGCGTCGGCGCGGCCGTCGCCGCGCCCGCCACGGGCTCCGGGACGCCCGTCTGCGCCGCGGCGGTGGCCCCCTCGTCCGCGGTGTCGCGCTCCGCCACGACCGTCCGGCCGGACGTCCCGGGCGCGTCCTCCAGGAGGGTGCCCGGCCCCCGTCCGAGGGTGCGGCGGGTACGGCGCGGGGCGGGGGCGTCGTCGTCGGTCGTCGGCATGGCGGTCCAGGGTGCTGCGGTCCCGCGCCGTGGCGGGGGGTGGTCACGGCGGGACACCCCGCCGGACTGGCAGGCTATCCCGCCGCGCGCCGGGGACCGGTCCCGCGGGGCGTGTCGCACGCGCCCCGGGAAGGGGTCCCAGGCACCGTCAGCCGGGCCGGGCGGGCCGCGGCGCGGGGAAGGCGTGCCTAGCGGCCGCGGAGCCGCCGCACCAGGATGCTGGCGTCCCCGCGCGATTCCAGGTCCGCGAGGACCACTGCCACCGCCTCGCGCACGATCCGGCCGCGGTCGACCGCGAGGCCGTGCTCGCCGCGCAGCACCAGGCGGGCGTGTTCGAGGTCCATGAGCTCCTCGGCGGAGACATAGACGGTGATCTTCTCGTCGTGCCGTTCCCGGCCACTGGGGCGACGGTTGGCGCCGCGCCCCCGACGGCGGCCCGACGCACCGGCCGGGGCCGAGGCCGCGGCCTCCCGCTCGGCGCGGGCCGCCCGGCCGCCCGACGTGCGGTGCCCCGCGGCGGCCTCCGCCTCCGACTCGCGGCCGGCGTGTTCGGCCGGCGCCGCGGCGGGTGCGCTGCGCGCCGCCCCGACGGCGCCGTCACCGGCGGACGGCGCCCCTCCGTCCGGGCCGTCACCGGCCCGCAGCCGACGCGCCGCGGGGGCCTCCTCGGACGCGTCCGACGCGGGGGTCGGCTCGCCGGCCGGCGCGGGCACCCGGGCGTCGTCGCCCCCGGTGGCCGCGCCACCGTTCGTACGGCGGGGAGCGGACGGTTGCAGGCCCACTCCCCCGGTGGTGCGGAACAGTTCGTCGGCTCCGGGCAGACTCACTCGGCGTGACACCGGGCGAGCACCTCCCTGGCGAGCTGGCGATAGGCCGCGGCCCCCACGGAGTTGGAGGCGTAGGTGGTGATCGGCTCACCGGCGACGGTGGTCTCCGGGAAGCGGACCGTACGGCCGATGACGGTGTGGTAGACGTGGTCGTCGAACGCCTCGACGACGCGTGCCAGGACCTCGCGGCTGTGCACGGTCCGGGAGTCGTACATCGTCGCGAGGATGCCGTCCAGCTGGAGTTCGGGGTTGAGCCGCTCCTGGACCTTCTCGATCGTCTCGGTGAGCAGCGCGACACCGCGCAGCGCGAAGAACTCGCACTCCAGCGGCACGATGACCTTGTGAGCGGCCGTCAGGGCGTTGACGGTCAGCAGGCCGAGCGAGGGCTGGCAGTCGATGACGATGTAGTCGTAGTCGGGCAGCAGCGGCTTCAGCGCCCGCTGGAGCGTCGACTCGCGGGCGACCTCGCTGACCAACTGGACCTCTGCCGCAGACAAGTCGATATTGCTGGGCAGCAGGTCCATGTTGGGGACCGCGGTCTTGAGGAGGACCTCGTCGGCCGACATGCCCCGCTCCATGAGCAGGTTGTAGACCGTCAAGTCCAGCTCCATCGGGTTGACGCCGAGTCCGACCGACAGGGCACCCTGCGGGTCGAAGTCGACGAGCAGCACCCGGCGGCCGTATTCGGCGAGTGCGGCACCCAGGTTGATGGTCGAGGTGGTCTTGCCGACCCCGCCCTTCTGGTTGCACATCGCGATGATCTTCGCCGGGCCGTGTTCCGACAACGGCCCCGGGATGGGGAAGTAAGGAAGCGGGCGCCCGGTCGGGCCGACCCGCTCGCGACGCTGGCGCGCCGCGTCCGGTGCGAGCGTCGCCGCGTATTCCGGGTCCGGCTCGTACTCGGCATCCGGGTCGTAGAAGTGCCCTTCGGGCAGGTCGTCGTAGTCAGCGAGACGGGCGGGTTGTCCACTGCCCCGGTCGCCGGCCATGGCGTTCACGTGTTGGCCGTCCATGCTCTGGTGGGCTGTCGTGGAAGTGCTCTGATGGGCTGCGAAGGTGTGGACCGCTACGGAGCCGACAGCCTCGCGCCCCGAGGGACCCTGGCCCCGTGCAACCGCTCCTGGCCGACCACTTCCGGGAGTAAATGTCGACTCATTCACAAGTCGTCTTACCTCCTTGGATGTGACCAGGAAACTTATCGATAGGTCAGCGTGGCACCATGCCGACGGTTGGCGACTCTATGGCGTGTCGGGCGTCCGCAGCAACACAATCCGCCGGACCCGGCCCGATGTGTCGGTAACGGAACCCCCCGATGTCAAGAGTGCACAGCGCACAAGACGGATGTTTCGGGGGTGCGCGAATCGGTTAAACGGTTACGTTCACGGCGAGTTGAGAGACGGCCGAGGAGAGCCCCCTCGGGGGCGCGTCGCACATGCGACCGGCCGGGCCCTGTCGAGGAGGCCCGGCCGGTTCTGCGGTGCTTGACGCGTGCGGTTGACGCCTCAGCCGAGGAGGGTGCGCAGCTCCACGTACTCCAGGCCGTGGGCCTGGGCGACCTCGGGGTAGACGACCTTGCCGTCGTGCGTGTTCAGGCCCTTGGCCAGCGCGGGGTCACGACGCAGCGCCTCGACCCAGCCGCGGTTCGCCAGCTCCACGATGTAGGGCAGGGTGGCGTTGGTGAGGGCGTAGGTGGAGGTGTTCGGCACCGCGCCCGGCATGTTGGCGACGCAGTAGAAGACCGAGTTGTGGACCGGGAAGGTCGGCTCGGCGTGCGTGGTCGGCTTCGAGTCCTCGAAGCAGCCGCCCTGGTCGATGGCGATGTCGACAAGGACACTGCCCGGCTTCATCTTGGCGACGAGCTCGTTGGTGACCAGCTTGGGGGCCTTGGCACCGGGGATCAGGACCGCACCGACGACGAGGTCGGCCTCGACGACGGCCTTCTCCAGCTCGTAGGCGTTGGAGACGATCGTCTGCACCTTGGTGCCGAAGATCTTGTCGGCCTCGCGGAGCTTGTTGATGTCCTTGTCGAGCAGGGTGACGTGGAAGCCGAGGCCCACGGCGATCTGCACCGCGTTCCAACCGGAGACGCCACCGCCGATGACGACGGCCTTGCCGGCCTGGACGCCGGGGACGCCGCCGGGCAGCACGCCGCGGCCGCCGGCCTGGCGCATCAGGTGGTAGGCGCCGACCTGCGGGGCGATCCGGCCCGCGACCTCGGACATCGGGGCCAGCAGCGGCAGCGCGCGGTTGGCGGTCTCGACGGTCTCGTAGGCGATCGCGGTGGTGCCGGACTCCAGCAGCGCGTCCGTGCACTCCTTGGACGCGGCCAGGTGCAGGTAGGTGAAGAGGGTCTGGTCCTTGCGGAGGCGGTGGTACTCCTCCGCGATCGGCTCCTTGACCTTCAGCAGCAGGTCGGCGGTGGTCCACACCTCGTCGGCGGTGTCGAGGATCGTGGCACCGGCGGAGACGTACTCCTCGTTCGGGATGGACGAGCCGAGGCCGGCGTCCTTCTCGATGAACACCTGGTGGCCGTTGCGGACCAGCTCGTGGACTCCGGCGGGCGTGATAGCCACCCGGAACTCGTTGTTCTTGACCTCGCGGGGGATGCCGACCTTCACGTCGATCACGGTCCTTGGATGAGAGCTTGCAGAAGGAATTATCCCTCATGCGATGCATGACGGAACTGACCGCGCCGGACGCGGCCCAACCAGTCTATTGAAGGACCTCGCGTTGTCTAGCCTTGCAAAGGACCCATTTTTCGGAAGAGCACTACCGATTTCGTAGGTCAGTCGCGCGACTCCCGCTGTCGTCGCTCCCCCGCCGCCCGGTGGAGCCGTGCCGCTGCTGGGTCGCCGAGCCGGTCGAGGATCTCCGCAATCCGTAGCTGGAGGCGGATCTCCAGGGGTGTGTCGCTCGCCGCACGGGCGAAATCGAGCGCCTCCAGGCGGCTGCGCAGCGCCGCGTCGAGCTCCCCGGCGTGCTCGTGGACCCCGGCCGCCGCCTCCGCCGCACGCGCCTGACCTGCGGAATCACCGAGCCTGCGGAAGGCCCGGGCGGCGGCCCGGCAATCCTTGAGGGCCTGCTCGTAACGGCCGGCGGCGCCGTGTGCGGCACCGATCCGGGCGTGCAGCCGCGCCGCGTCGGCCCGCTCGCCCCGGCCCAGCCGCAGTTCCAGCGCCCGCCCGTACCAGTCGGCGGCGCGGACCCAGTCGCCGAGCGCGCCGTAGGTGTCGCCCAGCGACTCCAGCGCCCGCCCGGTGGCCACCGGGTCCTTCACCGAACGTGCCGCCTCCAGCGCTCCCCGGTACCGGGTGAGCGCCTGCTCCCTGCGGTCGGCACCGGCGTCCAGGTCGCCGAGGTTGAGCAGCGCGGCGGCCCGCTCGCGCGGCAACGGCCGCCGTTCGGCGACCCGCAGGACCAGCGCGTGCAGGGTGTAGAGGTCGGGTGCGGCCCGCTCGGGGCCGTGGTGGGCGAGCAGCGCGCGGGTCAGCGCGGAGATCAATCTCCGGTCCAGCGTGTCGAGTTGACCGTCTTCGACGGCCATCCGGGCGGCGTCCAACAGGGCGCCTCGGCGGGTGCGCAGCCAGTACGCGGCGGCGGCCCGGTTGCCGAAGCGCAGCGAGCGGGGCAGTTCGCCGGCCTTGCGCCGCGACGGCGAGCCCTCCGGCTCCGCGGCGGCCCGGCAGGACTGGAGCAGCCGTACGGTCCGCTCCAACATCCGGGCGCGGGCGAGTTGGACGTCGGCCGGTCGCTCCTGCGCCCGGAGCAGGTCCCGGGAGAGCGGGACCAGGCAACCGGGGAGCCGGTACCGGGGGCCGATCGCCGCGTCCGCGGGCGGGGCGGTCGGCCCGTCGTCCTCGGGCAGCGGTCGCAGCAGGCCGAGGGCGACGAAGTCGTGCAGGACCGCGGCGGCGGCCGGGACGGTGCAGCCGCCCAGTGCGGCGGCGGTGTGCGGGTCCACCAGGCCGTCCGGGGCGAGGGTGGCCAGTCGCAGTATCCGGGCGGCGGCCTGCGGCAGCGCGTCGTAGGTGAGGCGGAAGGCGCGGTGCAGGGGGTGGGCGCCGGCCGGCAGGTCCGGCGGCAGGGGGGCGGCGAGCAGCGCCTGGCGCAGGTCGGCGACGGAGAGCTTGGGGCGGGCGGCGAGCCAGGCACCCGCCAGTATCAGCGCCGCCGGCTGACCGCCCGACTCCTGCGCGACGGCCTCCGCGGTCCGCGGGTCGACGGTGACCCGGGTCGCCCCCGCGTAGTGGCACAGCACCTCGACGGCGGCCGCGGTGTCGAGGCCGCCCAGGGCGCAGGGGCGGACGTCCGAGATGCCGGTCAGCGGGCCCTGCGAGACCACCACGACCAGGCAGTCCGGGGCGTCCGGGATCAGCGGTTCGACGTCCTCGGCACCCGGCGCGTCGTCCAGCAGGAGCACCGTCCGCCGGTCGGCCAGTGCCGTGCGGACCGCCTCGGCGAGCTCGTCCTCGTCGGCGCCCGGCGGGGCGTCGGTGCCCAGCGCGGCGAGCAGGTCGCGGGCGGTCCGGTCGAGGCCGACGGGGGCGCCGTCCCGGCCGGTCAGGACGGCGCGCAGCACCCCGTCGGGGTACTCGTCCGCGATCTCGCGCAGCAGGGCCTCGGCCAGGGTGGTGCGGCCGGAGCCGGGGCGGCCGGCGATCAGCAGGACCCGGCTACGGGCGCCCCGACGGCCGGTGAGGGTGTCCAGGCCGGCTCGTCGGATGTCGGTGCGCAGCGCCTTGAGTTCGTGGCGGCGGCCGGCGAATCCGGGGAGTGCGGAACGGGTGGCGGCGCCGTCCTGGCGGGGCAGGGTCCCCCGTCGGTCCCCCGTGCCGGACCCGCGCGCCGCCTCCGGCGCGCGGTGTCCCCCGCCCACCACCTGGTCCGTCACCGGTCACGCTCCCGTCCGCCCGCGCTGACACGTTCCCGTCGCGGACGCGTACGGGAACCCTGTCGAGCGTAGTTCACGACCCGTCACGTCCCCTGCGGAGCAGGACTGTTGGGTCACTCGATCGGATCGGCGGACCATCCGACCGGGAGCGGAACGGGGGCGGGCGGCGGCGCCCGGTGCCGGCGTCAGGCCCCGAAGGGGCGGGCCGGCCAGGGCGCTTCGGCCGGCCGGAGGGCGTCCAGGCCGCCGCCGGCCCGTGCCGCGGTGAGCGCCAGCACGCCGACGACCAGGCAGTTGTTGTGCAGTTCGCCGGCGAGGACGCCGCGGACCAACTCGTCGAGGGGAACCCGCGCCAGCTCCATGTCGGCCTCCTCCTCGGAGACCTCGAAACGCTCGCCGTCGACCTCGGAGAGCCCCCGGGCGAAGAAGATCCGCACCGCCTCGTCGCTGCCGCCGGGGGTGGTGTAGACGTCGGTCAGCACCCGCCAGTCCTCGGCCTTGACGTGCGCCTCCTCGTACAGCTCGCGCTGTGCGGCGTGCAGCGGGTTCTCGCCGGGGACGTCGAGCAGCCCGGCGGGGATCTCCCACAGCTTCTGCCGCACCGGGTGGCGGTACTGGTGCAGCACCAGTACCCGGTCGGCGTCGTCGAGGGCGAGGACCGCCACCGAGCCCGGGTGCACCTGGTAGTCGCGGCTGACGGTGGAACCGTCCGGCATGACGACGCGGTCGGTGCGCACGCTCGTCTTGGCCCCGGTGAACGGCGTGGTGGTCCCGGTGACCGTCCACTCCACCGCGGTGTCCTTGATCGCCATGCGCGTCCTCCTGTGGATAGCTGTGCCAACGCGGAAACCGGGGTACCGCCTCCCGTGGGGGAGGCCGTACCCCGGCAACCGTAACCGGCGGGCCGGCGCCTACTTCTTGGCGCCCGCCTCCCGCGCTGCTTCCTGGCGCTCGACGGCGGCCTTCACCAGACCGGCGAAGAGCGGGTGCGGGCGGGTCGAACTCGGTGGAGTT
>LIQL01000665.1:263-1681 GCA_001418405.1 Streptomyces diastatochromogenes | reverse complement strand
CTCCGGGATCGCGCTGCACGCCCAGGACGCCCGGGCGGCACTGGACGCGGCACCGGAGGCCGGGGCCGACGTGATCGTGGCGGACGTCTTCAGCGGCTCCCGGGTGCCCGCACAACTGACCTCGGTCGAGTACGCGCGCGCCGCCGCCCGTGCCCTGCGCCCGCACGGCTGCTACACCGCGAACCTCGCGGACAGCGCCCCGTTCGACTTCCTGCGCCGTCAACTCGCCAACTTCACCACGGTGTTCGCGCACCTCGCGCTGATGGCGGAACCGTCGGTGCTCCGCGGTCGCCGGTTCGGCAACGCGGTGCTGCTCGCCTCGCACGAGGAACTCCCGATCGCCGCCCTGGCCCGCCGTACCGCCGCCGACGTCTTCCCCGCGCGCGTCGAACACGGCGCACCGCTGCGCCGCCTGATCGCCGACGCACGCCCCGTACCCGATACCGAAGCCCTCCCGTCGCCCGTCCCCCCGGACGGGGCCTTCAGTCTCTCGTGACAGGTGTAGGGGGAGAGGGAGGCGTGGGGGAAGGTGCGGAGGTCTCGCGGCGGTGGGTGAGGTGGCGGACGTCGGGGACGCAGAGGACGGCGGCTGTGAGGAGCACGATGAGGGCGGCGCAGATCCACAGGGCGGCGGTGCGGCCGATTGCCTCTTGGGCGGGACCGGCCAGCGCCGTGGCCACCGGGACCATCGCCAGCGAACCGAGCCAGTCGTAGGAGGAGACCCGGGAGAACTTCTCCTCGGGGATCTCCTGGTGGAGCGCGACCATCCAGGTCACCGCGAAGACCTCGACCGAGACTCCGGTGCCGAACATGATGGCGCCGAGCCAACCGATCGGCACCGGGACGGCGAGCGCGGCGGCCGGGAGGGCCAACGGGAAGACGCAGAGGCTGCCCGTGAACAGCAGTCGGCGCGGTCTGAGGCGCGTCATCAGGAGGGCGCCGCTCGCGGTGCCGGCGCCGAAGGCGGCCAGTACCAGGCCCCACGGGCCGGCGCCGCCCAGGTGGTCCTCGGCGACCAGCGGCCCGTAGACCGACTGCACCGCGATGACCATCGCGTTGACGAGGGAGAACTGCGCCACGATCGCCCAGAGCCAGGGGCGGGAGACGACCTCGCGCCAGCCTTCCCGCAGGGCCGTGCGCACCCCCTCGCCGGGGTCGCGTTCCGGCATGCCGCGCACGTCGAGGAAGGCGCGCAGTGCGCCGGCGACGGCGAAGGCGGCGGAGTCGATCGCCAGCACCCAGCCGGGGCCGACGGCCGCCACCAGGGCGCCGCCGAGGGCCGCGCCGCCGATGTTCGCCCCGTTCACGCCGACGCGGAACAGCGCGAAGGCGCGGCTGGACTGTTCGCCGGTCACGCTGGCGAGCACCATGCCCTCGGAGGCCGGCGCGAAGAACGCCTGCCCCGTGCCGCCGACCGC
>LIQL01000665.1:0-237 GCA_001418405.1 Streptomyces diastatochromogenes | reverse complement strand
CCGACCAGCAGGAAGAGGACGAGCGGCACCATGCGGGCGGTGGAGACCAGTCCGACGTCGGTCGCCGAGCCGCCGGCGCCGAGTACGGCGAACGAGGTCGCGATCAGCGCTCCGCTGCTCCCGAGGCCCGCGATCATCGTCGCGGCGCTGAGCAGGACGAAGTTCCGCCCCGGGGGGAGTGCGCGGGCCGTCATCGGACGTGGTCCCGTCGGCGGGGACGACTCAGGGGGCGCCGGG
>LIQL01000664.1:2859-7375 GCA_001418405.1 Streptomyces diastatochromogenes | reverse complement strand
ACCGGCCACCGCCAGCACCGCCGCCCCCGGGTAGCGCGCCGACCCGGCGACCACCCCGACCACGCCCCGCCGGTACTTGTCGCTCTCCGCGGCCGGCCGCGGCAGCAGCTCCGCCACGTCCGCGTGCTGGAGCGCTTCCACGTCCGCAGCGGCCGGCGGGCGCAGGCCGATGTCCACCAGGCGGAGCGCCCCGGCCCGTTCGCGCGCCGGGTCGATCAGCAGGCCCGGCTTGTACGCGCCGAACGTCACCGTCGCGTCCGCGCGCACCGCGTCCCCGGACACCTCACCGGTGTCGGCGTCCACCCCGCTCGGCAGGTCGACCGCCACCACGGTCGCCGCGGCCCGGGCGGCCCTGGCGAGCCGGGCGGCGTCCGGGCGCAGCCCCCCGCGGCCGCCGATGCCGACGATGCCGTCCAGGACCAGATCGGCCCGTTCGAGGTCGCGCAGCGGGTCGGTCGCCACCCGGCCACCGGCCGCGCGCAGCGCCGACAGGCCGCCGGCGTGGGCCCGTTCGGGTGCGAGCAGCACCGCGGACACCCCGGCGCCGCGGCGCGCCAGCCGGGCGCCGGCGTACAGCGCGTCCCCGCCGTTGTCGCCGCTGCCCACCAGCAGCACCACCCTGGAGCCGTACACCCGGCCCAGCAACTCCGCGCAGGCGACGGCCAGTCCGGCCGCCGCCCGCTGCATCAGGGCCCCCTCGGGCAACCGGGCCATCAGTTCCCACTCGGCGGCCCGCACGGTCTTCACGCTGTAGGCAGTCCTCATGCGGCCAGTGTCACACCGGGCCGCGGCGGGGGCGCGGAGCGCACGCCCCCGCACGCCGCCGGGTGCACCGGGGAGCACCCGGGCCGGCTACCCCTCCGCGATCACCACCGCCGAGGCCACCCCGGCATCGTGACTGAGCGACACGTGCCAGGACCGCACGCCCAGTTCCGCGGCCCGGGCCGCGACCGTGCCCTGCACCCGCAGCCGCGGCTGCCCGGTCTCCTCCACGTACACCTCGGCGTCCGTCCACCGCAGGCCCCCCGGCGCGCCCAGCGCCTTGGCCACCGCCTCCTTCGCGGCGAACCGGGCCGCCAAGGAGGCGATGCCCCGGCGTTCACCGCTCGACAGGTTCAACTCCGTCTCGTTGAACAGCCGGTGCGCCAGCTCCGGCGTCCGCCGCAGCGCCGCGTCGAACCGGTCGATCTCCGCGACGTCGATCCCAACCCCAATGATCACCAGGTCACTCCACCGTCACCGACTTGGCGAGGTTGCGTGGCTGGTCGACCTCGTTCCCCCGGGCGGTGGCCAGCTCGCACGCGAACACCTGCAGCGGCACCGAGGACACCAACGGCTGTAGCAGCACCGGCGTCCGCGGGATCCGCACGAGGTGGTCGGCGTACGGCACCACCGCCTCGTCGCCCTCCTCGGCGATCACGATGGTGCGGGCGCCGCGGGCCCGGATCTCCTGGATGTTGGAGACGATCTTGTCGTGCAGGACGGACCGGCCGCGGGGCGACGGGACGACCACGACCACCGGCAGGTCCTCCTCGATGAGCGCGATCGGGCCGTGCTTGAGCTCGCCGGCCGCGAAGCCCTCGGCGTGCATGTACGCCAGTTCCTTGAGCTTGAGCGCGCCCTCCAGGGCCACCGGGTAGCCGACGTGCCGGCCCAGGAACAGCACGGTGTTCTTGTCCGCGAGGGAACGGGCCAGCTCCCGGACAGGTTCCATGGTGCCGAGGACCTGCTGCACCTGCGTGCCGATCGCCGCCAGTTCGCGCACCACGTCCCGGATCTCGTCGCCCCACTTGGTGCCGCGCACCTGCCCGAGGTACAGCGCGACCAGGTAGACCGCGACCAACTGGGTCAGGAACGCCTTCGTCGACGCCACCGCGACCTCCGGCCCGGCGTGCGTGTACAGCACCGCGTCCGACTCGCGGGGGATGGTCGAGCCGTTGGTGTTGCAGATGGCGAGCACCCGCGCGCCCTGCTCCCGGGCGTGCCGCAGCGCCATCAGGGTGTCCATGGTCTCGCCGGACTGGCTGATGGCGATCACCAGCGTGCGGTGGTCCAGGATCGGGTCGCGGTAGCGGAACTCGCTGGCCAGCTCGGTCTCGCAGGGGATCCGCGTCCAGTGCTCGATGGCGTACTTGGCGATCATGCCGGCGTGGTAGGCCGTCCCGCACGCCACGATGACGACCTTGGAGACCTCCCGCAGCACCGCCGGCGGGATCCGCACCTCGTCCAGGGACAGCACCCCGGCCGCGTCGACCCGGCCCAGCAGGGTGTCCGCGACCGCCTTCGGCTGCTCGGCGATCTCCTTGAGCATGAAGTAGTCGTAGCCGCCCTTCTCGGCTGCCGAGGCGTCCCAGTCCACGTGGTACGAACGGACCTGCGCCGGCGCCCCGTCGAAGTCGGTGACCGTCACCCCTTCCCGGCGCAGCTCCACGACCTGGTCCTGCCCCAGCTCGACGGCCTGCCGGGTGTACGCGATGAACGCCGCCACGTCCGAGGCCAGGAACGCCTCGTCCTCGCCGATGCCCACCACCAGCGGGGAGTTGCGGCGCGCCCCGACGACCACGTCCGGCGCGTCGGCGTGCACCGCGACGAGGGTGAACGCCCCCTCCAGCCGCCGGCACACCTGCCGCATCGCCTCGGCCAGCTCCCCGCACGAGGAGTACTCCTCGGCCAGCAGGTGCGCGACCACCTCGGTGTCCGTCTCGGACGCCAACGCGTGGCCGCGGTCGGCGAGTTCGGCGCGCAGCGCGGCGAAGTTCTCGATGATGCCGTTGTGGACGACGCTGACCCGTCCGGCGTTGTCGAGGTGCGGATGGGCGTTGGCGTCCGTCGGCCCGCCGTGGGTGGCCCACCGGGTATGGCCGATGCCCACCGCGCCCGTGGGCAGCGGCCGATCGGCCAGCTCCTTCTCCAGGTTGGCCAGCTTGCCGGCCTTCTTGGCCGCCGCCAGCCCACCGTCCGCCAACACCGCGACCCCGGCCGAGTCGTAGCCCCGGTACTCCAGCCGTTTCAGCCCGGCCAGCACCACCTCAAGGGCGCTCTGCCCGCCCACGTATCCCACGATTCCGCACATGGGGGCAGCCTACGCCGGGGCCTTGTCAATACCCGCGAGCTATCCGGTCCCGCGCCTCGCGGACGCGTTCGCGCAGTTCCTCGTCGGCCTCCGGGTCGGCGCCCGGCTCGTAGCGGTCCAGGAAGTCCGTCAGGTCCTCCCCGAGGTCCTCGTCCGGCAGGTCCTCGGCCAGTTCGGCGTGGACCCGCGCGGCGAAGCCGTCCGCCCGCAGCCGTCGTTGCCTGGCCCGTTCGCGCAGTAGTTCCCGCAGGCGCGCTCGCACGCCACCCCCCTGTGTCGCCATGGCGCTCCCTGGCGCCGCCCCCGGTCACCGACCGTACCGGGCTCCGCCCCGGCCGGCCACAAACGCACAGGTCCGGTCGGGCCCGGCCACCGCACCACCACCCCGCCGCCGGGCCGCCCGCGCCGGCCCCGGACAATGGGCCCGTGCCCCTGACGACGGATCCGCAGCAACGACGCCGCACCGACAGCTCGCCGTACGTCGACCTGACCCGCGCGGAGTGGAGCGCCCTGCGGGAGAAGACCCCGCTGCCGCTCACCGCCGAGGAGGTCGAACGGCTGCGCGGCCTGGGCGACGTCATCGACCTCGACGAAGTGCGCGACGTCTACCTCCCGCTGTCCCGGCTGCTCAACCTCTACGTCGGCGCCACCAGCAACCTGCGCGGCGCGCTCAACACCTTCCTCGACGACACCGGCAACGGCCACGGCGCCCAGCCCGGCACGCCGTTCGTCATAGGCGTCGCGGGCAGCGTCGCGGTCGGCAAGTCCACCACCGCCCGGCTCCTCCAGGCCCTGCTGGCCCGCTGGCCGGAGCACCCGCGCGTCGAGCTCGTCACCACCGACGGCTTCCTCTTCCCCAACGCCGAACTCCACCGCCGCGGCCTGATGTCCCGCAAGGGCTTCCCGGAGTCCTACGACCGCCGGGCGCTGACCCGCTTCGTCGCGGACGTGAAGTCCGGCAAGGCGGAGGTCACCGCGCCCGTCTACTCGCACCTGATCTACGACATCGTGCCCGACGAGCGGCTGACCGTGCACCGGCCCGACATCCTCATCGTCGAGGGCCTCAACGTCCTCCAGCCGGCCCTGCCCGGCAAGGACGGCCGCACCCGGCTGGGCCTCGCCGACTTCTTCGACTTCTCGGTCTACGTGGACGCCCGCACCGAGGACATCGAGCGCTGGTACCTCGGCCGGTTCCGCAAGCTGCGTGGGACGGCCTTCCAGGACCCGTCCTCGTACTTCCGCAAGTACACCCAGGTCTCCGAGGACGAGGCGCTGGAGTACGCCCGCATGATGTGGCGCACCATCAACCGGCCCAACCTGGAACAGAACGTGGCCCCCAACCGCGGCCGCGCCACCCTCGTCCTGCGCAAGGGCCCGGACCACAAGGTGCAGCGGCTGTCGCTGCGGAAGCTGTAGACACCGCGGCGGGGTCGCCCCGGACGG
>LIQL01000664.1:0-2826 GCA_001418405.1 Streptomyces diastatochromogenes | reverse complement strand
GTCCGGGGCGACCCCGCCGATCGGAACTCCGTTATCCCAGCGCGGACTTGACCGCGTCGGCCAGCCGCTGCGCGACCGCCCGGGCCTGCTCGATGTCGGCGGCCTCGACCATCACCCGGACCAGCGGCTCGGTGCCGGACGGCCGCAGCAGCACCCGCCCGGTGGCGCCCAGCTCCTGCTCCGCCTCGGAGACCGCCGCGGCGACCTCGGCGGAGCTGCCCACCCTCGCCTTGTCGACGTCGGGGACGTTGATGAGGATCTGCGGCAGCCGCTCCATCACGCCCGCCAGCTCGGCCAGCGACCGGCCGGTCGCCGCGACCCGGGCGGCCAGCATCAGCCCGGTCAGCGTGCCGTCACCGGTCGTGGCGTGGTCCAGCACGATGACGTGCCCGGACTGCTCGCCGCCCAGCGCGTAGCCGTGCGCCTTCATCTCCTCCAGGACGTACCGGTCGCCGACCCCGGTCTGCACGAGGTCGATGCCCTCGCCCTCCATGGCCAGCTTGAAGCCCAGGTTGGACATGACGGTGGCGACGACGGTGTTCTTGCGCAGCGTCCCGGCCTCGCGCATCCCGAGCGCCAGGACGGCGAGGATCTGGTCGCCGTCGACCTCGTTGCCGGCGTGGTCCACGGCCAGGCAGCGGTCCGCGTCACCGTCGTGGGCGACGCCCAGCGCGGCGCCGTGCTCGACGACGGCGGCCCGGAGCTTGTCGAGGTGCGTGGAGCCGCAGGCGTCGTTGATGTTGAGCCCGTCCGGCTCGGTGCCGAGGGTGACGACCTCGGCGCCGGCCCGCGCGAACGCCTCCGGCGAGACCCGGGCGGCCGCGCCGTGCGCACCGTCGATGACGACCGTGAGCCCGTCCAGCCGGTTGGGCAACACGCCGACCAGGTGCGCGACGTACTTGTCGAAGCCCTCGTCGTAGTCGGTGACCCGGCCCACGCCGGCACCGGTCGGCCGCTCCCACGGCTCACCGGCGCTGTGCGCGCGGTAGGTCTCCTCGATCCGGTCCTCCAGCTCGTCGGCGAGCTTGTGACCGCCCCGGGCGAAGAACTTGATGCCGTTGTCGGGCATCGGGTTGTGGCTGGCGGAGAGCATCACGCCCAGGTCGGCGCCGAGCGCGCCGGTCAGGTACGCCACCGCCGGGGTCGGCAGCACGCCCACCCGCAGCACGTCCACTCCGGCACTGGCCAGGCCGGCGACCACCGCGGCCTCCAGGAACTCCCCCGACGCCCGCGGATCGCGTCCGACCACGGCCACCGGCCGGTGTCCCTCAAACGTCCCCGCCTCGGCCAGCACGTGAGCCGCCGCGACCGACAGACCGAGCGCCAGCTCCGCCGTCAGGTCCGCATTGGCGACGCCGCGCACACCGTCTGTGCCGAAGAGTCGTGCCACTGGTGTCCTCCGAAGTAGATGAGCTGTGACCGGGGCTTGGATTCCAGGTATACGCCGCCGGTCGCCGAAAGCCGAACGCCCCGGCAGCACGGAAGTGCCACCGGGGCGTTCGACAAGGGCTGCCTGCGTGCAGCGCGCGATTAGCGCTTGCTGTACTGCGGCGCCTTGCGGGCCTTCTTCAGACCGGCCTTCTTGCGCTCGACCGCACGGTCGTCACGCTTGAGGAACCCGGCCTTCTTCAGGGCCGGACGGTTCGCGTCCACGTCGGCCTCGTTCAGCGCACGGGCCACGCCCAGGCGCAGCGCACCGGCCTGGCCGGAGATGCCGCCGCCGGAGATGCGGGCGATGACGTCGTAGCGGTTGTCCAGCTCGAGCACCTTGAAGGGCTCGTTGACTTCCTGCTGGTGCACCTTGTTGGGGAAGTAGCCCTCAAGGGTGCGACCGTTGATCTTCCACTGACCGGAGCCCGGAACGATCCGGACACGGGCGATGGCGTTCTTGCGACGGCCCAGGCCGGCGGCCGGCTGCGGCTCGCCGAAGCGGGACGCGAGGGACTCGGAGGTGTACTCGCCCTCCAGCGGGACCTCGGTCTCGGTGGTGTACTCCTCGACCTCAACCTCGTCCAGCGGGGTCTCGGGGGTGGTCTCAGCCACGATGCTCCTTAAGAATTCTCTGTCGTCTTAGGGGGTGGCCGGACTTACTGCGCGACCTGGGTGATCTCGAACGGGACCGGCTGCTGCGCAGCGTGCGGGTGCTCGGCGCCCGCGTAGACCTTCAGCTTCGAGAGCATCTGACGGCCGAGGGTGTTCTTGGGGAGCATGCCCTTGATGGCCTTCTCGACGGCCTTCTCGGGGTTCTTGTCCAGCAGCTCGTCGTAACGGACCGAGCGCAGACCACCCGGGAAGCCGGAGTGGCGGTACGCCAGCTTCTGGGTGCGCTTGTTGCCGGAGAGGTGCACCTTGTCGGCGTTGACGATGATGACGAAGTCACCCATGTCAACGTGAGGGGCGTAAACCGGCTTGTGCTTACCCCGGAGGAGGGACGCAGCCTGGCTGGCCAGACGGCCCAGGACAACGTCCTGCGCGTCGATGATGTGCCACTGGCGCTGAACGTCGCCGGGCTTGGGGCTGTACGTACGCACGTCTTAGCCTTCGCTTCGTGAGTTGGGGTATCCCCGTGGTCCGAAGGGACCGCGGGGAAGGGTCCTGTACTGGCACCGCGGCTGCTCGCACAGTGAGATGGCGCTACGGGCGACGCAACCCGATCGTCCACCGCTGGTGAGCGGCTCGGCTAGCCGCGCAAGGCCCCTCACGTGAGATAGAGCAAGCCCATACGCATAACGAACCAGCAGGATACTGACCCAACCCCGTACGGGTCAAAACGCGCCCCGGACAGGCGTGCGGCCGGCCCCCCTCACCCCACCTGCGATCATGGCC
>LIQL01000663.1 GCA_001418405.1 Streptomyces diastatochromogenes | reverse complement strand
CGGCGGCATCACCACGCTCGTGGACATGCCGCTCAACAGCCTCCCGCCGACCACCACCGTCGACAACCTCGACACCAAGCGCGCGGTCGCCCGCAGCAAGGCCCACATCGACGTCGGCTTCTGGGGCGGAGCCATCCCCGGCAACGTCAAGGACCTGCGCCCGCTCCACGAGGCCGGCGTCTTCGGCTTCAAGTGCTTCCTGTCGCCCTCCGGCGTCGACGAGTTCCCGCAGGTCGACCAGGAGCAGCTGGCGGCGGCGCTCGGCGAGATCGCCGCCTTCGACGGCCTGCTGATCGTGCACGCCGAGGACCCCGGCCACCTGGACGCCGCCCCCGAGCCGCACGGCCCCAAGTACGCCGACTTCCTCGCCTCCCGCCCCCGGGTCTCCGAGAGCGACGCCATCGCCGGCCTGATCGAGCTCGCCCGGAAGCTGGACGCCCGGGTGCACGTGCTGCACCTGTCCTCCAGCGACGCCCTGCCGACGATCGCCGCCGCCCGCGCCGACGGCGTCAAGATCACCGTCGAGACCTGCCCGCACTTCCTGACGCTGACCGCCGAGGAGATCCCGGACGGCGCCACGGAGTTCAAGTGCTGCCCGCCGATCCGCGAGGCCGGCAACCAGGACGCGCTGTGGCAGGGCCTGGCCGACGGCACCATCGACTGCATCGTCTCCGACCACTCGCCGTCCACCACCGACCTGAAGACCCCCGACTTCGGGACGGCCTGGGGCGGCATCTCCTCCCTCCAACTCGGCCTGCCGGCCATCTGGACCGCCGCCCGGGAGCGCGGTCATAGCCTGGAGGACGTGGTCCGTTGGATGTCCGCCGCCCCGGCGGAGCTGGTCGGCCTCGGCAGCAAGGGCGGCATCGCGCCCGGCCGGGACGCCGACTTCGCAGTGCTGGCACCCGACGCGACCTTCACCGTCGACCCCGCCGAACTCCAGCACCGCAACAAGATCACCGCGTACGCCGGAAAGACCCTGTACGGCGTCGTCCGCTCCACCTGGCTGCGCGGCCGGAAGATCAACGACGGCGCCACCCTCGCCGAGCCCACCGGCGAACTCCTCGAAAGGCCGCGCGCATGACCACCGGCGAGCCCCCGCGCTACACCGGGGACGCCAGCCCCTACGGAGGCGGTGACCCCTACGCCGACTACCGGACCCCCGGCCCGGCCGGCTTCCCCTTCTCCCACCTGCCCGACCTCGCCGACCGGCGGCTCGGCGCCGGAGTACTCGCCGCCAACGACGAGTTCTTCGCCGAACGCGAGAACCTCCTCAAGCCCGAGGCCGCCCACTTCGACCCCGAGGCGTTCGGCCACAAGGGCAAGGTCATGGACGGATGGGAGACCCGTCGGCGCCGCGGCACCGACGGCGCGCACCCCTTCCCGACAGAGGAGGACCACGACTGGGCGCTGATCCGGCTCGGCGCCCCCGGCGTGATCCGCGGCATCGTCGTGGACACCGCGCACTTCCGCGGCAACTACCCGCAGTCCGTCAGCGTCGAGGGCACCTGCGTGGAGGGCTCGCCGTCACCCGCCGAACTCCTCGGCGCCGACGTCACGTGGACCCCGCTGGTCCAGCGCACCGCCATCGGCGGGCACGCCGCCAACGGCTTCGCCGTCCACATCGAGCAGCGCTTCACCCACCTGCGGCTCAACCAACACCCCGACGGCGGCGTCGCCCGCCTACGGGTCCACGGCGAGGTCGTCCCGGCGCCCCGCTGGCTGGCCGCGCTCGGCACCTTCGACCTCGCCGCCCTGGAGAACGGCGGCCAGGTCGAGGACGCCTCGGACCGCTTCTACTCCTCGCCCACCAACACCATCCAGCCGGGCCGGTCCCGCAAGATGGACGACGGCTGGGAGACCCGGCGGCGCCGCGGCACCGGCAACGACTGGGTCCGCTACCGCCTCACCGAGCAGTCCGCGATCCGCGCGGTGGAGATCGACACCGGCTACCTCAAGGGCAACGCGGCCGGCTGGGCGGCGCTGTCCGGACGCGACGGCGAACAGGGCGACTGGGTCCAACTACTGCCCCGCACCCGGCTCCAGCCCGACACCGTCCACCGCTTCCTCCTGGACGACGCGCCGGCCGTGACCCACGTCCAGTTGGACATCTTCCCCGACGGCGGAATCGCCCGACTCCGGCTCCACGGCTCGCTCACCGACGACGGCGCGGCCCGACTCACCGCCCGCCACCGGGAACTCGGCGGCTGACGGTTCGCTGCGCGCTTGGCTGGGCCGTCCGCTGCGCGGGGCGTCGTCGTACGTCTCCGGCGTTCCCGCCGTGGGGGTTTCTGTTTGCGCCTGCGGCGCGGGGCCGCTGCGCGGGCTTGTGCGTACGTCGTTGGGCTCCCCCGCCGTGGGGTTGCTGTTGTTGCGCCTGCGGCGCGGGTCCGCTGCGCGGGGCTGTTAGGGCGCGGTGACGGGTCTGCGGGGTTGGGGGTTGCCGGACTGCTGCGCTTTACGTCCGGCAACCCCCAACCCCG
>LIQL01000662.1 GCA_001418405.1 Streptomyces diastatochromogenes | reverse complement strand
CCCCCGGACCGCGCCGACCCCCAGCCCCACCCCTGCGCGGGTGCCGTCGCGGCCGCAGCGTCGGGCCCAGTCCTCGGCCCGGGCGCAGGCGGAGACCAACACGCTGATCGCCGGTGCGGTGCATGAGGAGTTGGAGCGGGCCGAGGGTGATGCGGATGCCGCGTTGCAGGCGTTGGTGAAGCGGGCGATTCCGGATGTGATGCGGTTGTTCGAGGAGACGCGGGCGACGGCGCGGTACCAGTACACGGCGTATCCGTCGCTGCCGGACATCCTGCACAAGCCCTCGAAGCGGGAGCCGGACCAGATCTGGGAGGCCCGCCCCAACTTCCACCACCCCCACTACTCCCTGAAGGCCCCCGGCGACGTCCACGTCACCGCCCTGGACGCCAACGCCGCGTACCTCTCCGCCCTCAAGTGCTGGCTTCCGATCGGCAAGTTGGAGCACCACGCTGGTGACGACGGCGTCGATCCCAAGCGTGCGGGCGTTCATCTCGTCACCCCCGCACCGTGGGACCACCCGCACCTGCCCGACCCGCTCGGCGACCGTGAGGAGCCCGGCGCCCTGTGGATCACCGATGCGACGTTGCGTCTGCTGCTGCGCCTGTCGGGCCCGAAGTACGCTCTGATCGGGGCGCCGACGGTGCACGAGTCGTGGACGTCGGGTGCGACGGAGAACTTCCTCGACGCCCTGCGCAAGGTCCTGGCCGCCGCCCGGGAGACGGCCCTGGCCGAGGACGACTCCATCACCGAGGGCTATGTGAAGGCGATGTACTCGAAGTTCATCTCGACGATGGGGGAGTCGATCCACAACCGCGAGATCCAACGCCCGGACTGGATGCACATCATCCACAGTCAGGCGTACGCCAACCTGTGGGGCAAGGCGTACAAGGCCCACCAGGCCGGCCTGGAGGTCATCGCGATGATGGGCACCGACGAACTCCATCTCGCCGGTGACTGGCGGCAGGTCTTCACCGAGGGGCGCGGCCTGGCCCAGATGAAGATCAAGCACAGCGACGCCAAAGCCTCCGGTGAGTACACCGTCGGCCGGGTGGCCCGCTGATGGCGCTGGATTCGCGGTGGCGCCGGATCGGCCACTACGGCGCCCGGGCCCTGCCCGGCTGGGTCTGCACCGCCGAAGGCATCGACCGCATGGTCACCGGCATCGAATCCCCGGTCACCTCCGAACGCGGCCTGTCCGCCCGCCTGCGCTACCTGACCGCCTCCGACGCGGGCTACGAGGCGATGGACCGCGCCGGCATCCACGTCCGCCCCCGCACCCTCATGGCCTGGTTGGCCGAGGAACGCATGCCCAGCAAGGCGAACCTCGCGCGCTTGGACGTGGCGTATTGGGACTTGCGGCGTCGCAACGTGGTCGCCGACCTCAAACGTCGCCTTACCAACCGCGGTCGCGGTACTCGCGTCGAGATCGATCCCGCCGACCAGTCGCAGGTGGACCCGCGTCACCGCCGGGAGGTGGAGACGCGTTCGATCAATGTCCGTGGGCTGATCTGGGATCGGGCCGTCGATGCGTGGATCGCGCACGATGCGCGGGAACTCGAAGCGATCTGGGACGAGATCATCCAAGGCGGCCTCGGCACCGACTGGGACGCCTACACCTACGTCTCCTCCGTCGGCTGGGCCGCCTGACCATCACACCACGCCGGCCCGGAGTCGTCCCGTTCGCCGCGATCGCTGCGTCGTCGAGGCCGACTTCGGGCCTTCGCGCGTCGACGTTCCCGTCTCGTCCCGTCTCCGTGCCCGACGTCAGGCGTCGGGTGTCGGCAGGTCGTCCAGTTCGGCTGCGAAGAGCAGGGCGGGGTCGAGGTCCATTCCGGCGAAGTGCCCGGCGAGTTCGAGGGACAGGGCGCCGTGCAGGCGGGTCCAGAAGGCCAGTGCCTGGCGGAGGGC
>LIQL01000661.1 GCA_001418405.1 Streptomyces diastatochromogenes | reverse complement strand
GTGCCCGCGGCGGGCCCGCCGGCGCGTCCCCGGCGGCCGTGCCGGGCGAACAGCACCAGGTAGCAGAGGTGGCCGGCGGCGAACGACGCCATGCCGACGAGGAACGCGGTGCCGCCGCCGATCTGGAGGAAGGTGTCGCCGCCGCAGCCGAACAGCAGCGCCCCGGCGAGCAGCGGCGGTCCGCCGCGCAGCAGGACGTGGGCGGCGAGCAGCGGCATCAGGGCCGGTTTGGTGAGGTGCACGACGGTGTCGGCCAGGACCGCGGGGCCGCTGCCGGGCGCGGCGCCGGCGTGCGCCACCAGGGCGGCGAGGTGGCCGGCGCCCAGGACGGCGAAGACCAGCAGCAGGGCCCGGGCGGCGCGGGGCCGGGGCGCGGGCGCCCTCACGCGGCGGGCTCCCCCACCGCGGACTCCCCCACGGCGGGCCCGACGGCACCGGCGCGGTCCGCGGCCGGGCGCGCGCCGGCCGGCGCACCGGCCCGCTCGGCCGCGGTGGCGGCTTCGGCGGCTTCGGCGGCCAGTGCGGCCCGGACCCGGGCCGGCTGCCAGCCCGGTCCGCGGAACACCCGCCCGACGCGCTCGCTCCAGCTCTCGGCGGCCCGGATGTCGCGGGCGATGGCTGCGTACTCGTGGGTGGCGACCCGCAGCGGGTTGAAGGTGTTGATGTTCTTGGTGAGGCCGTAGACGGGCCGCTCGGTCTCGGGGACGAACGAGCCGAACATCCGGTCCCAGACGATCAGGATCCCGCCGAAGTTGCGGTCCAGGTAGCCGCCTTGGGAGGCGTGGTGGACACGGTGGTGGGACGGCGTGTTGAACACGAACTCAAGGGGGCGGGGCAGGGTGCCGATCCGCTCGGTGTGGACCCAGAACTGGTAGACGAGGTTGGCGCCGGAGGTGAAGGCGATCACGGCCGGGTGCACGCCGAGCGCGACCAGCGGCACGTAGAACGGCCAGACCGTCCACGTCGTCCAGGGCTGCCGCAGTGCGGTGGTGAGGTTGAACTTCTCGCTGGAGTGGTGGACCACGTGGCAGGCCCACAGGACCCGGATGACGTGGTGGCCGCGGTGCGACCAGTAGTAGAAGAAGTCCTGGGCGAGCAGCATCAGGAGCAGCGTCCACCACAGGACGGGCAGGCGCAGCGGGGTCAGTTCGTAGACCGCGGCGTAGATCGCCACGATCGGGATCTTCCACAGCGCGTCGAAGACCAGGCTGCCCAGCCCCATGCCGACGCTGGTGGCCGCGTCCTTCGCCGTGTAGCCCTCGGCGTCGTCGTCGGGGTGCAGGCGGTAGCTCACCATCTCCACGACGGTGAGCAGGACGAAGGCGGGTACGGACCACAACACGACATCGGGCAGGTGCGGCATGCCCCGCACCATAAAGGCGCCGACGGGCCTCCCGCTAGAGGTTGTTACTGAGAAGTATGTAAGACGTGGCGTCAGCTTCGGGGCGCGGACGTACCGGCGGTAGCCCCGGGCGGTCGCGCGGCACCCGCCGGGGGTGGCGGATGCCGCGCGGCCGGGGCCTCACCAGATCCGTACCGAGGCCCCCGGCGCGAAGGCCGGGCTGGTGGCGTCGGGCGGGGGTGCGGTGAGGGGTTCGGCGAGTTCGGCGGTGGTCGGGCCGCAGCGGGCGGCGACCCGGGCCAGCGCGGTCGGGTCGAAGCCGTAGACGCGGGCCGCGTTGCCGCCGACCATGGCGGCGACCTCGGCGGGCGGGACACCGGCGTAGGCGGCGCGCAGGCCCTGCCGGGAGTACGGGTGAGTGCCCTCGTCGTGGGGGTAGTCGCTGCCCCACATGATCTTGTCGAGGCCGATCCGGTGGCGCAGCGGGACCTCGTGGGGGCGCATGAAGCTGGCGCCGACGTAGCAGTTGGCGTGCCAGATCTCGGTGGGGGTGCGGTCCAGGGAGGCGGCCAGGCCGGCGCCGAAGCGGGATTCCGCGGTGTCGGCGCGGGCCCCGGCGGCGAGCAGGCGGCCGTGGTAGTAGTCCAGCATGTCCAGGACGCCGGGGATCCAGCCGGAGCCCTGCTCGGTGAGGACGAGGGTCAGCCCCGGGTGGCGGGTGAAGACCCCGCCGAAGATCAGGTGCCACAGGGCGCGGTGGGAGAACCAGGTCGTCTCGACCATGAACACCGCCCGGGCGGCCGGTTCGTCGCCGAGCGGCGGGGAGGCCGAACCGGCGTGGTGGTTGACGGGGACGCCGAGCTCGGCGCAGACCGCCCACAGCGGGTCGTAGTACGGGGAGTGGAGTTCCGGCAGGCCCGATCCGGGTGGGGTGCCGGGGAGCATGATGCCGCCGGTGAGGCCGGCCTCCTTGGTCCGCCGGACCTCGCGGACCGCCTCCGCCACGTCGTTGAGGAGGATCTGGGCGACGCCCGCGCGGCGCCCGGGGGCCTCGGCGCAGAAGTCCGCGAGCCACCGGTTGTGGGCGCGCAGCCCGGCCCAGCGCAGGTCGAAGTCGGTGCCGGTGGGCGCCGGTGCCATCAGGGACGCGCTGGGGAAGAACGGCGGGATGGTGTTGGGGAAGACGACCTCGGCGACGATGCCGTCGGCTTCCTGCTCGGCCAGGCGGCGGGCGGAGTTCCAGTTGCGGTCGGCGGTGTCGGCGAGCAGGTCCTCGTGCGGGTTGACGTAGGTGGCGGCCCAGGCGTCGAACTCCTCGTGGTGGCGGGCCGGGAGGTAGGAGCGGTAGTCGAGGAGGTCGGCGCCGGCGTGGCAGTCGGCGGAGATGACGGTGTAGCGGGGCGCGTCGGCGGTGGCGCCGGTCGCGGCGGCGGGGTCAGGCACGGGTCACCCCCACGTACGGGAAGTCCTGTCCGGTCAGCCAGTGGCGGCCGGTCTCGCGGGCGGGGCGCCAGGCCGCCTCGACCGCGCTCTGGTCGGCCGGTTGGCCGAGTTCCGCCGGAGTGGGGCCGATGCGGCGGGCGTGCGGGGCGAGCCGGTCCGGGTCGAAGCCGAACACCTCGACGGCGGAGGTGCCGAGGATGCGCCGGGTCTCGGTCACGGGGATGTCGTGGAAGGTGTTCGCCAGCCACTCCCGGGTGCGCGGCCAGGTGCCCTCCGGGTGCGGGAAGTCGCTGCCCCACAGGATGTTGTCGACGCCGATCTCGTAGCGCTGGGCCAGTTCGCGGCGTTTGGTGTTGGTGGCGCAGACGAAGACGTTGCGGTCGAGGTACTCGTGCGGAGGGCGGCGCAGCCCGGCGAACGGGGACAGCTTCTTGCCGCCGTGCGCGCCCAGGTAGAGCCGGTCCATGAACCACAGCAGGTTCGGCAGCCACCAACAGCCGGACTCGGCGACGCCGAACCTGAGGCCGGGGTGGCGCTCGAAGACCCCGGACCAGAGCAGGAACCACAGCGGGCGGGCCGGCCACCAGGTCACCTCGGTGACGAAGATGCCGAGGTGGTCGCCGTACTCCTCGCGCGGCGCGGCGCCGGAGTGCGTGACGACCGGCATGCCGGCCTCGGCCGCGGCGGCCCACACCGGGTCGTAGCGCCGGTCGTGGTAGGGCGTGCCGGCGCCCCACATGGCGGGCACCATCAGGGCCCCCAGCCCGTCGGCGCGGGCCCGGTGGACCTCGGCGACGACGGTGTCGACCTCGCCGGTGACGGGTAACAGCGCGACGCCGCAGTGGCGTTCGGGATCGGTGGCGCAGAACTCCGCGAGCCAGCGGTTGTGGGCCCGGGCGCCGGCCATGCCCAGCTCCGGGTCCTGGTCACCGGTCAGGCCCAGGCCGACGCCGAAGGGCGCGGCGGTCGAGCTGTCCACGGCGTCGGCGTCCGGGAAGACGACCTCGGCGGCCACCCCGTCGCCGTCGAGTTCCTTGGCGCGTTGCGCCGGGTCCCAGCCGCCGCGCAGCCCCTCCTGGTGCTCCTCGAACCACTGGGTGGCGAAGGTCTCGTTGCGGACGCCGAGCCGGGTCATGGCCGCGCGCCGGGCGTCCCGGCCGGCGAGGAAGTCGTCGAAGGCCCGGTGGAAGCGGCGCTCCAGGTAGGGGCGGTACTCCTCGGTGGGCAGTCCGGCGTGGCAGTCGGAGGAGACGATCAGGTACGGGTCCCGGGGGTCGGGGTCGGCCGGGGGGCCGTCGTGCGGGGCGCGGTGCGCCGTGGTGGTGCCCTGGTACGGGTCGCTCATGGCGGTCCCTCACTCGTCGTCGAGGATGAAGTGCTCCAGGTACGTGGGGGCGGCGCGGTCGAGTTGGGACCGCGAGCGCGCCCGGATCTGTGCGTCGGTGTGGTCGCTGGGCGGCAGCATCCAGAAGCGGCCGGCCCGGATGCCGTCGACGACCTGTTCGGCGACGGCCTCCACGGGCGTGAAGGCCACCTCCTGCCCGGCCGCCCGCACGGCCGCCTCCCACTCGGCGAGGCTGCGGTACGGCGTCCTGCGGGGGCGGGACTTGGCGTGCCGCGCGGGCCGGTTGCGGTGCGACTCCCACAGGCCGGTGCGGAGCATGTGCGGTCCGGGGAAGAGCACCGACGCCCCGATGGGCGCGCCCTCGGCCGCCAGGTGCGCGTACAGCGATTCGGTCAGCGTCACGACGGCGGCCTTGGTGACGGCGTAGACCGAGGCGGTGGGCAGCGGCGCGATCCCGCCGTCGGTGGACGAGGTGTTGACGACGTGGCCGGGCTCCCCGGAGGCCAGCATCCGGGGCAGGAAGCACTGGACGCCGTGGAAGACGCCCCACACGTTGACCTCGAACGCCCACCGCCAGTCGGCGGGGTCGTGCTCCCACATCCGGCCCTCGGCGCCGGAGCCCACCCCGGCGTTGTTGCACAGCACGTGGACGGCGCCGAAGGTCTCGTAGGCGGCACCGGCCAGCGCCTCGACGTCCGCCCGGACACCCACGTCCACGGTGCGGACCAGCAACTCGGCTCCGTCCGCGGCCAGTTCCTCGGCGGCGGCCCGCAGCGGCGCCTCCTCGACGTCGGCGAGGACGACCTTCAGTCCCTCGGCGGCGAAGCGGCCGGCCAGCGCCCGGCCGATGCCGCTCGCGGCCCCGGTGACCACCGCGACCTGCCCGGCCCGCAGTTCCATCAGGCGCTCCCTTCCGGTGGGGCGTCGTGGACCTGCCCGGGGTCGTCGTAGCGCTGGTGGACGTAGGGCAGCAGGTCCTCGGCCCGGACCCGTGCGACGACCTCGCCTCTCTGGTCGGAGGTCTTCTCGCCGAGGGTGATCCCGACGGGGGTGTGCACCGGGAGGTCGGCGACCGGGTCGTACATCGACTCGCGCAGCACCACGTCGCCGGTGATCCGCTCCAGGCGGCGGACCTTCTCGGTGCGCCGGCAGTGCACCAGGAGCGGGTCGCCGTCGAAGCCCGAACCGTCCACCGCCGGCAGGAACTTGAAGTAGAAGTCGGTCCGCGCCTCCGGCTCCGGGAGCGGCAGCGGACCGCTGACCGCGCCGCGCACCTCGACGAAGGCGATGCCGTGCCGGGCGAGCGCGGCGCGCACGGTCAGGCCGTCCCGGGCGACGGTGACCTCGCCCAGCTTCTTGGGCTCGCCGAAGACCTCGCGGCCGCCGGTCAGCGCCCGCTCGTGGGTCATCGGCATCACCAGCGGGTACCAGCCCTCGGTGCCGTCGTGGGCGGCCGCGACCGCGACCGACCCGGCGCCCAGCGGATAGCCGGGCAGGTTGACGGAGCTGATGGTGGCCCGGACCAGCGGGCGGCCGGTGGGGGCGAGCGGCGGCGGGAGAACGGCCGCGACCGCCTCCGGGTCGGTTTCCCACAGGGCCACCACGCCGGTGGACCAGATGTCGGGGAGCCGGGCGCCGGCGGTCCGGGTCGCGGCGATCTCCGCGTCGGTGCGGGCTCCGTAACGCATGCGTGCCATGGCGTACCACCCTTCGTCGACGTGACGCGCGGGGGTCGTGCGCGGCGTCTGTAACACAGTTACACCGCCGTCGATGAAGGGTAAAGAGGCATGCGACAAACGGAGTTGGGCGATAGTGGGGGCCATGACACGTACCGCGCTGACCGGTGAGGAAGTGCTGGCGGCGGCCGCCCGGCTGGTCCGGACGCACGGGCCGGCGGCCCTGACCATGCGCCGGCTCGCCACCGAGCTCGGCACCGCCGTCACCTCCATCTACTGGCACGTCGGCAACCGCGAGTCCCTCCTGGACGCGCTGGTGGCCCACACCCTCCAGGAGATGGGCGAGATCCGGCCCACCGGGGACACGCCCCGGACGCGCATCACCTCGGTGGCCCGCGCGTTGCGCACCGCGCTGGGCGAGCGCCCGCACCTGATCGCGATGGTGCACGAACGCGGGCTGACCGAGCGGATGTTCCTGCCGGCCCAACAGGCCCTGGTCCACGAGGTGCACGCGGCCGGGCTGCGCGGCGAACTGGCCGCCGAGGCGGTGCGCGCCGTGCAGTTCCTGGTCGTCGGCTCGGTCCTGGTGGAGCGCAACCGCGCCCGCTCCCCCGCGCAGCACCCCAGCGAGCGCGAGCTGTGGGACGCCCCGACGGCCGGCCGGGATCCGGCCCTGGCCCGTGCCCTGGCCGCCCCGGCCGACGCCGAACGCCTCTTCCTGGTCTCCCTGGAGGCGTTGGTGGACTCCCTCCTCAAAACCGGACGAAGCGGAACATAACCACGACATGTGGGGCCGTCCGGCGGCGGGCCGGCGCGCTGCCCGGCCCCGACGGCGCGCGGCGTCCGGACCGGACGCGCCCCCGGCGATGCGGTGGCTGTCGGTCCCGGCCCGTATCCTCAATGACCATGCTCGAAGACCGCAGCGCAGCCGCCCCCTCGATCGCGCCGAAGATCGGCCGGCAGCCGGGCCCGCAGACGCCGCCGGCCGATTGGCCGGCCGGGTACCCCCGGGGATACGCGGTGGTCGACGTCGAGACCACCGGCCTGGCC
>LIQL01000660.1 GCA_001418405.1 Streptomyces diastatochromogenes | reverse complement strand
CGCCGGCGCCGATGGTGGACAGACCGCCAGCCGCTGCGACGACGAGCGCGATCTGATGAAGCTTGCGCATGGAACCCTCGGCCCTTCATTACCTGTATGGAAAACTGATTACTTATCGCTGACGTGAGTGTGCGAACAGAGGTAATCCCGGACTTCACGCCTTGCGCACCACGTGCAAATCCAGGACGGAAGCCTTCCGTCGGACCGCGACAACGCCAATCGTGAGGCCCTCCAACGACCTTCGGCAGCGACGGCGCAGCCCGTCACCTCTCCTCCGCATCGCGTCGGACGACCTCGTCGACATGGTTGCCGCAGGCCGCTCCGGAGCCCGGACGAAGAGGTACCGGTCGGTGGCCCATGAGTCCATTCGCTGTTCTCTCCCAGCGAGGAACGGTGAATTGTCGCCGCCAGTAACGGGAATCAAGCGACGGTCACCCATTTGCCCGCCGGCATGCATCAGTTGGAGTGCCGGCGCAGCGAGCCATCACGGCGGCGGGGTGTGCGCTCGTCAACATCGGTATGTTTATCGGTAATTACTCGACAGGTGGTGCGGCGCCGCCCTCGAAAAAAGTACGCAAAAAAAGGTTCTCGACGCCGGCCTTGCGGCTCGGCGTCGAGAACCCTATGGGTGACCTGTGCGGTACCTAGCGGCTCAGAATGCGCTGTTGTTGCAGCCCATGGTCGAGCCCAGGTGAGTCGACTGCGCACCCGGCGAGCCCTCGCCGTTGAGCGCGTTGCCCAGCAGGCCGTTGAGGACGCCGACCTCGCCGAGGACGTCCAGGTTCAGGTCGTGCGACCGGCACTGGGAACCCTGCTTGATGTCGAACTGCCCGCCGCCCTGGCCGCCGAGGGCAAACGCGTTGCCGGCGCCGAGGAAGCTGATGCTACCGAGAGCGGCAGCCACGACGGCGGCCTTGTGAAGCTTGCGCATTTCTTCTCCGGAAGTTTGAGCCGATGTGGACTGCGATCCGCAGATGCGATCTGCGATGTACCGACTTCGTACAGTTGGGAAGGCTAATACGAAATACCAATCGACCTTGAGCGACGCGCCGGAATATGCGACGGAAAAAACGGAAGTTGCCCCGGAACCTGAGCAGTTAAGGACCGGGGTTGAGCGGGAACGGGCCGAGATGCGGGCGGTGTCGCCTCTTTTTTGGTGAGGAGCGGGGGCGGATGGCCGGCCGTTCACGAAGGCCCTTCGAGGAAATTCCCCCGAAGGGCCCACGGTGGCAGGGCCGCTGCCGCCGCCTTACCTGGCAGTCGCGAAGGCGTTGGCCTGGGTGTTGTTCTGGGTGCAGGAGAAGCCGTGGGTCTCAGGCGTGGCCAGCAGACCGATCGGCACGTTGGCGTCGAGCAACGACTGAGGGCTGCACTCCTGGTACGGGCGGAAGAGGTTGTTCTGGTCCTGCGGACCGGACTGCGGCAGCAGCCGCGCCACCTGCGGCGAAAGCTGCGGGTTGAGCTGCGGGTTGAGCTGCGGCGACACCTGCGGGCCGGCCTGCGGACCGGCGGGCTGCTGCGGCGCGGCCAGCTGCGGGGCCGCCTGCTGCGGGCCGCCGTGCGTCCCGTAGGTGTGGGCGGTGGCGCCCGAGGCGGTCCAGGCGGCGGCCTGGGGGCTGTCCGGTTGGGGAGCGGTGGGCGTCGCGGCGCCGTTGTACCCGGCCGGCGCGTCGGCCTGGCTGGCGCCGGCGCCGATGGTGGACAGACCGCCAGCCGCTGCGACGACCAGCGCGATCTGATGAAGCTTGCGCATGGAACCCTCGGCCCTTCATTGCCTGTATGGAAATCTGATTATTTAACGCTGTGTTGAGTGCGCGAACGGGAATTCCCCGGGATTCGACATGTGCGTGCCCTGCGTGAACCACGGGGGAAGTCTCCCGAGGGGCCGCGGCCACGCCGATCGTGAAGTCGCCCGCGCGGTCCAGGAATCGATGGACCGGACCACCGTCACTCCTTCGATTCGCGCCGGACGCCTGTCGACATCGATTCCGCGGGACGTCCGCCACCGGGGAGGAAAGGACCGTCCCGGCCGGCGGACCCACGAGGTCCATTCGCTGCTCTCTCCCAGCGAGGAACGGTGAATCTCCGCCCCCGGTAACGGGAATCACGGCACGGTCACCCATTTGCCCACCGGTGTACGACCTTTGAGGCGGTGGCGCCCTTGCCTTCGTGCGGTGAGGTGTTCTCGACCCGCAGGGGTGGGCTGAATGGTTTATATGACGTTCCGAAGTCGTCGTGTTCGACGCGGGGAGGGGAGTGGAGAGGGCCGGCCCGGCATTGCGGTGGTCGGGGAGTGCGGCCAGGGGAGGTGACGGTCAGCGTGGAAGGGCTGACAACACGCTGACCGTCACTGTTCTCCCACCTGAAAGAACGCCGTCATCCTAAGCCACGGATGTGCTCGCGGAGCTGGCTGCGGGCGGATGCGTGTGGCGGGGGAGCGGAGGGTGATCAGCCGGACTCGTGCAGGTTTTCGTGCAGTGATTTTGTGCAACTCGCGGGGAAATTCGATCCGTTGTTGTGTGGGTGGTGCGGTGTCGGGGAGGAATTGCCGGAAGTTCCGTGTCGTGACCGGTGGGGGCCGTCCTTGTGGTGTCTCGGATATCGTCCGGGCGAATGGGAGCATGATGCATGCCCATTCGACGGCTGACGCGCTTGCACCGACGACCTGAGGCGGGGCGCGCGCTGATGCTGGTTCCGCTCGGACTGATCGCCGCGGTCCTGGTGGCGGATGCCCTTTCGCCGGCGGAAGTCCACCTCAGACCCTTGCTGGTCGCCGCGCCCGCCCTCACCGCCGCCTTCGCCGGTCCCGGTCCGACCGCACTCATGGGCGGTCTGGCGGTGGCGGCCGAGCTCGGCGTCGCCGCGGGCCAGGGAGCCCTGGGCACCGGGAACTTCGTCGCGCAGATCAGTGCCCTGATCGTGGTGTCGGGGTTGGTGTTCCTGTTCACGGTGGTGCGGG
This sequence comes from Streptomyces diastatochromogenes, assembly GCA_001418405.1. GTDB lineage: Bacteria > Actinomycetota > Actinomycetes > Streptomycetales > Streptomycetaceae > Streptomyces > Streptomyces albulus_C. The sequence continues at coordinate 859 of LIQL01000660.1, read as the reverse complement.
AGCGCAGCGAGCGGCGGCTGTCGCGGAGTCGTTCGGTGGCGGCGGTGGCGCAGAAGGTGCTGTTGCGGCCGTTGCCGGTGCGCAGCGGGGACTTGGAGTTCGCTTCGCTGTACGTGGCTGCGGAGGAGGAGGCGGAGATGGGGGGCGACCTGTTCGCCGCGGTGCGGACGGCGGTCAGTACCCGGTTGATCGTCGGGGACGTCCGTGGCAAGGGGCTCCCGGCGTACAGTCACGCGGCGCTGATCCTCGGTGCGTTCCGGGCGGCGGCGCACCGTCAGGCCACGTTGCCCCGGCTCGCCCGCCATCTCGACGGCGCGGTCCGCTGGGACAGCAGTCAGTGGGACACGGCTCCCGCGCGACCGGCCGCCGGCTGCACGTCGGATGCCGCCCCGGCCGATGCCGATGCCCATGCCGACGTCGGGGAGCTGTTCGCCACGGTCGCGCTCTTCGACATTCCCGACGGGCGTTGTGAGCTGAGTGCGATCAGCTGTGGGCACCCGCCCGCGCTGCTGCTGCGGGACGGCCGGGCCCACAGCCTCGCCCCCGGGCGCTGCGCCCTGCCCCTCGGGCTGGGGACCTTCGACGGCCCGCAGGACTACGACGTCGACACCTTCCCGTTCCTCCCCGGTGACCTGCTGCTCCTCTACACCGACGGGGTGATCGAGGCGCGCAACGCGAACGGTGACTTCTATCCGTTGAGCGAACGGGCCGGCGCCTGGAGCGGCAGCAGCCCCCGGTACGTGCTCCGCCGACTGCGCGAGGACCTCCTCGCCCACGCCGGTGGCCGCCTCACCGACGACGCCGCGGTGGTCGCGGTCCGCCGGCTGCCGCCGCCCGAGGCGTCGTCGGTGAGGCGGCC
>LIQL01000066.1 GCA_001418405.1 Streptomyces diastatochromogenes | reverse complement strand
CCGGCCCCTGGGGCCGGGGGCATCGATCGCGTCCAGGCCGCGCTCTGGGAGCGCGCGCACACACTCGGTCTGCCGCTCAAGGGGGTGGAAGTCTGGCATTACGACAAGATCTGCCGGCTTCTGGACGACAGCAGGGAAATTCGCCACGCCAACGCCGACGCGGTCCTGCCCGGCGACGTACTGGCGCGGCTGGACGAGTACGTCAAACAACTGGAAGGCGCTTCTCTCGGTCCCAGCCCCTGCGCAGCTACCGGCTTGCCTCGCGAAGTGCGCTCTCTGTTCGGACGTGAGGCTGAAGTCGCCGAGGGCCTCAGTGTGCTGGAAGCTCCAGGGCAGGAAAGCCGTCGAGCGGTAGTGGTAACAGGGGCTCCTGGGATCGGCAAGAGCGCTGTCGCTCTACGACTGTCGACACTGGCCGCCGAGACGTACCCGGACGGGCAATTTCACCTCAACCTCTCCCTCTCGGGCGAGGAAGGGCAGCCGACCGATCTGGTGCCGGCACTGTTGCGGGCTCTCGGCTCCCACAAAGGCCCCCTTCCCGAAGACCGTGCACAGCAGATGACGTTGCTCCACACATCGCTGGCTCACAGCAGAGTGCTCCTCTTCATCGACGACGTCACCTCCGAGGAAGCTCTCCTGGACGTTCTGCGAATGGACGGCCCCTTTGCGCTCGTATGCACAAGCCGGGCCAGGCTGAGCGGGCTCACCGGTGTGGTCCGTCCTATCGAACTCCAGCCGCTGTCAGCTGAGCACGGTGAAGAGCTGGTCCGCACAATCGCAGGCCACGATCGGCTTACCGATGCGCAAGTGTCGGCCCTGGCCGAAGCGTGTGCCGGGCATCCGCTTGCTCTGCAGATTGCAGCCGCTCACTTGGCGAGCCGCCCCAGAGCGAGCGTGAGTCGTTTCCTCGAGGCAATTGCAAGCCCTGAGCGCGGGGTGCGGACTCTCAAGGCCGGTCAGGACGCGCTCCTGCCCGTGCTTGAGCGAAGCTTTGACGCTCTGAGCCCTGAGCAGGCAGAGCTCTTCACCACCCTTGGTGTTCTGCCTCACATGTCGGTCACAACGGATGTCGCTGCTGCCGCCAAGATCAGCTCGCTGGAGGAATTCGATGAGGCCCACGTGGACGACGTCGCGGACCTGCTCGACTCACTCTTCGAACTCTGCCTCATCGAGCAGATTGACGAAGACCGGTATGTGCTGCATGACATCCTGCACCGATTCGCGCGACATACGGCAGCTGCCGTCTCTGGAACGCGCCGTGAAGCTGTCATCCGCCAGACGTGCGTCATGCTGGCCGTCCGGACACGGTCCGCGACGGAGTCAATCGGCTTCATGGACAAGGAAGCGGCTGTGACCGCGCAGAGCAACAGGGGCGCCCTACGCACGCTTGACGCTGACCGCCCGGGCGCTGTGGCGATGACGGCACTGGCCCGGCAACACGAAGTGTGGGGGCCTCTGGTCCATTTGGCTTCCGAGCTCACGGGCTTTCTGGCACACGGCAGCCACTGGAATGATCTCGAACGCGTCTATCTGTGCGTGCTTGAGGCAGGCAGGCGTTGCGGAGAGCCCGAATGGACAGCGTCGGCTCAGCACAACCTCGCCGCGGCCGCCGCTCACCTCGGCGACAGCCAACGCGCTGCCGAACTCTTGCAAAGCAGCGCCCGGGCAGCGCACGAGGCAGGCAACCTATACCAGATGTTCCAGGCAGAGCTGGGCCTGAGCACGCTACTGATTAACCTCGGGAGGAGCCGAGAGGCCATCCCGCTGCTGCGTCGCGGTCTGCCCTTCTGGCGGATCACCGACGATCGCTCCGCGTTGGCCCACGTCCTGAGCATTCTCGGCCTGGCTCACGCCGCGATCGGCCAATTCCGCCGGGCTGAGGAATACCTCCAGAACAGCAAGAACATGTCCGTGCCGGGGAGCCCTGCTGACCTGGCCAGCCGTGGAGCGATCTCCGCCCTGCTGCGCCGCACAGGCCGTCCGACTGAAGCAGCCCGTGAGGCCTGCCAGGACATCGAGCGTGCGCGTGGTGTCGGAAGCCGGGAGTGGGAAGCCAAGGCTCTGATGGAACTGGCAGAGTCGCCCGTCGAGGAGCGCCCGGAATCAGCTCCGCCGCAGCCGCTTGAGGCCGCGCTCGCCATCTACCGGGACACCGGCGATGTTCAGGGCCAAGTAAGGGTTCTCTTCCGGCTCGGAGATCAGGCTGCGGGCCAGGCAGACATCGACCGAGCTGCCGCTCTTCTCGCGGAATGCGCCAACCTGGCGTACGGGATCGGCGACTACGAGCACGCAGCACGCTCCCTGGCCTATCTCGCCACCTACCAAGGGGCCCTTGGGCAGCTCGCTGAAGCAGAGAAGTACTTCGCTGAGGCGCTCGACATGGCCCGATCGATTGACCACCCGGGTGCCCTGGCCGAGGCACTGCAGAAGAAGGCCAAGTACCTGTGGCAACTGGGGCGGGTCAACGAAGCCGTCGACCTTCTTACGGAAGCTGCCGATTGTCTTGAGGCCACGGACGACAAGCAGTCACTGGACCAGATCAGAGCGGCCCTGGGGGAAGCTCTCATCGTCGCAGGACGATGGCAAGAGGGAGCCGCAATCCTCCGAGCCGTCATCTCGGCGACATCCGCCACCACCAGACCGACCACCAAAGCCAAAGCGCTGCGCGCCTTGGCCACGGTCTACTCGCGCCGAGACCTCCACAAGGAGGCTATGTCTTCCATCACCGAGGCACTCGACCTGTACGAGCGGGCCGGCAAGGCATCGGGGATCCTTGACTGCCGTCTTGCTCTGGGCAACGCGCATGCACGCCACGGCGACTGGCCTGAAGCAGTTAACCAGTACGACAAAGCGGCGGAGCTAGCTGCGGAACAGCGTGATCATCATCTCCTGACCGTCGCTCGCGCCCACGCTGCGATGTGCCGGCTCAGCAATGGAGAAGACGAGGCCGTTGCTTCGCTGACCCATCTCATTTCCCAGGCCCAGCAGTTGGGCATGAAGTCGGTCGAAGTTGTCCTGCACTGCCGTCTGGGTGCCCACTACGCAGAGGTCGGCGACCTCGAGCGGGCTGTCACGGAATTTCACGCTTCCTTGTCACTCAGCGAGCAACTCGGCGACAAACCGAATCTCGCCACCTGCCATCTCAATCTGGCCAGGGCGTACCACGCGCTCGGGAATACCGCCCTCTCCCGCACACACGCACGCGAAGCGTTCTCACTCCATCACGACCTCAATAACTGGTCAGACGCTGCGAAGGCACTCCTTCTCCTCCTAGCGTTGCACTATGAGACGTCGCCAGATGGCGACCCGCCCCCGTTCGGCGATCTGACCGGCTACGGCAAGCGCCTCGACGACCGAGTCATGGCAGTCATAGAGGCTCTCAAGGACCGCTTGCATCAAGGGCCTGCGTCCGGGCCTCCTCATGGTGCTGGCAGCTCCCGTACCGTGACCAGGACGAGACAGATCAATATTTCGGACACCGTCCGTCAAGAACTGGCGGGAGCGGGCATCGGGGAACTCCTGGTCCGGCTCGAGAACTCACGGCAGGTGTGCGCGGCATGCAACCTGCTGATTGATGAGACCGGAGAGGCCGAACTCCTCGCCCTGCGTCATGAGCGGGCAGGCCAGGTTGTGCTGACCCTTGCCCACCCGCACTGCATGCCTTCCTCCGTGCTCCAGGCGGATGGCCCGGTGCCGACACAGACCCCCGAGAACTACGAGGTCGAGTGCTACCTGTTCGGCGGCAGCAGCGCAGGCATCATTGTTGACTGCTACGGAGGATTCGGCCCTGTCAGCCAGGACAGCGGGAGCATCGATCTCATCCTCCGGCGTTACCAGGAAGCGGGCTTCACCAACCTCCTGAGCATGCTCTCCATCGAGGACGGACAACCTCTGGCCCTGCGTCAAATTCCCGCCGTCGACAACGCGCGCGTCCAAGCGCGCCTGGAAGACCACAGACTGTCCATCGTCGGCCCGCACGGACTGCTCCTGCCTTCGTTTCCGCTCAACTTCTACCCACACTGGTATCAGAGGGCACTCGAGGGGGCGTTGACCGTAGTCATCGGCAGGAACCTGCAAGGCATGGCCGCAGACGACCCGTCCTACCTCTTTCGTGCCATTGCCCTGGGTCACACAGTCGGCGGCACTGTGCCGCTCACTGTGGTTCGGCCGAGCAGGAACAGCCCGTGCCCCTGCATGATGCGCACGGGACGCAAGTTCAAGAACTGCTGCGGCAGGAAAGTGACTTAACCGCTCTGCGCAGCACCACTGTCGACGGCCGGAAGCCATCCTTGGCTCGCCGCGCGGGATGAAGAGTGAGACGCGGCGTCACCGCAATCGTCGGCCGGCCCTCGTGGTCGCAGCCGCGGTAGTCGTCGAGGCCGTCTGGCCATCAGCGCGGCCTGCGGGGTTCCTGCTTATTCGGCCGCCAGGTGATCAGTGAGTTCGCCCGGGGTGACATCGAGGGCCTTCGCAATGTCAACCACGGTGAGGATGCTGGGGTTTCGCTGACCGTGCTCGATGTAGATGAGACCGCGAAAGCTCAGGTCGCTTCTTTCGGCGAGCTGTTCGAGGCTGTAGCCGCGTTCTTCTCTGATTCTGCGGATCTGCATGCCGAGAGACAGGAGGCGGGGGTCAGGTGTCGCGTCACGGTCTTGCACAGTGTGAGATCACTTGCTGTCCGATCAGAACACCATGAACAACTGTGCATAATCACGTTCCGCGGTGGAAAGAGTTGCCCGTGAAAGCCCTGCACGCGGTACCCATGAAGCCACCAGGACAGACCGACAACAGACCCCCGAGGAAGCGTGAGGAAATCTGTGCCCGACGGACTCGTCCCATTCGACCGCCGGCACAAGAGATTTCCGAAACCCGAGCGAGGTGACCTCCCGCGCCTCTGCGGTACGAGCTTCCGACCCCTATATCCGACCGCCGGCCACGGACGAGGACTCCGCTGGCAGGATCGTTACCTCGCGAACTCCGAAAAGGAACAGAGGCTCTCATTCGCTACCTGGGACGAGGCCATGCACCATGTGGCTGCGCTCACACCAGAAGCAGGAGGAGCCGGCAAATCAAAAACAGTCAGCTTCTATGCACTGCACATGCTCCAGCACATGCGCCATCGAGGGCTGCCGACGGAGTCGGCAGACCGTTTCGCGTTCCGTGGCTGCTTGTGGGCAGGCCGGTGGCCCGACTGTCGTGTCGGGTGGGCTCCGGGTTCCACTGCTCCGAAGACGGATGGTGCTGCTTGTAGGGACGGGGCAGCTACTGGTCAGACTGGGTTCGGCAGTTGGTCGAGCCGTTCGAGGGTGTCGGTGACGTGGCGGCGGCCGGTGGTGACGAGCTGGCCAGCCGGGCTGAACAGGCGGAGTCGCAGGCGGCGGGGCCCCAGAGCCGGGTCTTGCCGTTCAGTGCAAGTATCGGCATCCAGGCCTGCAGGGCGAGTACGATCTGCACGATCTCCAGCCAGACCCTTTGGGCAGTGTCGTGCAGGGGGAGGTTCCGCAGGCCGGTCGCGCGGGCAGCCCGGATGCGGTCCTCGGCCCGTGCCCGCAGGCGGTGGCGGAGTTCGAGCCCGGCGATGGGCTGGCCGGTGGTATTGGTGGCGAAGCAGGTGATCCGCATGCCGTCGGCGTCCCTGATCCTCAACTGGGCACCGGGGTGCGGTCGTTCCTTCAGAACGATCAGCCGCATGCCCTTGGGCCAGCCGTCGAGCACGCCGCCGGTGAGTTCAGCGACCCAGACCCCGTCACGGATCTCTCCGTCGGGCTCGACGGCCGGGGTCCATGCCGCGGGCGGCACCTTGAGTACGGCCTGGTGAAGTACACGAAGGGTGCGTCATACGAGCGCATCAGCAAGGCGGATGAGGGCGACGAAGACGGTGTTATCCGTCAAGGCGAGGACACTGCAGAGTTGGCCGAACGGCGCGGAATCCCCCTCCAGGGGCGCCGCTTCCGGGACAACGACAAGTCGGCCACCCACGGCAAGCACCGCCCCCAGTACGAGCTCCTCATGGCTGCCGTACAGCGCGGCGAAGTCGACGTCATCATCGTCTACATGCTCGGCCGGCTCTGGCGGAACCGGCGCGAACGGGCCGAGGGAATCGAGATCCTCCGCAAGCACGAGGTGTCCGTGCTGTGCGTCAAGGGCCCCGAGTTGGACCTCACGACAGCCGCCGGCCGCCTCCTCGCCGGCCTTCTCGGCGAGGTCGACACGTTCGAGGTCGAGCAGATGTCAGAGCGGGAGCAGCGGGAGATGCGCCAGCGCGTCGAGCGCGGCCTGCCGCCATCCGGGCCGCGCTGCTTCGGTTACACCGCAGACGGCGCGGAGCTCGTCGAAGACGAGGCCGCCGAGGTCAAGGACTGCTTTCACGCGCTGCTCGCCGGAGCGACCCTCTCCGGCATGGCCGCCGACCTCAACGAACGGGGCATCCTCAACCGCAACGGCAAACCCTGGTCACACAACGCCATCCGCGGCGTACTCCTGAACGAGCGCTACGCAGGGCTGCGTCAGTACCGCGGCGAGCTGTACCCGGGTAAGTGGCCGGTCATCGTGGACGAGGCCACATGGCGGGCGGCGAAGCACGTCCTTGAGGACAAGAGACGGGCGACAAGCCCGGGACCGGGCCGGCGGTGGCTGCTGTCGGGGATCGCCCGGTGCGGTGTCTGCGACGACGGGACGACCGTGACGTCCGGCTCGCGGGGGCTCACGGCGCCGCTGTACCGGTGCCGGAAGACGAAGCACCTGGCGCGCGGTACGGAGCCGATCGACCTCACCGTCGAGGAGTACGTGATCCGGCGCCTGTCGCGCCCCGACGCCGTCGATCTCCTCGTCGACGAGACCGCACCGGGGACAGGGGAGCTGTGGGCGAAGGCCGTTGCCTTGCGGTCCCGGATCAGGTCCCTGACCGACGCGTTCGCGGATGACGACGATGGGGACGCCGCCGAATTCAAGGCCGCTACCCGCAGGATCAAGGCCCGGCTGGCTGACGTCGAGGCGCAGATGGCCTGCCTGCAACGGTCGCGCATCCTGGTGGACATCGTGACCGCCGAAGATCGTGCCCAGGCCTGGGAGGATCTGATGCTGGACCGGCAGCGCGCGGTGGTCGCGACGCTGGCCACGGTGACGCTCCTGCCCGGCCGTCCGGGCAGGGCGCCGTTCGATCCGCGATCGGTACGGATCGAGCCGCTCCAGGGGTTGGGCTGACCTCGCGGGCGGAGCAGCCCGAGGGGTCGTCTGGGCCTCGTAGGGCGATTGTCCGCAGGCTGGTTCCGCGCGGCCTGTACGGGCCGGCGCAGGACTACGTCGACGGCGTCTTGGGCGACTGACGCGTTCTTGAAGTGTGGCTGCTGCTGGTGCGTCGGTTACAGGCGCTTCGCTGTGCGGTCGCGCAGCAGCAGCCACTGACTCGCGTCGGCGCCGCCTGAGCGCGCAGCCGGTCCATGCAGCAGCACGGCGTAAGCCGTCCTCTCCGCCTTGCTCGGGGCTGCTTACTGGCCTGGCGCCTCCGGGGTCGGGAATGACCTCGTCATGCCTTTCCAGGCCTTGTCCGCGTTCGGAGTGCTGAGCATCGGCCCTCCCGGGCTCAATAGGGTCATGCAGTGAAGTGCGAGCAGGCGTGGCTGCAACCGCGGTAGGGGTTCACGGTCCATTCGAACGGCATCCGGGAGGCGCCCGGCACGCGGTTGACGAGGGAGCGGGCGCGCACCTCGTGGAAGGTGATGCCGCGGAATTCGGGGGTGTCCACCGTTCGGGTGACGACATCCGTGCCGAACAGCGCGGACGGGCTTTCTCCCAGATTGTCCCAGCGCATCGGGCCTCCTGTTGCGATCCTGCCGAGCCCCCACCTCGATATTAGAACACCTGTTCGCTTCCGGGTTGTCAACCCGGATTTGGGTGCGCTGCCCAGTGGTGGTTGGCTTGGCGGCGCACCGCAGGTTGGCGGCGCACTCAGGTCCGGCAGCCGACTACTGGAGGAAGGCACACATGGGGCAGGTAGAGGCCACCACGCAGCGGGAGATCGCGGCGGACCCGGAGGACGTGTTCGACGCGCTCGCCGACTACAACGGAACGCGCCGGCAGCTGCTGCCCGAGCACTTCAGCGAGTACGAGGTCCGCGAGGGCGGCGACGGCAAGGGCACCCTCGTCCACTGGAAGCTCCAGGCCACCAGCAAGCGGGTGCGCGACTGCCTGCTGGAGGTCGACGAGCCGACCGACGGCCAGCTGGTGGAGAAGGACCGCAACTCCTCCATGGTGACCACCTGGGTCGTCACCCCGGCCGGGGAGAACCGCGCCAAGGTCGTCGTCACCACCACCTGGCAGGGGGCCGGCGGCATCGGCGGCTTCTTCGAGCGGACCTTCGCCCCCAAGGGGCTCGGCCGCATCTACGACGCGATCCTGGCCAACCTCGCCGCCCACATGGAGAAGTGAGGGGGCGTCGCCCCCTGACCCGTTCGCGGCGCCGGCAGACTCACCGGTTCGAGTGGTTTCCCCCGCGCGGCGCCGTCCGGCCTCCCGGACGGCCCGCGCGGGGG
>LIQL01000659.1 GCA_001418405.1 Streptomyces diastatochromogenes | reverse complement strand
ACGCGCCCGTCTACCTCGCCGTCACCGCGCGGTTGTCACGGGTGGTGGGGCCGGGGCGGGCGATGCCGGCGAGGTAGACGGGCGCGTTGGTGTGGATGAACGGCAGCGTGACGAACTCGGTGAAGCCCTCGACGCCCTTGGCCACCGCGGACCGCTGGATCTCGGCGAGCAGCCGGAGGTGGCCGAGCCAGTGCCGGGGCTGGTCCACGTGGCCGTACATCATCGTCGAGGAGGTGCGGATGCCCAGCTCGTGGGCGGTCTTGATGACCTCGACCCAGGTGGCGGTGGGGAGTTTGCCCTTGGTGAGGATCCAGCGGACCTCGTCGTCGAGGATCTCCGCGGCGGTGCCGGGGAGGGTGTCCAGGCCGGCGGCCTTGGCCTCGGTCAGCCACTCCCGGATGGACAGGCCGGTGCGGGTCGCCCCGTTGACCACCTCCATCGGGGAGAAGGCGTGCACGTGCATGCCGGGGACCCGCTCCTTGACCGCGCGGGCGATGTCGAAGTAGGCGGTGCCGGGCAGGTCGGGGTGGATGCCGCCCTGCATGCAGACCTCCACCGCGCCCACGTCCCACGCCTGTTGGGCGCGGTCGGCGACCTGGGAGAGGGAGAGGGTGTAGGCGTCGGCGTCCGTGCGGCGCTGGGCGAAGGCGCAGAACCGGCAGCCGGTGTAGCAGACGTTGGTGAAGTTGATGTTCCGGGTGACGATGTAGGTGACGGCGTCGCCCACCGTGGCGCGGCGCAGGTCGTCGGCGATCCGGCAGAGCGCGTCCAGCGCCGGACCGTCGGCGTGCAGCAGCGCGAGCGCCTCGTCGTCGGTGAGCCTGGTGGGGTCGTCGGCGGCCTGGGAGAGGGCCTGGCGGACGTCGGCGTCCAGACGGGAGGGCACCATGCCGGGCGCCGCGGCCTCGCGCAGCTCCGCCCAGTCGCCGTACACCTCGTCGAAGTCGTCCCGGCGGTCCGCCGTACGGCCCTCGGTGTCGATGGTGCGGTGCAGGTCCGTGCGGCCGGTGGCGACGAACCCCTCCTCGGGCTCCTGCCAGGGGCGGCCGGTCACCACGGCGTCCTCGCGGGCCAGGCCGGTGGCCGGGTCGGCGAGGGCGGTGACGTGCGGCAGCAGCCGCGGGTCCAGCCAGGGCTCGCCGCGCCGGACGAACTCCGGGTAGACCGCGAGGCGTTCGTGCAGCTGGAAGCCCTCGGCCGCGGAGTGCTCGGCGAGGGTGTCGATCTGGGGCCAGGGCCGCTCGGGGTTGACGTGGTCCGGGGTGAGCGGGGAGACGCCGCCCCAGTCGTCGATGCCGGCCCGGATCAGCCGGCCGTACTCCTCGTCGACGAGGTTGGGCGGCGCCTGGAGGCAGGCGGACGGGCCCAGGAGGTGCCGGGCGACGGCGACCGTGGCGACGAGTTCGTCGAGTTCGGCGTCGGGCATGCCGCGCATCGCGGTGTCCGGCTTGGCGCGGAAGTTCTGCAGGATCAGCTCCTGCACGCCGTGGTAGGCGCGGGAGACGCGGCGCAGCGCGAACAGCGAGTCGGCGCGCTCCTCGTAGCTCTCCCCGATGCCGATCAGCAGGCCGCTGGTGAACGGGACGGAGCTGCGCCCGGCATCCTCCAGGACGCGCAGCCGCACCGCGGGCTCCTTGTCCGGCGAACCGTAGTGGGGGCCGCCGGGCTCGCTCCACAGGCGCTCGGCGGTCGTCTCCAGCATCATGCCCATCGACGGGGCGACGGGCTTGAGGCGCTGGAAGTCCGTCCACGACAGCACGCCGGGGTTGAGGTGGGGCAGCAGCCCGGTCTCCTCCAGGATGCGGATGGCGATGGCCCGGACGTAGGCGAGGGTGTCGTCGTACCCCTCGGCCTCCAGCCACTCGCGCGCCTCGGGCCAGCGCTCCTCCGGCTTGTCCCCGAGGGTGATCAGGGCTTCCTTGCAGCCGAGTTCGGCGCCGCGGCGGGCGATCTCCAGCACCTCGTCCGGGGACATGAACATCCCGTGGCCGGCGCGGCGGAGCTTGCCGGGGACGGTGACGAAGGTGCAGTAGTGGCACTTGTCGCGGCACAGGCGCGTCAAGGGGATGAAGACGCTCTTGGAGTACGTGATGACTCCGGGGCGGCCGGCGGCCTCCAGGCCGGCGTCGCGGACCCGCGCCGCGGAGGCGCACAGGTCCTCCAGGTCCTCGCCGCGCGCCTGGAGGAGCACGGCGGCCTCGGTGACGTCCAAAGCCACCCCGTCCCGGGCCCGCTTGAGCGCCCGGCGCATCGCGTTGGCCGTCGGCCGCGGGGGCGCGGCGCTGCGGTCGGCCTCGTCCGACACCTGGTCAGATCCCTGGTGAGAGCCCTGGTCAGATCCCTGCGCGCTGGAAGTCATGCCCCCGAGCATACGAGCGAGGGCCGACATCTCCGCCGCCGGAAGCGGAGCGATCCGTGTGCTGCTGATCACGTCAAACGGAGGCCATCTCCGGTCGGGTGGGGCGGCGCCGCCACGACGCCCACGCCGCGCCGACGGCTGGTCCGGCCGGACCGGACCAGCGGCGCGCACCACCACGCTCAGAGCGAGTTCAGCAGTTCCTCGGAGTAGGTCCGGGTCAGGAACTCCATGGCATGGCCGTCGGGGTCGTCGACATACACGCCCCGACCGCCGTCGTGGTGGTTGATCTGCTGCGGCCTGGAGTGCCTCGGGTCCGCCCAATACGGCAGGTCACGCTTCTGTATGCGGGCCAGGATCCCGTCGAACTCCTCCTCCGTCACCAAGAACGCGTAGTGCGTGGCGACGAATTCCCGGCCGCCGGCGACGTGCTCGGCGTAGTCGAGGGTCACCCCGTTGTCCATCCTCAACGCGGCGAACGGACCGAACGCCTTGGGTTCGGGGGCGTCCAACAGGTCGGCGAGGAAACGGGCCGAGGCGAAGCGGTCCTTGCTGTGCACGATCGTGTGGTCGAGGCTGGGCATGGCGTCTCCTTGATCTCCGAGAGTTCGGCAGAACTCCTTCGGGGAGGTGGTCCCTGGTGCCTTCACTTCCGACGTTACGCCCGGCGCCAACGGGGCGGATCGGTCTGAGGTACCGCTCCACCGACACGACGCCGTACGCCGCTGGGCCTAGGGCGTGCCCGATAGGCCGGGGCCAGGGCGCGCGGGCCCCGCCAGGTCACAGGTACTGCGCGAAGTCGTCCAGGGTCCGCAGCACCTCCGCCTCGCCCGCCGCCGGCAGTTGGAGCACCACCTCCGGCACGCCCAGCTCCCTGAAGTGCGCCAACTTCCCCGGGGTGGGCCGGACCGCGCACGGCACCACCGCCGGCTCGCCCACCCGGCCGGCGTCCGCCCAGGCGCGCCGCAGCGCCGGGAGACTCTCCGACAGCCCGCCGCCACCGATCGGCAGCCAGCCGTCCGCGGTGGCCGCGATCTCCGCCAGCAGCTTGGGCCCGGCCGCGCCGCCCAACAGGACGCGCGGCGCGCCACGGACCGGCTTGGGGTGGGCGAACGAGGCCCGGACCGAGCCGAAGGGGCCCTCGTAGGCGGTCGGTTCCTCGGCCCACAGGGCGCGCATCAACGCCAGCCGGTCGCGCACCAGGGCCCGCCGGGTCGACCACTCCACCCCGTGGTCGGCCGCTTCCTCCACGTTCCAGCCGTAGCCGACGCCGAGGGTGAGACGACCGCCGGAGAGGTGGTCCAGCGTCGCGACCTGCTTGGCCAGGTCGACCGGGTCGTGCTGGGCGACGAGCGTGATGCCGGTGCCCAGGCGCAGCCGCTCGGTGACCGCGGCGGCCTGACCGAGGGCGATGAACGGGTCGAGGGTGCGGCCGTACTCCCGGGGCAGCGGCTCGCCCATCGGGGCCGGGGTGTCCCGGGACGCCGGGATGTGGGTGTGTTCGGGCAGGTACAGCCCGTCGAAGCCGCGCTGCTCCAACTCCTGGGCCAGCCGGGTCGGCCGGATCGTCTCGTCGGTCAGGAACAGCGTGGTCGCGATCCGCATGCTGGGTGCCTCCGCGTCGGGTGGTCGGGCGTGGTGAGCGGTCGGGAGTGGGTCGTGATCGGAGTGGGTCGTGATCGGAGTGGGTCGTGATCGGGAAGGGGTCGTGTGGTCGGACGTGCCGGAACGGACGGGTGGGGCGGCCGGACGGCCGGACGGGCCGCCGCGGACGCCGGCCGGGTGGGTGGAGTGACCGCATGTTGCCGCACCGCCCGCGAGTTATCCACAGGGCTTTCCCCGCGTGTCACACACGCGTAGAACAGTTTTCACAGCGCGCAACGACGCGGAGACGACACGGCACCGGCACCGGCACCGACCGGTCTGCCACCGCCGACCGGCCCGAGCGCGCGGCACGACCCGCGGCGACCGCCCGCGGCGCACCGCACACCGACGACGCACGACGGATCCCGACGACGCAAGGGGGCGGAGATGGAGCGACGCGACGTACTGAGGCTCTCGGCGGCCGCCGGCGCGGCCGGCACGCTGCCGCTCGGCCGGCTGAGCTTCGCCGAGGCGGCAGCGACCACCGGACCGCACCCGGACGGGCCGGCCGAGCAGCGGCGCACGGTCACCGGGCGGCTCCCCGTCGGCGCACCCGACTACGTCTACCTCCCCGTCGACGTCCCGCACGGCGTCCGGGAGATCGCCGTCGCGTACCGCTACGACAAACCACCGGTACCCGACGGCACCGCGGGCAACGCCTGCGACATCGGCATCTTCGACGAGCGCGGCACGGCACCGGGCGGCGCCGGCTTCCGCGGCTGGTCGGGCGGGGCCCGCTCGGAGTTCTTCCTGCGCGCCGACGACGCCACCCCCGGCTACCTCCCGGGCCCCGTCAACGCCGGCACCTGGCACATCGCCCTCGGCCCGTACACCGTCGCCCCCCAGGGCCTGGCCTACGAGGTCACCGTCACCCTGCGGCACGGCCCACCGGGGACGACCCCGCCGCCCGTCCACCCGCCGGAGCGGGCCCGGGGCCGCGGCCGCGCCTGGTACCGCGGCGACAGCCACCTGCACTCCGTGCACTCCGACGGCAAGCGCACCCCGGCCCGCATCGCGGCACTCGCCCGGGCCGCCGGGCTCGACTTCATCACCACCACCGAGCACAACACCACCTCCAGTCACCGCGCCTGGGAGGGGTTGTGGGGTGACGACCTGCTGATCCTCACCGGTGAGGAGGTCACCACTCGCAACGGCCACGTGGTGGCGATGGGCACCGACCCCGGCGTCTTCATCGACTGGCGCTACCGGGCCCGGGACGGCGTCTTCGGTCGGTACGCCCGGGCCATCCACCGCGCCGGCGGCCTGGTCATCCCGGCCCATCCGCACGCCACCTGCGTCGGCTGCGGCTGGAAGTTCGGGCTCGACGACGCCGATGCGGTCGAGGTGTGGAACGGCCCGTACGGCCCCGACGACGAGATCACCCTCGCCGCGTGGGACAACGCCCTGGTAGCGCACGTCCGGGACGGCGCCGCCTGGCTGCCCGCCGTCGGGCACAGCGACGCCCACCGCGACCCGGACGTGGTCGGCCTGCCGCAGACCGTCGTCCTGGCCGACGACCTCTCCCGCCGGGCCCTGCTGGACGGCATCCGGGCGGGCCGGGCGTGGATCGCCGAATCCGCCGGGATCGACCTCGCGTTCACCGCCACCGGCCCGCGCGGCGAGCACGCCGGGATCGGCGAGCGCCTGGCACTGCCCGGCCCGGCCGCGGTCACCGCCCGGCTGACCGTCTCCGGGGCGCCCGGCTGCACGGTCTCCTTCGTCACCGACCAGGGCCGCCGGCACACCGCGCCGCTGCCACCGTCCGGCACCGGCACACTCACCTGGCCGACCACACCGGACAACGCCGCCTACATACGCGTCGAGGTCCGCCACCCGTCAACGGCGGCGGACCTCGACGCGTATGT
>LIQL01000658.1 GCA_001418405.1 Streptomyces diastatochromogenes | reverse complement strand
GGCGTGCGGGGGTGGGGATACGTTGCGCCTAACGTGCTCGTCGAGCGGAGTTGCGGACGGGCGATGGTGTGCTGGCCACGCGCGGGGGGTGCGGTTTCCGGCAGGTGGGCGGCGGCGGTGGTGTGGAGGTCCTGCTGGATGTGGTGGATGCGGCGGGCGACCAGTTCCAGGCGGTGCGCTGTGGTCTGGCTGGTGTCGCCGGGCTGCCGGGCGAGCCGGTGGGCGGTGTGCTCGACGAGCCCGCGCACGGTGGCCAGGGGGCCAGACTGCTCGTCGGCGAGCTGGGACAGGATCGCCGCGAGCTGAGCTGATGCGCTCGGCACGGCTCGGACTGCCTGCCGCTCGCCCGTGCCGAGCACTGGGGTGAGGAGCAGGTCCGTCTCGATGCGGCGGGCTTCCTTCACCAGACGTTGCGCCAGGTCGAAGGGCTGAGTGTTCCACGTTCCGTCGAGTCGAATGAGGTTGGCGATTAGGCCCAGGCGTTGGGGTTGGGCCTGGACGGCGATCCAGCGGCAGCCACGCTCGTCGCCGGGGACCTCGATGCCGGCGACGCGGGCGAGGCGGTGGCCGACCTCGGCCCACTCCGGCCCGGTCAGGGCACGGTCGTCGGGATGGAGGCGAATCTCGATGTGCGCGATGGCCCGCCGATCGCCCCGGTGACTGGCGACGAAGGGATGCTCCCACAGCGGGTCGTCGAGGTGCTCGGCCCACTGGGTGGAAGTCCACACTGCCGGCTCGTCGTCCAAGGGGGAGAAGTCCAGGCCCGGCCAGTGCGCGACGACGGTGTGGTCTGTGAGCCCCTCCTGCGTGGAGAGGGGCCGAACGAGAGCTTCACTGAGGGGGTGCTGGGCAGCGACGGTGCGTTCGTTGATGCGCGGGATCACCGTGAGGTGCCTTCGGTGGAACGAACGGTCGCCAGGAGGCAGGGGAGGAGCTTCACTGGCCGCCCCGTGTGTCGTTGACGTGGACGAGCTGGCCGAGGGAAGTCGTGGTGTACCAGCCGCAGTCGATGACCGCATCGTCGTGCCCGGCGAACTTCGGCAGGAGTAGGTCCTGCATGGCGCGCAGGTGGATCAGACAGTCCGGGCAGCGGCGTGAGAGGTGTACGAGGTAGCGGGGGTGGCCGGTGAGGTAGGTCTGGGCACCGCCTGTGGGGTCGCGCAGGCGCCAGCCGTCTTCGTCGGTTGGGGTGTGCCAGGACGGGGCGATGACGCGCATCGAGTCCCCCCACAGCTCGTCGCCAGCAACTCCCTTGAGGACGACGATCTGGTCGCCCGCCTGGAAGTGCCGGTGGGTGATGTCGCGGGCGGGGGTGAGCGGGTCCGGCGTCGGGGCGAAGGCCGGGGTGGGCGAAGAGGGCGGCATCGAAGTCCTTCCACACGGAATGGAGCTGGTGGGAGGATAAATGGTCCGTAGGAACGCCGGTTTGGCTAACCGGCGATCTGCGGCTATGTTTCCGCCGCTTCAGCGGAACGGGTTCTCCGTCCCTCGATCTGCTTCGGTG
>LIQL01000657.1 GCA_001418405.1 Streptomyces diastatochromogenes | reverse complement strand
TCCGCAGCGGGATCAGCGGCTCACGGACCTTGCTCTCCAGGACGGCGAAGAGCGCGAAGAGGACGACCGCGCCGATCAGGAAGCCCCAGGTGGTCATGGAGCCCCAGCCCCATTCGGTGGCCTTGATCAGCGGCCAGATGAGGCAGAACATCGCGCCGGACAGCAGCACGATGCCGGGGACGTCGAAGGAGCGGGGGGCGTTCTCCGCGCGGTGGTCCTTGAGGATCACCAGGCCGAGGACGAGGGCCAGCACGCCGACCGGCACGTTGATGAAGAAGACGGACNNACTATCGGACCGCCGGCGGTCGAGGCGCCGATGACCATGCCCCAGATGCCGAGGGCCATGTTCAGCTTCTCTGCGGGGAAGGTGGCGCGCAGCAGACCCAGCGCGGCGGGCATCAACAGCGCGCCGAACACGCCCTGGAGCACGCGGAAGACGATGACCAGCGTGACCTGGCTGGAGAATCCGATGGCGGCGGAGGCGGCGGCGAAGCCGACGATGCCGATGAGGAACGTCTGGCGGTGCCCGAAGCGGTCGCCGAGCTTGCCGGCCGTGATCAGCGCGACGGCCAGGGCGAGCATGTAGCCGTTGGTGATCCACTGCACGTCGGCGAGCGAGGCGTTGAGGTCCGACTTGATGGCCGGGTTGGCGATGGCGACGATCGTGCCGTCGAGCGCCACCATCATCACGCCGATGGCGACGGAGAAGAGAGTCAGCCAGGGATGGCCCCGCAACCCCTTGCGAGGCTCCGGTACGGGAAGTTCCGGTGCGACGTCGGCGACCGGGGTCTGAGAGCTCATGTTTCGAGGCTAATGTCAGCAACTGACAGTTGACAAAATAATTCATGAGTCGGTAACTGTCATTTACCTCACAGGTATCCTGATCAGCGAGAACTCCACGGAAAGGCGGCGCAGGATGGCGGAGCCGACGCCGCAGACACCCCCCACCGGGCTGCGCGAACGCAAGAAGCAGCGCACCCGGGACGCCCTGATCCGCGCCGCGCTGGAGCTGTTCACGGAGCGCGGCTACGAGGCGACGACGATCGACGAGATCGCCGAGGCCGTGGACGTCTCCCAGCGCACCTTCTTCCGGTACTTCGCCAACAAGCAGGACGTCGTCTTCGCCGTCCAGGACATGGTCGAGGCCCGCTTCCTCCAGGAGCTGCGCGCGCGACCGGCGGACGAACCGCCGCTGTCGGCCCTGCGCGGCGCCGTGTTGACCGCCTGGGACGACATCGGCGACGCCATCGCGTCGGTGATCCCGGTGGACCTGCACATGCGGGCGTTCCGCATGATCGAGTCGACGCCGGCGCTGATCGCGGCGCACCTGCGGCGCTCCACCGAGCTGGAGGAGCAGATCGCCGAGCTGATCGCCCGGCGCGAGGGGTTGGACGTGGACGTCGATCCGCGGCCGCGGGTGTTGGTCGCCGCGTTCAGCGGGGTGATGCGGGTGGCCGGGAAGGTGTGGGGCGAGGGGCACGACTGCAGCGTCGCGGGCATCCGGGAGTTGACGCGGTCCTATCTGGACCACATGGGGCCGGCGATCGAGACGGACTGGCGGACGGGCCGGAACCACTGAGGCCGTCACCCCCTCCATACACGCCCGCGACCGGCGGTGACGACCGCCGTCCAGCCCGTGACCGGCTCTTTCCGTTCTTTTCCGAACGTGACGGGGTCCGCACGACTGACTTTCGGACTGCTTTGCGATCTGTC
>LIQL01000656.1 GCA_001418405.1 Streptomyces diastatochromogenes | reverse complement strand
ACGGTGGTGGCTGGCCAGACCCTTGGTCTGGCCAGCCACCACCGTCTTGTCCTCTGCCTCATCTCGATCTCTTCCACCGGGCCGGCCTGCCCGGCGACGGGCTGCTGCCGACCTGGTGCGCACTTTCGCTGCCTCGTGTATCCACCCAGTGCGCACGGCTCCGACCTGGCCCCGACGGCGGCCCTGTGCCGACGGTCGGGGGTTCGTGTCGTCACGGGTCCGTGCATGTTCCTCGTCCGGGTCCTGGTCCTGCAGGCCGCTCCGCGGCGGGACGGCCTCGGCCGTCGTGATCCCGCTGGGGTTCCGTCGCACACGCCTCGGGTACGGCGCTCCGCGCGGACTGCGGCCGGGAGAGCGCGAGCGGGCTCGAAGGGAGCTCCCGTGTGCACACTCGGCCGTCGGTGGTACCGCCGTGAGGGCACCGGCCGGTGAGCCGGTCGAGCCGTTCAGGCGAGACCGCGAACCGCCGAGTGCCCGACACCCGCCCCATCACCCTCACCACCCACCCCGCCACGCTGCGCAGCGGCCCCGCCCATCCACCAGCACCACACCGCGTAGCGGCCGCCACCCCGGGCTCGCGCGCAGCGCCCACGCCGTGCCCCTCCGCACCCGCCAGGGCCTCCGGCGCCCCGCGCCCCGGCCCCGCCAGGCCCGGAGGGCCGCACCTGTCTTCTCTCACCTTCCCTTACCCCTGAGTTGGAAAAGATCCGGCGGGTGTGCGCCCGCACGTCATGGGCTGTGACCTGGGCAGAAGGCCGATTTGCGTCTGAGTTTTGTCGAGCATCGCCTTCTGGCCCTCCTGCACGGGTGGTGTCCGCTTCAGCCGGTAGATCTCAGGCCGTTCGACCGGAGTGAAAACGGCAGGAGGAGACGTGCCACAGAGGGTCTCGGCGGAGGTGACGCAGCTGCCCAGCGGGGTGCCTACGGCAACGCGGTGGCGGCACGGAGCGATGAAGCGGCGGGCTGCTGCCGGTGGTGCGCCGGGTGGTCACGGGACGGTGCGCGGCGACGGTTGGCGGCGTACCGTCGCCGACGATCAGCTGCTGTCCGGGGCGACTCGGCTGGGGGTGCTGACGTCACGGCAGGCGGCGCGGCGGTACTGGGGCGGGGTGGAGGGCACCGCGCGGAATCGCATCGCGATGCTGCGGCAGGCGGGGTACATCCAGACCTCGACGTTCCAGTGGGGTGGGGCGTACCTGTGGGCGACCGCGCGGGGAGCCCGGGCGGCGGAGGGTGATCTGCGGGCGCTGACCGGGCCGCCTGGCGGGCGACTGCTGCATCAGTTGGCCGTCGCGGACGCGGTGATCACGTTCGAGCTCGGCCGGGCTCGGGTCCTCACCGAGCGGGAGGTGCGCCGTGCTGAGGCGACTTCGGCGAGCCGCGCGGAGCAGGTCGCGGCGTCGCTGACGACGCAGGTCGGCTCGGTGACGGACGGGCGAAGTCGGGAGAGGTTCCTGTGTGCTCCGGTTGGGGCGCACGGGCGGGTGCACTATCCCGATCTGGTGGTGGCGTCGCCTGCCGGGCTGGTTGCGGTGGAGGTGGAGATCACCCCGAAGAAGCCGGCCGAGCTGCGCCAGGTGCTGCGGGCCTACAGCGATGCGCGCCGGTTGTTCGGGCAGGTGATCTATCTCGCGACGGAGCCGGTGATGGCGCTGATCCACGGCCATGCGCACCCGCGGACGGGTGAGTGGACCGAGGGGGTCGCGCAGCAGGTGGGGCTGCTTCCACCGGGGCCTCCGCGCTACCGACCGGACAGTCCGTTCCTGGTCCGGCACTTCCAGTCGAAGGACGTCGGGGTCGCGTACCAGCTGGATCTGCGGCAGGTGCCGGACACGTGGTGGGTCGACTTCCCGCAGTGGAAGCGGCTGCGTGCGCGGTGGGAGGTCGAGGGTGACGGCGTCGGGTGGCTGGCGTGGTGGCAGCAGCAGAGACGTCCGTGAGACGGGTCGAGGACGCGGGGCGGAATCAAGAAGGGAGTCGTTGGGCGTGGACCGTTTCACCGAGGTAGAGGCTGCGGAGCAGGACCCGGTCGGGCCGTTGCTGGGTGCGATCGGGTGGCTGGTGCTGCTCGGTGGATGCCCGCCGGCCGTGCTGGTCGCGGTGGCTGGGCGGCTGGCGGTGTGGCGAAGAACGCGGGGATGGGCCCTGCTGTCGGCGGTGGCCGGTGCGTGCGTTCTGCTCGTCTTGACCGTGGGTTGGTTCGTCGAGGGCACTGCCGTGGGGGCGGTGCAGTGGCATGTCGCAGGGGTGGTGGCGCTGTGGAAGGACATAGGCGCCGGGCTCGGCTGGGGGTCACGGTCGGAGCTGTCCCCGGGGGCAGCGGTTGGGTGGATGGTGCCGTTGTCCCTCCCGGCGGGGCTGTTCGCCGGGGCGGTATGGAGCGCCGTGGTGGAGTTCCGTACGCGGGAGGAGCCGCAGTTCGAGAGGGATGAGGTCCTGGCCGTCGCGGACCTCTCCGGCCGGGAGCGGCGGGTGGCTGTCAGGAGTGCGGCGCGGATGGCCGCGGGCCAGTACACCAGCGCGAACCGGATGCGGCGGGACTGGCTGGGGCGTCCTATGGAGGTGCCGGGGACGGTCGGTATGGGTACTGGCTTGGCTGGTCTGGCGGTGCTCGGCGAGCACAACGGCTTCCTGCGGCCGACGTTCGTGCAGGGGATGCCGGGCTCGGGTAAGACCGCGGCCGCGAACTCCCTCGGGAGCCAGCTGGTTGCGCTCGGCTCGGGGTGGGTCGTGGTCGACTTCAAGGGCGGCCGGGACGTTCCCGCGCACTACGCGCAGGTCGCCCAGGCTCACGGGCGACGGTTCTTGCACTTCGACCTGGCCGATCCGGCCGGTGCGCCGTATACGCCGGTGGCCCCCGGAGCACCGGCTGCTCCCGCCTTCTACGACCCGCTGGTGCGCGGCAATGCCACATCCAAGAGCGACATGCTCCTCAACTCGGTGGGCCGTGACGGGGATGCCGCGGTCTACTTCCGCTCGGCATACGAGTACACGCAGCTCGCCTACCTGGTGGCCGACTGGTCTGGCTACAGCCAGGGCAAGGGCGGCTTCGAAACCCTTGTCGACCTGCTCGACATCGAGTTCCTGCAGCAGGTCGCCGACGGCATCGACATCGATGCGGTCGCCTCCCGCGTCCCTGCCGCGCAGCAGGTCGCGGCGCGGCGGGCAGTGCACGAGGTACGCGAGCGGGTCGCGACGATGGTGGCGAACTGGCGGCGGGACGAGCTCACGCGGTCGGCGGTCGCCGACACCCAACGCCTCATCTCGACGTACAGCAACGGGCCGGCGGCCGGGCAGTGGCTGCGGCCCGGCCCGGTGGAGCAGACGATCGACCTGCACCGAGCCGCGCACCGAGGCGACATCGTCGTCTTCAGCCTGAACGTGTCCACCTACGGGGCGCTCGCACGCACGCTCGGGACGATGGTGCTGCTGGACATGCAGAGCACCACCGACATGCTGCGCCGCGACATCGCCGCCGGGTACGCGCCCGAGTGGCCGCTGTACATCCAGGTCGAGGAGTTCGGTTCGGCGACCGGCGACGCGGTGCTCGGCCTGTGCAACAAGGCGCGCGACGCCATGGTGCGCCCGATCTTGTCGACGCAGTCGTGGGCGGACCTGGTGGCCGTCGACGGGACGGGCGTATGGGCGAAGCGTGTCCTGGAGACCTGCGGGAACTTCCTTTGTCTGAGGGTGAACGGCGCAGAGGACGCGCAGGTGTTGTCTGGTTTGACGAGCCAGGTCACCAAGGTGTACTCGCGCACGCAGCACCACCTGGACCGGCATGGGCGGCGGCGGACGAAGCGTGGCGGGGTGATCCAGCGTGACCCGCGCCGGGAGCCGCGGGTGCCTGCGAGCGTGTTCCAGGACCTGCCGGACCACCACATGGTGTGGATCACGAAACACCCCGAGCTGGCGACCGTGCATACGGTGGAGGAGGGGCCGAACTGCTGGTGGGAGACGGTGCACACGGTGCTCGTCGACGCAGCGACGGTCCCGTCCGTACGGGCGGCGGTGGTCGAGTGGCGGCCGGACGGAACGTGGGGGAGGCCCGGCGAGGAGCCCGTGACGCTGGTGAAGCCGCCGACTCCGCAGCCATTCGGTCCCGCTGCGGGCGCGCCGAACTCCGCGCTCGGTGCGAGCGGGCTTGGTGAGCCGTTGGCGCCGGGGTCGGGTACGTGGGCGCGCCCTGGTCGTCCGCGGCCGCCGGTGGGCCCGGTGCCGCCGCATCCGCCCACCGCTGCTCCGGCCCCGCATCCGCAGCCCGGACCGGGGGTTGCTCCGGCGCCGTCAGCCGTGCCGCGCCGTGTGAGCCAGGAGGACGGCGACGGGGCGTGGGATGCCGTCATCTCTGACCTCTGACCCGCCATCGCCGCCGAAACAGGAGGTGGCCGGTTGGGCTCCGACACTGCTCACCGCGGTCTCCTCGGCGCTGCCGCAGAGCCCTCGTCCCGTACCTCATCCGTCCGCAATCTCGACTTGGAGCACACGTTGACGCACCCTCAGCCCCCGTACAACGGGACGAACCCGCCCCCGGTACAGGGCTCGTCCGTGAACCCGTGGCAGTCGTCCGCCGATCAGCCCACGGCCGGGCCTCCGGTGGCCGGCGCGCCGGACACTCCGTATCCGCCGACCGCCTCGCCGTGGGCGGCCGGTCCTGGGCAGGGCGGCGGGATACCGGCTGACGCGCCGTGGCCCGGCACGGAGACCCCGGGGCCTGCCCCGGTCGCGGGGCCTTTGGGCGGCCATGATCCGGTGCGTGCGGCGGAGGCGCTGTTCACCGCCGAGGCAGGGACGCAGCCGCCGTACGGACAGTCGTCCGCGCCGGCGGTGGGCGGCTACGGCTATCCGCCGCAGGCCCCGGTACCGGCCGCTCAGGGCGCTGCGGCGCTGAGTCCGAAGGAGCAGAAGCAGCGGGCCAAGGAGGCGAAGAAGAAGGCGAAGGCGGAGCAGAAGGAGCAGGCCGCGAAGGCCCGCACGGCGCAGAAGGACAAGGAGAAGGGCCAGGCGGGTGGGGGCTCTGGGGCCG
>LIQL01000655.1 GCA_001418405.1 Streptomyces diastatochromogenes | reverse complement strand
CCGGGCGGGTAGTCGCCGGCGCGGGAGAACAGCATCCGCAGGGTGTTGGAGAGGGTGGTGACGGTGCCGACGGAGGAGCGGGAGGTGGGCGCGGAGCGCCGCTGCTCCAGCGCGACGGCCGGTGGCAGTCCGCTGATCTCCTCGACCTTGGGCGCGCCGACCTGGTGGATCAGTCGCCGGGCGTACGGGGCGACCGACTCGNNGCGTAGAGGGTGCCGAAGGCGAGCGAGGACTTGCCCGATCCGGACACCCCGGTGAACGCGACCAGCGCGTCCCTCGGGATGTCCACGTCGATGCCACGGAGGTTGTGCTCACGGGCGCCGCGCACCCGGACGTACGAGTCGGTCATCCCTCCATGATCGGACACCGTCCGCGGTGCGCACGGCACCCGTGCGCGGCGGGCGCAGGCGTCAGCCGACGGTGGTGGCCTCCCGGAGCCGGTCGCGTGCCTCCTCCCAGAGGACGGGGGTGGCGACCAGTGCGCGCAGCGACCGCAGTTGACGCGGCGGCAGGGCGCAGGCCAGGACGCCGACGGCCCGGCCGGCGCGGCCGAAGAGCGCGACGGCGCGGCGGGCGTCCCGGTCCAGGACGGTGGTCTCCACCTGGTCGGCGCCGGTGGTCAGGCCATACGCCTGGAGCTTGAGGCCGTACTGGTCGGACCAGAAGTACGGCACGGGGGCGAACGGTCGGCGCTCCGGTGGCTCCGCACCGTCTCCGGCGGCTTCCGCGGTGCCGTTGACGGCTTCGGCGGTGAGTTCGGCGACGAGGTTGCGGGCGGCCGCCATGGCCTGCTCGGTGGCGTTCATCCGGTGCTCGAAGCGGAGCGGGCGGCCGTGCACCGGGTGCTCCCAGCGGGCCACGTCGCCCGCGGCGTAGATCCCGGGGGCGGCGGCGCAGTACGCGTCGCAGCCCAGGCCGTCGGTGGTGTCCAGTGCCGGGTCGGTCAGCCAGCCGACGGCGGGCTCGGATCCGATGGCGAGCAGCACCAGGTCGGCGGGGAGCCGGCTGCCGTCGACCAGGCGGACGCCGTCGACCTGCACCGGGCGGTCCGCGGCGGCGGCGGGCTCGAAGGCGGCCACCTCGCCGGTGAGCAGCCGGACGCCGCGGGCCCGGTGCTCGTCGGCGAGGAGTTCTCCCATGCCGGGCCCGACGGCGGCGGCCATCGGGACTGGTTCCCGGCCGATCAGGGTGACCTCGTGTCCGAGCTCCCGGGCCACCGCGGCGGCCTCGCAGCCCAGGACGCCGTTGCCGACCACGACCAGCCGGCGGGGTCCGCCGGACAGCCGGTCGCGCAGCGCCAGTGCGTCGTCGAGGGTGCGCAGGGTGAAGACGCCGGTGAGGCCGTCGGCGGCGGGCAGTGTGCGGGCGGCCACGCCGGTGGCGATGATGACGCCGGCGCAGGCCAGGCGCTGGCCGTCGTCAAGGGTGAGGGTGCGGGTGGCGACGTCGAGGCCGGTGGCCCGGGTGCCGAGCCGCAGGTCGAGGTCGAGCGGGGCGAGCTGCTCGGCGGTGCGCAGCATCAGCCGCGCTGGTTCCCAGGCGCCGTGCAGCAGTTGCTTGGACAGCGGCGGCCGGTCGTACGGGAGGTGGGGTTCGTCGCCGATCAGGGTCAGCGGGCCCGTCCAGCCGGCCCGGCGCAGGGCCTCGGCGGCGGTGATCCCGGCCGCGGAGGCGCCGACGACGGCGATCGGGCGGGTCGTCATTCCTGCACCTCGATCACGGCGGCGGGGCAGATGGCGGCGGCCTCGCGGACCGCGGTGTGCTGTTCGGCGGGGGGTGCGGCGTCGAGCAGGACGACCACGCCGTCCTCGTCGCGCTGGTCGAAGACCTCGGGGGCGATCAGCACGCACTGGCCGGCGGCGCAGCACTTGTCGGCGTCGAGGGTGATCTTCATGGCGGTGGCTCCGTGGGGGTCGGTGGGGGCGGTGGGTCGGCCGGTGCGGCCGGTCACCAGGTGACGGGCAGGGCGTGGCAGCCGTAGATGGCCATGTCCGTGCGGAACGGGATCTCCTCGACCGGCACGGCGGGCCGCATCGCGGGGAAGCGGCGGAGCAGGGTGGCTATCACGACCTGGAGCTCGACCCGGGCCAGGGCCTGGCCGAGGCACTGGTGGATGCCGTAGCCGAAGGCGACGTGGTGCTGGGCGTTGGCCCGGCCGACGTCGAGGCGGTCGGGGTCGGCGAAGACCGTGGCGTCGCGGTTGGCGGACGGGACGGCCACCACGACGCCCTCGCCGTCGCGGATGAGCTGTCCGTCGATCTCGATGTCGGTGGTGGCGACGCGGCGCGGGCCGTTGCGGATGATGCTGTGGAAGCGGAGCAGTTCTTCGACGGCGCCGCGGATCAGCGTCGGGTCCTGGCGGAGCCGCTCGGCGGAGTCGGGGTCCTGCATCAGGGTGAGGGCGCTGAGGCCGATCATGTTGGCGGTGGTCTCGTGCCCGGCGATCAGCAGCAGGGCGGCGAAGGCGGCGACGTCGTCGTGGGTGATCTCGCCGGTGCGCTGCTGCTCGACGATCAGCCGGCCGAGGATGTCGTCGCCCGGCTCCTTCTCCTTGGCGGTGACCAACGCGTCGAGGTACTCGCGGAGTTCGCCCCGCGCGGCCTCGCGCTCCGGCTCCGCGATGGTGCGGGAGAGCAGCTTGCCGGTGAGCCGCTGGAAGACGTCGTGGTCGTCGTAGGGGACGCCCAGCAGCAGGCTGATGACGAGCGAGGGGACGGGCAGGGCGAGCGCCTCGATGAGGTCCACGGGCTCGCCGGCGCGGCGCTCCATGGCGTCGCACAGCTCGTCGGTGAGGCGCTGGATCTCGGGGCGCAGGGCCTCGACGCGCTTGACCATGAACTCGCGGGTGACCATCCGGCGGAGCCGGGTGTGCTCGGGCGGGTCCATGCGGATGAAGCCGCGGTTCTGTTGGTTGCCGCCGCCGGTCATGCCGCTGAGCGGGTAGCCGTGCAGGGTGGTGTCGGAGCTGAAGCGGGTGTCGCCGAGGATCGCGCGGATGTCGGCGTAGCGGGTGGCCAGCCAGGCCCAACTGCCGTCGGGGAGCGAGATCTTGGAGATCGGCTCCTCGGTGCGCAGGGCGCCGAACTCGGCCGGGGGGTCGAAGGGGCAGCCGCTGGGGGGTTCCACGGGCAGCGGTGCCGGGGCGGCGGGAACTGTCGTGTCGATCATCTCGGTCATCTCGCTCCTCGCGCGCACACCGGTCGGGTGTGCGCCATGAGTCGATCCATCGCCTAACAACCGTAAACTTACATCCGTAATGATCGGGTAAACGTCTCGGGGATTTCCGGGGAACGTGACGAACGGAACACTCCTCGCCCGCTGGCAGCGGGTACGTGTGAGGCCCCGGCCGACGGGCGGCCGGGGCCTCAGGGGGCCTCGGGGAGAGGGGCGAACGGTCCGGGGAGGGGTCAGTGCTCCAGCAGCAGTTGGAGGAGCTCCTCCACGAACCCGTCCAGTCGACTGGTGTCCTTGCGGCTCGGCATGACCTGCCAGATCATCACCCGGCCGTGCACCGCCGACCACAGCAGGTACGGCGCCTCGGCCCGCGAACCGCGCACCCGCCAGCCGGCCTCCTCGCAGGCGGTCAGCGCGTGGTGCCAGCTGCGGACCAGCAGCCCGGCCGGGTGGCCGGCGAGCCGCTCGGGGCCGACCGGCGTCTGCCGGGTCTCGTAGAGCAGGCGGTAGTTCGCGGGGTGCTCTATGGCGTAGCGGCAGTAGGCCCGCAGCTGGGCGCGCAGCCGGGCCACCGGGTCGTCCTCTTCGGCCTGCGCGGCGGCGTCGGTCATCGCGTGCGCCAGCCGTTCGTAGCTGACTTCGAGGGTCGCCCAGACCAGTTCGGTCTTGTCGGCGAAGTGCCGGTAGATGCTCGGCGCGGCGACGCCGGCTTCCCTGGCCACCGCGCGCAGCGACAGCGCGTCCTCGCTGCCGACCTCCTCCAGGAGGCGCTCGGTCGCCCGCAGGAGTTCCTCCCGCAGGCGCTCGCCCTGCCCCCGCGGGTTACGGGGCCGGACGGCCGCACTCTCGCTCACTGCCCTCCGGTCCTCTCCTGGCCTGGCCGATCCGGTCGTCGGCGGGATCGTCACTCTTTCACCAGGGTTTCACACCGCGCGGGCGGACCGTACCGGAGGACCACGGTCCGGCCGGTTCGCCGGTCGGCGCCCGCACCGCGGACCGCCGCTCAGCGGCGGCGCACCAGCCCGTCGTCCGCGGCGCCCCGGCTCAGCACGGCCCGGTCGATCTCCTTCCGGACGTCGTCGTGGCCGCGGGTGCGGGTGAGGTCGAGGGCGCGCACCGGCGGACCGACATCGGTCAGCAGCGGGACGTACTCGGCCCGGGTGACCCGCCAGCGCCCACCGGGTCGGGCGGGCGGGGCGAACCGGAAGCGGGCGGCGGCGCCCCAGTCGGCGCGGGCCTGCGTCATCA
>LIQL01000654.1:4457-5043 GCA_001418405.1 Streptomyces diastatochromogenes | reverse complement strand
GGGCTACCCCCCGGTCCCCGCCGTAGAGGCTCAGGTCTCCAGCACCGGGGTGTAGCCCTCCTCCGCCATGCCGAAGGTCCAGGCGACGCCTTGCCGTGCGGTCCGCGTCCGCGGCGGCACCCGCAGCCAGTACGTGCGGTGGGTGCCGTCCGGTTCGGGCGTGGAGTTGACCACCTCGACCATGACCACCGGCTCGTCGTCGGGCAGGTCGATGCGCCACAGCACGCCGGTCTCGTCGCGGTCGACCGGCCGCGCGCCGGACTCCGCCAGGTAGCGGTCGTAGCCGTAGAACTCCAGCATGACGCGCCGGAGTTCGGCGTTCTCCTCCGCGCGGATCCGCTCCGGGGTGAGCGTGGTGAGCTCCGCCAGGAACGCGCCCGGGACCGGCATTCCCCGCCAGGCGTGCAGCGCGAAGCCGTCGGGGAAGGCCAGCGCCGGACCGTCGGCGCGGTCCAACCGCCCGGCCTCGTCCCGGTGCAGGGCGCTCGGCCGTTCGGCGATGAGCGCGACCTTCTCGTACGGCCACCACCAGCCGGCGTTGCGAGCCAGTGCGGCGAGCCCGGCCAGCCGTCCGCCGGCCGCGCCG
>LIQL01000654.1:0-4444 GCA_001418405.1 Streptomyces diastatochromogenes | reverse complement strand
CGCCCGCCCCATCGCGGCGTGCAGGGCGTCCCGTTCGGCCGCCCAGGGCAGGGTGCGGACGGCGTCGCGCACGCTCGCGCCCCACTCACCGGCCGGCGCCGCGAGCACCCGGGCCACCGCCTCCCGGGGCGACCCCACCCACTCCACCCGCTCCGGCTCGTCGAGTCCGGCCAGTCGGTAGGCCAGCCGCAACCCGGCCTCGGCCGCGACCCGATCCGCGGCGCCGGTGGCGGCCACGACCCGTCGCCACTGCGCCAGCCCCTCCGCTGCCTCCGTCGCCGGCGGCCCCTCGGCCGCCTCCGGCAGCTCGCCTTCCCCCGTCACCTCTGCCGCCCCTGTCACGTCCAACTCCCCGCTCTCCCGCCTCTTTCCGGTCGCCCCGGCCGTCGCGTCTTCCACCCGCCCCCGTCCCGCACGGGGCACGGACCGCACCTCGGCGAGCCCTAGTCCGCCACCAGCCGCACCGA
The DNA here is from genome assembly GCA_001418405.1 of Streptomyces diastatochromogenes. Lineage (GTDB taxonomy): Bacteria > Actinomycetota > Actinomycetes > Streptomycetales > Streptomycetaceae > Streptomyces > Streptomyces albulus_C. The sequence continues at coordinate 3,977 of LIQL01000654.1, read as the reverse complement.
GCCCGGCACGTACTCCCGCTGGCGGACCACGCGGTACCAGCCCTTCGGGAGCGATATCGCGGCGTGCTCCTCGTGGACCACCCGGCCGCCGTCCGGCACGTGCAGCAGCATCGGGCCCCAGGCCCCGGAAACCCGCCTGAGCGCCCCGGGGCCGACCACCGCATGCGCATGGCCGGTGACTTCGCCGAGCGCCAGCACCATCCGTCCGCGGGCGTCGCGTGGTTCGTCCGCCAGCCCTCGCACATGCTCCGGCAGCGCCCCTTCCGCGACCGGCACGATCAGCACATCTCCCTGTCGGTACACGCCCGTTGCTCCCCTCGTCCGGCCCGATGCCCGACCCGCCGGGCGGCGCTCCGGCCGCCCTCCGCGAGCTGTCGAAAACGTTACGGGGTGGGTCTGACAATCGGCGCTGAGCTGCGAAAACACCCTGTGCGCCGGAGCCGGGAGGGTAGGGGCCCAGGCGGCGTTGTCAGTGCCGGTTGATAGGAATGTCGGCATGACCGTTCACGAGTTCAGCGAAGAGTTCGGCGGGCTTCCCGTCTTCACGTTCCCGGAGCCCGCCGACGCCCCGACCGCGCTCCCCGCGGCCGGGGCGGTCGCGTGGCGGCTCGCCTTCGATCCGTACGACGACGGCGGCTTCGACAGCTTCGACGAGCTCTGGCAGCGCTTCACCTCGACGGTGGACCTGTCCGGCGTGCGCGCCCTGGTCATCGGTCAGTGGGGCGAGGTGTACGACGAGAGCTCCGCGATCGTCGTCTCGGCCGTCGTGGCCGCCAAGGACCGCCTCACCAGCCTGCGGGCGGTCTTCCTCGGGGACATCGCCCAGGAGCAGTCGGAGATCTCCTGGATCCAGCAGTCCGACGTGTCGCCGCTGCTCACCGCGTTCCCCGCGCTGGAGGTGCTCACCGTCCGCGGCGGCTCGGAGCTGGAGTTCCCGGCCGTGCGCCACGCGTCCCTGCGGGAGCTGCGGTTCGAGTCCGGTGGCCTGCCGGCCGACGCGGTCCGCGGGATCTGCGCGAGCGACTTCCCCGCGCTGGAGTCGCTGGTCCTCTGGCTGGGCGTGCCGGAGTACGGCGGTGACTACGAGATCGACGACCTGGCCGGAGTGCTGTCCGGCGCCCGCTTCCCCCGACTGCGCCACCTGGGCCTGCAGAACAGCGAGATACAGGACGAGATCGCCACCGCCGTCGCCGCGGCTCCGGTCGTGGCGGGCTTGGAGAGCCTGGACTTGTCGATGGGCACGCTGACCGACGCCGGCGCGGAGGCCCTGCTCGTCGGCCAGCCGCTCACCCACCTCGAGAAGCTCGACCTGCAGCACCACTTCCTGACCGACGCGATGGCCGACCGGCTGCGGACGGCGCTGGCGCAGCCGGGCGTCGAGGTGCTCATAGGCAGCAGCGAGCAGGCGGAGCAGGACGAGGACCAGGTCTGGCGGTACGCCGCGGTGACCGAGTAGTCCGCGGCGCCGCCCCGCACCGCCACGGATCGCGCCGGCCCGCGGGCCCGCCGCACCACCGCCGGCCCGGCCCCGTCCAGGGCCCGCCGCACTCACCGCCCGGAGGTCCCATGGACACCGCCGACCGGCCCGCCCCCACGGGCCCGCCCCGCTTCGCCGTGGTCGGCAACCCCGAGAACCGTCGGGTGACGCTCTTCGCCGACGCGGTCCGCGCCGCGGGGCTGCCCGCGCCCCGGCTGCTGGCCTGGGCGGAGGTGCTGCGCGGGGGCGCGGAGTTCGCCCCGGGCGAGGTCGTGCGGATCGACTCGCCGGGGGAGAACGCCGACGTCGAGCGGATGCTGCGGGGAGCGGCCGATCCGACCTCGGTCGAGGGCACCGCGCGGTGGTACGGCCGGTTCGTCGAGGCGGTGCGCACCATCGCCCGGGCCGCCGCGGTGGGCGGAGCCGTCCTGCTCGACGATCCGGGCGAGTTGGCGGTGCTGTTCGACAAGCGGCGGTGCCACGGGGTGCTACGGGCCGCCGGCGTACCGGTGCCGGCGTCCCCCACGTCGGGCCCGGCCGCGCCGGCCGTCGGGGGGTGGGCCGAGGTCCGGTCGCTGTTGGAGTCGGCCGGTCTGCGGCGGGCCTTCCTCAAGCCGGCGCACGGCTCCTCGGCGTCCGGGGTGGTGGCCCTGGAGGGCGACGGCCGCGGGCGGCTGCGCGCCACCACCTCGGCCGAACTCACCGCGGACGGGCGGCTGTTCAACTCCCTGCGGGTGCGCCGCTACGATCGCGAACCGCAGATCGCGGCCCTCGTGGACGCGTTGGCTCCGGACGGCCTGCACATCGAGCGGTGGTACCCCAAGGCGGCGCAGCACGGCCGGGCGGCCGACCTGCGGGTGGTGGTCGTGGCCGGCCGGGCGACCCACGCCGTGGTGCGGACCAGCCGTTCCCCGATGACCAACCTCCACCTGGGCGGGGCGCGCGGCGACCTCGAAGCGGCGCGGGCCGCGATCGAGGCGTCGGGGGCCCGCTGGTCCGACGCCCTCGCGGTCTGCGAGGCGGCCGCCGCCTGCTTCCCGCGCACCCTGTGCGTGGGCGTGGACCTGCTGCCGGCGGTGGGCTGGCGGCGGTTCGCGGTGGGAGAGGTGAATGCCTTCGGGGACCTGCTGCCCCGGCTGACCGGCCTGCCCGGCAGCGGAGCCGAGGGCCTGGACACCTACGGTGCGCAGGTCGCCGCCGTATGCCGTACGCATGGAAAGAACGGAACGTCTCGTGCACGCCCCTGACACCGCCCCCCGCTCCCGGGAGGCGGCGACCGCCCCCGAGGCGCCGTCCGCCGCACCGGACATGACCGAGATCGTGGGCAGTCACGACCTGCTGCTGGTCACCCTCGACACACTGCGCTACGACGTGGCCCAGGAGCTCGCCGCGGCCGGCCGCATCCCCCACCTGGCCCGGCACCTGCCCGGTGGCCGCTGGGAGCGCCGGCACGCCCCCGGCAGCTTCACCTACGCCTCCCACCAGGCGATCTTCGCGGGTTTCCTGCCGACGCCGGCGTCGCCCGGGCGGCATCCGCGGCTGTTCGCGGCGCGGTTCGCGGGGAGCGAGACCACCGCACCGCGGACCTGGGTGTTCGATGCGCCCGACCTCGTCTCCGGGCTGGCCGCGGTGGGCTACCGCACGGTGTGCATCGGCGGGGTCGGGTTCTTCAACCGCCAGGCCGCGCTCGGGTCGGTGCTTCCCGGACTGTTCCAGGAAGCCCACTGGGAGCCGGAGTTCGGCGTCGCCTCTCCCACGTCGTTCGAGGCCCAGGTGTGCCGGGCGGAGGAGGTCGTCGCCGGGCTGCCGGCCGAGCAGCGGCTCTTCCTGTTCGTCAACGTCTCGGCGCTGCACCAGCCGAACTGGTTCCACCTGCCGGGCGCCACCCGCGAGGCCGGCGACAGTCGGGCCACCCACGCCGCCGCCCTGGAGTACGTCGACCGGCACATCGGCCGGCTCTTCGCCGCGGCCGCCGGCCGCCGGCCGTGCTTCGCCATCGTCTGCTCCGACCACGGCACGACGTACGGCGACGACGGCTACACCGGCCACCGCCTCGGCCACGAGGCCGTGTGGACCGTCCCCTACGCCCAGTTCACGATCGAGGCCGCCCGATGACCCGCACCCCGCTGCCCCTGCTGCCCCCGGCGCCCGCCGCGGCGCCCGTCTCCCCCTACGAGAGCTACGTCTACGCCTACCCCCACAAGACCGCGTACCGCCGGTTGCCGGACCGCCCGGCGCTGCGCGAGCTGTGGGCGGCCGAGCCGCAGCAGGCGCTCTCGCTCTACCTGCACGTGCCGTTCTGCGAGGTGCGGTGCGGCTTCTGCAACCTCTTCACCCGGATCGGCGCCCCGGGCGAGCTGACCACGGCGTACCTGGACGCGCTGGAGCGGCAGGCGACGGCCGTCCGCGCCGCGCTCGGGCCGGACGCCCGTTTCGCGTCCGCGGCGTTCGGCGGCGGCACCCCGACGTTCCTGACCGCCGGGGAGCTGGCGCGGCTGTG
>LIQL01000653.1 GCA_001418405.1 Streptomyces diastatochromogenes | reverse complement strand
GAGGGGACGGCGGAGGGGAGGAGGGCGCCGCGCGTGCGAGGACGGGGCCGGAGCGCGGAGCCGGCGCGGGGCGAGGGGAGGCGCTGTCGCAGTGGCGGGGGTTGCTGCCGTCGACCCGGATCCGGGTGGTGGCGCGTGCCGCACCGCCGCTGGCGTCGGCGGACCGGATGGCCGCGGTGCTGAGGGTCACCGCCGACGGGCCACCGACCCAGGTGGAGCCGCCCTCCGCCCTCCAACGGTTGGCCGGCAGCCTGCGTGCCGGGCTGCGCGACGCGACCGACGGGCTGAGCGCCGACGCCCGCGCACTGTTGCCGGGCCTCGTCGTCGGTGACACCGCACGCGTGCCGCCGGAGCTCGACGACGTTTTCAGCACCACCGACCTGACGCACCTGCTGGCGGTGTCCGGCAGCAACCTCACCATCGTGCTGGCCCTGCTCATCGGCCCACCACACCTCGCCAGCCGGGCCGAACGCCGGGGCATGGCACGGCATCTGGGACTTTCGCTGCGCGGCACCGCCGTGGTGGGCGGGGCGCTCGCCCTCGGCTTCGTCGTCGTGTGCCGCCCGGACCCGAGCGTGTTGCGGGCCGCCGCCTGCGGACTGATCACGCTGCTCGCCATCGGCACCGGGCGCCGCCGCNNGCGGCCGCGGTGCTGTTGCTGGTCCTCTACGACCCTTGGCTGGCCCGCAGGTACGGCTTCCTGCTGTCCGTGCTGGCCACCGGGGCGCTGCTGCTCCTCGCCCCGCGCTGGAGCGCGGCCCTGCAGCGTCGTCGGGTGCCGGCCCGGCTCGCCGAGGTGATCGCCGCGGCGGCGGCNNCCGTCGTCGCGGTGCTCGCGGCGCGGGTGGGGCTGGTCGGCGTCCCGTGCAACCTGCTCGCCGAGATCGCGGTGGCCCCGGCCACGATCCTGGGCTTCGCCGCGCTCGCCGCCGCCCCGATTGCCCTGCCGGTCGCCAAGGCGTTGGCGTGGTGCGCGGGTTGGCCGGCGGAGTGGATCGCGGGCGTCGCCCGCACCGGGGCGGAGCTTCCGGGCGCGGAGGTCGGCTGGCCCGGCGGTTGGGTGGGCGGGCTGGCGCTCGCCGCGGCGACCGTGGTGTTGCTGGCGGTCGGCCGTCGGGCGCTGCGCCGCCGGTGGCTGTGCGTGCTGTGCGCGTTGGCCCTGGTGCTGGCGGTGTGCCGGCCCGCGCCACTCACCCGGGTGCTGACGGGCTGGCCGCCACCGGACTGGCGGGTCGTGGCGTGCGACGTGGGACAGGGGGACGGACTGGTGCTGGCGGCGGGCGACGGTACGGCGCTGGTGGTGGACACCGGGCCCGAGCCCCGCGCCATCGACCACTGCCTGACCGCTCTGGGCGTCCACCGGATTCCGCTCCTGCTCCTCACGCACTTCCACGCGGATCACGTGGACGGTCTGTCCGGGGCGTTGCGGGGCCGTTCGGTCGGCGCGATCGAGACCACGACGTTCCAGGAGCCGAGCGGGCAGGCGGCGTTCGTCCGGCGGGTGGCGGCCGGTGCCGGGATCCCCCTGGCCCGCGCCGTACCGGGGGAGCGGCGTCAGCTGGGCCCTCTCACGTGGGAGGTCCTCTGGCCGGGCGCCTCCCCGCCGGGGGTGGGGACGGCGGCCGGCGAGGGCGGATTCTCCGGCCCCAACGACTCCAGCGTCGCCCTGCTCGTCCGGACGGGTGGGCTGACCGTCCTGCTCCTGGGGGATCTTGAACCGCCCGCTCAGCAGGCCCTGTTGAGCGCCCATCCGGAGCTGGCCGCCGTCGACGTCCTGAAGGTGGCGCACCACGGTTCCGGCTATCAGGACCCGGAGTTCCTGCACCGTCTGGCGCCACGGCTGGCCCTGATCTCCTGCGGCGTCGGAAATCCGTACGGGCATCCGGCTCCCCGCACCCTCGCGGCGTTGCGGGCGGGTGGCGCGTTGGTGCTGCGCACGGACGTCGACGGCGCCATCGCGGTGGTCGGCACTCCCGGCAGGCTCTCCGCGGTGGTCGGCGGGCGTCGGTCCCGAAGGCGGTCGAGGGCGTCCGGCGATCGGCCGTCCCGAGACGGGGCCCGTCGTGGACGGCCGTCGGCAGGGTGCTTGAGGTGGAGGGGAGGTCGTTGGCGCAGGGTTGGCCGTCGATGCGGTTGCCGCGTCGCGTTCCACCGAACGAGAGGAGAGTCGCCCCCGAGGAGGAGGGAGGCCCACCGAATAGCGAGGGAGCCCACCCGGAGAAGGAGATCATGCGGGTCGGAAGATCATGCGAGTCGGAGGGTCGGAGGGTCGGAGGGGCGACGGACCGGCGGGCCTGTGGGGTCCGTGCGGCATACGACGCGAGCTGCATGCGCTGAGAGGAGGGCGGCGGGTGCCGGCCCAAGCGGCAAGTGCGCGTGCGCCGGGTGCCAGGGGCGTCGGCGCGCATCGGACTGGAGCAGCGGCGCCGCCTGCGGGAAGCGGAGAATCGTGCGACGTGTGGAGAGGAAGAACGGCTGATGGATGAGGTCACTGCGGATGCCTACCTTCGGCGGATAGCCGCCGACCGACCGGCCGTCCCCGATGCGGACGCGCTGCGTGCGCTGCAACTGAGCCACCTGCGAGCCGTGCCGTTCGAGAACCTCGCCATCCACCTGGGAGAGGAGATCGTCCTCGCGGAGCGGCCGCTGCTGGACAAGATCGTGGGCACCCGCCGGGGCGGGTTCTGTTACGAGCTCAACGGCGCCTTCGCGATGCTGCTCGGAACACTGGGGTACGAGGTCGAGTTGCTGTCGGCCCGGGTGTTCGGGCCGGAGGGGCTGGGCATTCCGTACGACCACCTCGCGCTGCGGGTGCACACGCCCACCGGGCCCTGGCTCACGGACGTCGGCTTCGGCCGGAACAGCCACCGTCCGTTGCGGCTGGACAGCGTTGCGGACCAGCACGACCCCGCGGGCGTCTTCCGGATAGCCCACACGCCGGAGGGCGACCTCGACGTCCACCGGAACGGAGAGCCGCAGTACCGCCTGGAGCAGCGTCCGCGCGAGCTGGCGGACTTCGAGGTGGGGTGCTGGTGGCAGCGCACGTCGCCCCGGTCGCACTTCCGGCAGTCGCTGGTCTGCTCGCAGCTCACCGAGACCGGACGGGTCACGCTCTCCGGCCGCACGTTGGTGATCACCGGTGCCGATGGTGCTCGGGAGGAGCGCGAGCTGGCGGCGGACGAGGTCGTGCCGGCATACCGCACCCACTTCGGCATCACGCTCGATCGGGAGCCGGTCCTCCTGGGCGGATGACCACGCGCGAGGGCCCTGGTGCGGGGCAGGTGAGGGCGGGGCGCGGGGC
>LIQL01000652.1 GCA_001418405.1 Streptomyces diastatochromogenes | reverse complement strand
CCCGTCCAACACATACACACGGGTGTTGTCGGCGGGGCCTCCGAGGGAGGGTCGGGCAGCCGCGTCGGCATGGCAGAACATCGCGTCGACCGTGCACTCGGCCGGGCCGTAGAGGTTGTACAGGGACAGCCCGGGGACGTCCCGCAGCTCGGCCCACAGGTCCTCGCCGACCTCCTCGCCGCCGAGCGCGAGAACCCGCACGCGGTGCCGCTCCCCCGCGAACATGCCCGCGGCCAGCAGCTGCCGGGCGACGGAGGGCGTGGTGTCGAGAACGTCGACCGCGGTGTCGGCCACGTGGTCGACGAGGGCGAGGGCGTCCTTGCGCACGGTGTCGTCGACGATGCGCAGTTCATGCCCGGCGACCATCCACAGCAGCTGGCTCCAGGACGCGTCGAAGCCGAGCGAGTTGGTGAGTGCGGCGGTCAGCCGGCGCCCGCCCAACCGGACCCGCTCGGGCTCGAAGTAGTTCGCCCGATGACTGTGGAACATGTTGACCAGGTTGCGGTGCTCGACGGCGACGCCTTTGGGGCGGCCGGTGGAGCCCGAGGTGTAGATGACGTACGCGAGGTCGGCGGGGCGCAGTGCCCCGGTCCGGTCGGCGTCGGTGAGGTCGGAGGCGTTGTCGGGCAGCTCGGCCGTGTCCATGAGCAGTGCCGGTACGTCGTCCGGCAGGATGTGCGCGGTCGGGCCGGCGGCCAGGACGAGCACCGGCAGGGCCTCCGCGCAGATCGCGGCGACCCGTTCGGCGGGGTTCTCGGCGTCGATGGGGAGGTATCCGGCTCCCGACTTGAGCACCGCGAGGATCGCGGTGACCGCGTCGGTGGTGCGCGGCAGGGCGACGGCGACGAGCCGGCCCGGGCCCGCGCCGTGCGCGCGCAACAGCCGGGCGAGCCGGTTGGCTTGGGCATTGAGCCTGCCGAAGGTCAGGCTGGTGGTGGCATCGGCTACGGCGATCTCTTCGGGCGTGGCACGGACCTGTTCCTCGAACAGGTCCGGCAGGGTCCGCGGTGCGTGCGCGACGGAGCGGCCGGTGGACGTGCCCAGCAGGTCGCTCAGCTCGTCGTCGCTCCACACGGGCAGCTGTGCGGCGGGCAGTTCGGGGCGAGCCGCCATGTTTTCCAGGAGTGCGCACAGCCGCGTGAGGATGCCGGTCGCGATCGGCGCGGTGTAGACGTCCGCGCGGTAGTTGAGCTCGAAGCGCAGGCCCTCGCCCGGGTAGACGGCCAGGCTCAGCGGATAGTGGGTGCCTTCCGGGGTGTCCTCGACGGCGTCCCGCAGGATGCCGATGGTCAGGCCCGCCACCGAAGCGCCCTGCACGGCCTGGTCGACGGGAAAGTTCTCGAACGCGAGGGTGGTGTCGAAGAGTTCGGGGACACCGACGGCCCGGTGGATGTCCGCGAGGCCCAGATAGTGGTGGTGGGACAGGGCCGTCTGCTCGTCCTGGATGCGGGACAGCAGGCGGGCCACGGGCTCTGCCGGGTCGACGCGGACCCGGGCGGGCACGGTGTTGATCATCAGGCCGACCATGCGGTCGCTGCCCGCGAGCTGCGGGGGGCGTCCGGCGACCGTGTTGCCGTAGACGACGTCCCGGCGACCGGTCAAAGAGGTCAGCATCAGCGCCCAGGCACCCTGCACCAGGGTGTTGACCGTGAGGTCGCGGGTGCGGGCGGCCTCTGCGATCCGTGCGGTGGCCGCTTCGGCCAACTGCACGACGACGCGCCGCTGGCCACGGTCGGAGGCGCCGGTGCCGGCGCCGCCGGCCACCAGCGTCGGACCGTCGAGGTCGGACAGCGCGGCGCGCCATGCCTGTTCGGCCTCCTCGCCGTCCTGTTGGGAGAGCCAGCCCAGGTAGTCCGCGAACGGCACCGCCGGTGCCAGGTTCTCGGTGGTGCCGCCGTCCCGGTAGAGGTGGAACAGGTCGCTGAGCACCAGCGGGACCGACCAGCCGTCGAGCAGGATGTGGTGGTGGGTGAGGACCAGGACGTGCCGATCCGCTGCCAGTCGGACCAGCGTGAACCGCAGGAGCGGCGGTCTGACCATGTCGAAGCGGCGGGCGCGGTCCTCGGTGAGGAACCTCGCCAGACGCGTCCGGCGCTCCCCGGCGCCGAAGCCGGAGAAGTCGACCTCCTCCCAGTGGGGCTCCACCGTTCGGGCAATTGCCTGGACGGCCTCGCCGGAGCGGCGTCTGAGGAAGCCTGCGCGCAGACTTCCGTGGCGGTCCAGCAACGCGGCACAGGAACGGCGCAGCACCTCCGTGTCGAGGGCACCGACGAGTTCCAGAGGCGTCTGCACGTTGTAGAAGTCAACGTCCTCGCCCTCGCCTTGTCCGCCGTCGAACTGGGCGTGGAAGAGCATGCCCTGCTGGAGCGGAGTAAGCGGCAGGACTGCTTCCAGGGATGTCTGGCTCACGATGTCTTCTTCCACTGGGCTTCGAGCTCGTCGAGTTCGTCGGCGTCGATCCGCACCAAGTCGTCGGTGCGAGGGGTTCCGGTGCCGGGGTCCACGTCCTGGGCGACGGTGG
>LIQL01000651.1 GCA_001418405.1 Streptomyces diastatochromogenes | reverse complement strand
GGCAGGCGCCGACACCCGCCCCCGAGGAGGACGGGGACTCGACCATGGCCGGCCCGGATCCGGTCGCAAGCCCCTACCCCCTCGATGCCCCGGGCGCCCGGGTCGAACGGGTCCTGCCGATGGGCGCCGGGATGGCCCTCACCGGCCTGGGGCTGGCCTTCCTCGGACTGCGACTGCGTCGCCGCTGAGGTCCCGTTTCACGTGAAACGGTCCGCGGTGCGCGGCGGTCGCTCTCCGTGGTTTCACACTCCGTGGTTTCACGTGAAACGTACGGCCAGGGGCGGGGGTGCATAACGGGCGGGTTCGACGGGCAATTCGTCGCGTCGGCAAGGGTGGATCACCTTCTGCCAGGGGCACCACCGTTCTGGACCTGTCGTACGAGAGAATGGCGGCATGGATATGCCGATGAACGAACGGTCGCAGGAGAACCAGCACGTCCTGGTCGTCGGCCCGGACGGCATGGCGCTCGGCAGCGCCGGCTCCGGTGACGGGGACGAGGGCGGGGAGCCCCGTGAGACTCCGGTGACGGACATGGTCGAGCAGCCTGCGAAGGTCATGCGCATCGGCAGCATGATCAAGCAGCTGCTGGAAGAGGTGAAGGCCGCTCCCCTCGACGAGGCGAGCCGGGTGCGCCTCAAGGAGATCCACGCCAGCTCGGTCAAGGAGCTGGAGGACGGCCTGGCCCCCGAGCTGGTCGAAGAGCTGGAGCGGCTGTCGCTGCCCTTCACCGACGAGTCGGTGCCGACCGAGGCCGAGCTGCGGATCGCCCAGGCCCAGCTGGTCGGTTGGCTGGAGGGCCTCTTCCACGGCATCCAGACCGCGCTCTTCGCCCAGCAGATGGCGGCCCGCGCCCAGCTGGAGCAGATGCGTCGTGCCCTGCCGCCCGGTCTCACCGCCGAGGGCCACCCGGAGCATCCCGGTCACGATGGCGCCCGCTCGGGCCCCTACCTCTGATCGAGGCGCCCGACACCCACAACGGCCGGAGGGGCCGGCACGCAGTTCGCGTGCCGGCCCCTCCGGCTCTCAGATGCCGCTGTTCTCAGTTGTGACCCGTCGAGATGGTCAGCTCGACGGTGTCGTTGCTGCGGGGGTCCCACCAGCTGATGGCCGCCGGAGTCTGGTCCGTGACGGTGTTCTTGCCCCAGATCGCGTCGTTCTCTTCCTTGACGATCTTGTACTTCCAGCCGGCGGCCTTGATGCACGCCTCGACCGACTCCAGGTTCTTGAACTTGAACGAGGGGAAGAGGACCTTGCCCTTCTGGCTGTAGCTCGGCGTCGGATTGGTGCACTGGCTGGCCTGGATCGTCGCCGTCTTGTCCTCGGGACGGACGCTGGCGGTGGGCGACGGGGAGTAGGCGAACGTCGGGCTGTCGCTTCCGCCAGTGCTGCTGCCGCCGGACCCTGCGCTCAAGCCGATGCCGATGGCGATCGCGGTGACCACGACCACGCCCACCACCGCCGCGACGACGATCACCCCGCTGTTGTTCTTCCGGGGGCGTGCCGGCGGCATGGCGCCCGTCACCGGCGAGGGCGGACCGGGGAACGGCGGGGGTGCCTGGAAGCCGCCGGTGAACGGCGGCTTCCAGGC
>LIQL01000650.1 GCA_001418405.1 Streptomyces diastatochromogenes | reverse complement strand
GCGCCTGGGGCGGGCGGGACCAGCGCCGGCGGCGGGCGGCGCTACCAGTGGGCGGGGCGGCGCAGCCCCTTCGGCAGCCGGGTGGCCGCGTCGCCCCGGGCCGCGTTCACCTGGGCCTGGGTCAGGAAGATGCTGCCGGTCAGGTCGGCACCGCGCAGGTCGGCGTCCCGGAGGTCGGCACCGATCATGTCCGCGGAACGCAGGTCGGCGCCCCGCAGGTCGGCCGCGATGAGGTACGCCCCGCGCAGGTTGGCGCCCCGCAGGTCGGCGCCCTTGAGCCGCGCCCCCATCAGGTCCGCCCCGCGCCGCTCCTTCTTCCGGCCGGGCACCCCGGCCCGGACCGACTCGCTGACCTTCAGCAGCAGGACGTTGACCGCACCGCGGTGGGCGGCCACGTCCAGTCCGGCCAGTTCCTCGGCGGTGCCCCGCGTCAGCTCCTCGGTCCGCTCCAGGGCGGCGCGCAGCTCCTCGTGCACGCCGGCGGGCAGCACGGCGCCACTCGCTCCCGCGCGGCCGGCGGAAGGGGCGGAACCGGAGTCGGCGGCGGACGGCAGGGCCACCGCCTCCGTGAGGTACCAGAGCAGCTCGTGCAGCTGGCGCATCACGGCGAACGCGTCGAACATCGGCCGGGCGGTCTCCGGCGCGGTCCGCCAGTCCGTCCCGCCGAAGGTGACCTGGGAGACCTTCTGGCCGGCGCCGAAGCACTCGAAGACCGTGCAGCCGGCGAAGCCGCGCTGCCGCAGGTCGCGGTGGACGCCGCAGGCGAAATCGGTCCGCAGGTTCGGACAGGGCCGGCCGGCCTCCTTGTCCAGGGCGAAGTCCGCCGACCGCGCGAACGGCAGCGCCACGCAGCACAGGCCGAAGCAGTCGCCGCAGTCGGAGAGCAGCGGGAGCCGGGCGGCGTCCGGTGCCGGCGGCGGGGTGGACGGGCGGTCCTGGGCGGGGCGGCGGCGCTCGTGCGACACGGTTCTTCTCTGCTCCTGCGGCCGGCGGTCGCCCTTCGTCACGGCGCCCGCGAAGGACACCATTCTCCGCGATACTCTCCGCGATCGACGGGGTGCACCGCGGCGCGGCCCGGCCGGGCGGGCGGTGCCGGCCTCAGACCGCCCGGCCGGGCCGCAGCGCCGGGTGCCCGAGGTCGCCGAGCAGCGGGGCCTGGCCGGAGCGCTGCGCCCGCCAGTACCGGAGGAGCGGCCAGGCGGCGATCCCCAGGGCGAGCGAGAGCGCGTGCCCCCAGTCGGTCATCGGATCGGCGTAGGCCAGCAGTCCGGACAGCGCCTGGTAGCCGCCGGCGACCAGCAGCGGCCAGCGCAGCCAGGCGGGCAGCAGTCCGGCGAGCGCCCCGACGCAGGTCATCACGCCGAAGCTGATGCCGTAGTCGAGGCGGTGCAGCGAGCTGTCCGGCAGCCCGCCGGCGGCGACCGAGAAGCCGACCGGCAGCTCGGTGGCGAGCGTGGCCAGCGCGTGTCCGCCGAAGAACACCGCCGCGCTGCGCACCCCGCCGATCCGCCGCTCCAGCGCGGTCAGCACGAAGAGGAACGCCAGGGCGTACCCCGAGAGCAGTCCGCCGGCGCTCCACAGGGCGCTGGCGACCAGCACCAGCAGCGGCGCCTGCGCGAGGTGGACCACGTCCGTGCTGGAGCCCTGGAGCAGGGCGGAGACCACGGACGGGTCACCGTGGTCGGCGTAGAGCGAGGTGCCCACGAGCAGCACGGCGTAGCAGAAGGTGAAGGGGGTGCCGGTCGGAGTGGGCAGCAGCCGCCAGGGGCGCGGCCGGCTCCGGCGGGCCGGGGTGGGGGCCACCGCCGCCGCCACCGGCGCGGCCGGCGGGGCGTCGGCGACCGGTGCGGCCGCGTCGCCGCGCTGCCGGGGCAGCCCGGTCAGGAGCACCGGGGCGCCCTCGGCCGCCCCGTCCCCGAGCTGCGGACCACCGGCCGTCTCCACCGCACTCGCCATCGCACGTCCCTTCCGCCACCCCCACGCACCGTCCGCGGTCCACTGTGCACGGCCAAGCCATGAGTCAGCTGTGCGAGTGACATCCCTCACAGCCCGCAACCCCCGTGCGGTGCACCGCGTCTTTTTCGGCCCGCCTCCGGAGCCGCCCCGCAGCCGCCCCGGAGACAGGCCCGGAGGCCGTCCGTCACCGGTGGACCACGCCCCCGGGCGTTGGCCAAGATGACCGCATGGCTCCCGATCACCCCTGGCATCCGACCGCCGGCACCGAGCCGGCCGTGCACACCCTCGACCGCCGCGAGGGCCCCTACGGAGAGGTGGTGCTGCGGCGCCGGGACCCGGGCGCCGCGGGTCCCCACGCCCCCGAACCGGCCGGCCCGGTCTACGAGATCATCGCCAACGGCTGCTTCCTGATGGACACCTCCGACGGGCGTTCCGAACGGCAGTTGGTGGACGCCGCGCTGGCCGCGCTGCCGCCCGACCGCGCCCGCCCCGCGGTGCTCATCGGCGGGCTGGGCGTGGGCTTCTCGCTGGTCCGGGCGGCCGGCCAACCGCGCTGGGGCCGGATCTCGGTCGTCGAACGGGAGGCGGCGGTGATCGACTGGCACCGCACGGGTCCGCTGTCGGCGATCTCCGGCCCGGCGCTGGCCGATCCACGCACCCAGGTCCTGCACACCGACCTGGTGGCCCACCTGCGCGAAGAGACCGGCCAACTCGCCTACGACGCACTGTGCTTGGACATCGACAACGGCCCCGACTGGACCGTCACCGAGGACAACGGCGGGCTCTACTCCCCCGCCGGCCTGGCCGCCTGCCGGGACCGGCTGACCCCCGGCGGGGTGCTCGCGGTGTGGTCCGCGCAGCCGTCGTCGGCGTTCGAGCGGGCGCTGGGAAATGCCGGATTCGAGGGCGTACGGACCGAAGAGATCCCGGTTGCCCGAGGCGTCCCGGACGTGGTCCACCTGGCGCTCCGGTCCGCGTAGGGCGCGTAGCCGACTGTCACATCATGCCCTTACGCTGCTGCCCAGCAAGACGCGACCACGCAGGGCACATGCAGGGGCGGGCGATGGACCAGACTCAGACAACCCAGGGCGGCACCACCGCGGCCACGCCGGGCGCCCAGCGCCGGGTGCTGGTCGTGGAGGACGATCCGACGATCGTCGACGCCATCGCGGCCCGGCTGCGCGCCGAGGGCTTCCAGGTGCAGACGGCCACCGACGGCCCGGCCGCCGTGGACACGGCCGAGGCGTGGCAGCCCGACCTGCTCGTCCTCGACGTGATGCTGCCGGGCTTCGACGGCCTGGAGGTGTGCCGCCGGGTGCAGGCGCAGCGCCCGGTGCCGGTGATGATGCTCACCGCCCGGGACGACGAGACCGACATGCTGGTGGGCCTCGGCGTCGGCGCCGACGACTACATGACCAAGCCGTTCTCCATGCGGGAGCTGGCCGCCCGGGTGCACGTCCTGCTGCGCCGGGTGGAGCGGGCCGCGCTGGCCGCGCACACCCCGCGCAGCGGCATCCTGCGGCTCGGCGAGCTGGAGATCGACCACGCCCAGCGCCGGGTGCGGGTGCGCGGCAGCGACGTCCACCTCACCCCCACCGAGTTCGACCTGCTGGTCTGCCTGGCGAACACCCCGCGTGCGGTGCTCTCCCGCGAGCAGCTGCTGGCCGAGGTCTGGGACTGGGCGGACGCCTCCGGCACGCGGACGGTCGACAGCCACATCAAGGCGCTGCGCCGCAAGATCGGTGCCGAGCGCATCCGCACGGTCCACGGCGTCGGGTACGCGCTGGAGACCCCGCCCGCATGATCCGTCGGTGGCGGCCGCGGGCGCGGGACCTGTGGGACCGGTTCTGGGAGGCGTTGCGGCCCCTGGACCCGTACCGCTCGGTCAAGGCGGCGCTCGGCGCCCTGGTCATCGTCTCGGTGATCATCACCACACTCCTGGTGTTCGTGGCGATGCACTCGGCGACCGAGCTGCGGGTGATCACGGTCTTCTCGATCATCGCCTCGCTGCTGATCACCCAGTTCGTGGCCACCGGGCTGACCGCCCCGCTCGGCGAGATGACCGAGGTGACCCGGTCGATGGCGCACGGTGACTACACCCGCCGGGTGCGCGCGGACCGCCGCGACGAGTTCGGCGACCTGGCCGACGCGTTCAACCGCATGGCCGCCGACCTCGAAGCGGTGGACACCCACCGCAAGGAGCTGGTCGCCAACGTCTCGCACGAGCTGCGCACCCCCATCGCGGCCCTGCGCGCGGTGCTGGAGAACGTCGTCGACGGCGTCTGCGAGCCCGACTCGGACACCATGCGCACGGCGCTGAAGCAGACCGAGCGGCTGGGCCGGCTGGTGGAGCACCTGCTGGACCTGTCCCGGTTGGACAACGGCGTGGTGCCGCTGCACGCCCGGCGCTTCGAGGTCTGGCCGTACCTGTCCGGGGTGCTCAAGGAGGCGAACATGAGCCGCGGCGCCACCACGCTCTCCGGGCTCTCCCGGCTCGCCGGCTCCGGCACCCACACCCGTGCGGACGTCCACCTCCACCTCGACGTCTCCCCGCCGGAGCTGACCGCGCACGCCGACGCCGAGCGGCTCCACCAGGTCGTCGCCAACCTCATCGACAACGCGATCAAGCACAGCCCCCGGCACGGCCGGGTCACCGTGCGGGCCCGGCGCGGCGACGGGCCGGAGAGCCTGGTGCTGGAGGTGCAGGACGAGGGCCCCGGCATCCCGGAGTCGGAGCGCTACCGGGTCTTCGAGCGGTTCAACCGCGGCGGGCCGGCCCCCTCGGGCCCGGGCGCCGACGGCGGGACGGGGCTCGGCCTGGCGATCGCGCGCTGGGCGGTGGACCTGCACGGCGGGCGGATCGGGGTGGCCGAATCACCCCGAGGTTGCCGAATCCGGGTCACTCTTCCAGGGCTGGAGTCATCCCGAGGTTGACGCCGACTGTCGTAGGGTCGGTGGTGGGAGCACTCATTACGGGGTGCGACGGCGATCCGTGCTACCCGCACGCAGCCAAACCACGGGTGTTTCCCGCCAAGTCGAGCCCCGAAACCCTTCGGTGAATGTGACGTGCGCGACGAGTGGCCCTCCCGGACTGCACCAAAGGTCACAAGAGGCGTAGCCTTTATTCCCGCTGTCCACCACCTTAGGAAGCGGAAGAGGGCGGTTGCCGCCGTGTCGCTACAGTCCCCCAACAGTGCGAGTGTCTCGTCCGAACAGGAAGAGCAGCGGAAGAATCCCGCTGCCGCGTTCGGCTCCAACGAGTGGCTCGTCGACGAGATCTACCAGCAGTACCTCCAGGACCCGAACTCGGTAGACCGAGCCTGGTGGGACTTCTTCGCCGACTACAAGCCAGGCGCCGCCAGCGCGCCGAGCCAGCCGGCAGCGGACGCTGCTCCGGCGGCCCCGGCCCCGTCGGCGCCGGCTCCCGCTGCGGCTCCCGCCGCTGAGGCCCCGAAGCCCCCCGCCGCGGCCGCCGCCCCGGTGAAGCCCGCTGCCAGCGCCGCGCCGGCGCCCGCTAAGCCCGCGGCGAAGCCGGCCCCGGCGGCCAAGCAGCCCGCCGCGAGCAACGGCGCGGCGCCCGAGGGCCCCGAGCTGGTGACCCTGCGCGGCCCGTCCGCGGCCGTGGCGAAGAACATGAGCGCGTCCCTGGAGCTGCCGACGGCCACGTCCGTCCGTGCGGTCCCGGTGAAGCTGCTGTTCGACAACCGGATCGTCATCAACAACCACCTCAAGCGCGCCCGCGGCGGGAAGGTCTCCTTCACGCACGTCATCGGGTACGCGATGGTGCAGGCCCTCAAGGCCATGCCGTCGATGAACAACTCCTTCGCGGAGAAGGACGGCAAGCCGACGCTGGTCAAGCCGCCGCACATCAACCTCGGCCTGGCCATCGACCTGGTCAAGGCGAAGGGCGAGCGCCAGCTGGTCGTCGCGGCCATCAAGAAGGCCGAGACGCTGAGCTTCTTCGAGTTCTGGCAGGCGTACGAGGACATCGTCCGCCGGGCCCGGGACAACAAGCTCACGATGGACGACTTCACCGGGGTCACCGCGTCGCTGACCAACCCCGGCGGCATCGGCACCGTCCACTCGGTGCCGCGCCTGATGCCCGGCCAGTCGATGATCATGGGCGTCGGCTCGATGGACTACCCGGCCGAGTTCCAGGGCACCTCGCAGGACGCCCTGAACAAGCTGGGCGTCTCCAAGGTCATGACGCTGACCAGCACCTATGACCACCGGGTGATCCAGGGCGCCGCCTCCGGCGAGTTCCTGCGGATCATGAGCCAGCTGCTGCTCGGCGAGAACGACTTCTACGACGACATCTTCAAGTCGCTGCGGATCCCCTACGAGCCGATCCGCTGGATGCGCGACATCGACGCGTCGCACGACGACGACGTCACCAAGGCCGCGCGGGTCTTCGAGCTGATCCACTCCTACCGGCAGCGCGGCCACGTCATGGCCGACACCGACCCGCTGGAGTACCACCAGCGCAAGCACCCCGACCTGGACATCACCGAGCACGGCCTCACCCTGTGGGACCTGGAGCGGGAGTTCGCGGTCGGTGGCTTCGCCGGCAAGTCGATGATGAAGCTGCGCGACATCCTGGGCGTGCTGCGCGACTCGTACTGCCGCACCACCGGCATCGAGTTCATGCACATCCAGGACCCCAAGCAGCGCAAGTGGATCCAGGACCGGGTCGAGCGCCCGCACAAGTCGCCCGAGCGCGACGAGCAGCTGCGCATCCTGCGCCGGCTGAACTCCGCCGAGGCGTTCGAGACGTTCCTGCAGACCAAGTACGTCGGCCAGAAGCGCTTCTCCCTGGAGGGCGGCGAATCGGTCATCCCGCTGCTGGACGCGGTCATCGACTCCGCGGCCGAGGCGCGGCTGGACGAGGCCGTCATCGGCATGGCCCACCGCGGCCGGCTCAACGTGCTGGCGAACATCGTCGGCAAGTCCTACGCGCAGCTCTTCCGCGAGTTCGAGGGCAACCTCGACCCGAAGTCGATGCACGGCTCCGGCGACGTGAAGTACCACCTGGGCGCCGAGGGCACCTTCACCGGCCTGGACGGCGAGCAGATCACCGTCTCGCTGGCCGCGAACCCCTCCCACCTGGAGGCCGTCGACCCGATCGTCGAGGGCATCGCCCGCGCCAAGCAGGACATCATCAACAAGGGCGGCACGGACTTCACGGTCCTGCCGATCCAGCTGCACGGTGACGCGGCGTTCGCCGGTCAGGGCGTGGTCGCGGAGACGCTGAACATGTCCCAGCTGCGCGGCTACCGCACCGGCGGCACGGTGCACGTGGTCATCAACAACCAGGTCGGCTTCACCGCCGCGCCGGAGTCCTCGCGCTCCTCCATGTACGCCACCGACGTGGCCCGCATGATCGAGGCGCCGATCTTCCACGTGAACGGCGACGACCCCGAGGCCGTCGTCCGGGTCGCCCGGCTCGCCTTCGAGTTCCGCCAGGCGTTCAACAAGGACGTGGTCATCGACCTCATCTGCTACCGCCGCCGCGGCCACAACGAGCTGGACAACCCGGCCTTCACCCAGCCGCTGATGTACGACCTGATCGACAAGAAGCGCTCGGTGCGCAAGCTCTACACCGAGTCGCTGATCGGCCGGGGCGACATCACCCTCGAAGAGGCGGAGCAGGCGCTCCAGGACTTCCAGGGCCAGCTGGAGAAGGTCTTCACCGAGGTCCGCGACGCCACCACCACGCCGGCCACGCCCGAGGTGCCGCTGCCGCAGGCGGAGTTCCCGGTGCACGTGGAGACCGCGGTCTCCCAGGAGGTCGTCAAGCGGATCGCCGAGTCCCAGGTCAACATCCCCGACAACATCACCGTCCACCCGCGGCTGCTGCCCCAGCTGCAGCGCCGGGCGACGATGGTCGAGGAAGGCACCATCGACTGGGGCATGGGCGAGACCCTGGCCATCGGTTCGCTGCTGATGGAGGGCACCCCGGTCCGGCTCGCCGGCCAGGACTCCCGCCGCGGCACGTTCGGCCAGCGCCACGCGGTGCTGATCGACCGGGAGACCGGCGGGGACTACACCCCGCTGCTGTACCTGTCCGAGGACCAGGCCCGCTTCAACGTCTACGACTCGCTGCTCAGCGAGTACGCGGCGATGGGCTTCGAGTACGGCTACTCGCTGGCCCGTCCGGACGCGCTGGTGATGTGGGAGGCGCAGTTCGGTGACTTCACCAACGGCGCGCAGACCGTCATCGACGAGTTCATCTCGTCCGCGGAGCAGAAGTGGGGCCAGACCTCCGGCGTCACCCTGCTGCTCCCGCACGGCTACGAGGGCCAGGGCCCGGACCACTCCTCGGCCCGGATCGAGCGCTTCCTCCAGCTGTGCGCGCAGAACAACATGACCGTCGCGATGCCGACGCTCCCGTCGAACTACTTCCACCTGCTGCGCTGGCAGGTGCACAACCCGCACCACAAGCCGCTGGTCGTCTTCACCCCGAAGTCGATGCTGCGTCTGAAGGCAGCGGCGTCGAAGGCGGCGGAGTTCACCACCGGCGGCTTCCGTCCGGTCATCGGCGACGCCGCGGTCAAGCCCGAGGACGTCCGCAAGGTCGTCTTCTGCTCCGGCAAGGTCTACTACGACCTGGAGGAGGAGCGGAACAAGCGCGGCGCGTTCGACACCGCGCTGGTCCGGATCGAGCGGCTGTACCCGCTGCCCGGCAAGGAGCTCCAGGCGGAGATCGCCAAGTTCCCGAACGCCGAGAAGTACCTGTGGGCGCAGGAGGAGCCGGCGAACCAGGGTGCCTGGCCGTTCCTCGGTCTGAACCTGATCGACCACCTGGACCTGGCGGTCGGCGCCGACGTCCCGCACGGTGAGCGCCTGCGCCGCATCTCGCGGCCGCACGGCTCGTCGCCGGCGGTCGGCTCGGCCAAGCGGCACCAGGCCGAGCAGGCCCAGCTGGTGGCCGAGGTCTTCGACGCGTGAGCGTCTAGCCACCGCTGAGCGCGGTCCGCGAAGGGCCCGTTCCCACCGTTCGGTGGGGCGGGCCCTTCGGGCTGTCCGGGGTGGTGCGGCCGCCCCCGACCGGTGGCACGGCGGCCCGGTGCGGCTGCCTATCCTGGCCGCAATGTCCTTTTGACCTGCTGGAGAGCACGTGTATTTCACTGACCGCGGCATCGAGGAGCTGGAGAACCGGCGCGGCGAGGAGGAGGTCACCCTCGGGTGGGTGGCCGAGCAGCTCCGCACGTTCGTCGACCTCAACCCGGACTTCGAGGTTCCGGTGGAGCGGCTGGCCACCTGGCTGGCCCGGCTGGACGACGAGGACGACGAGTAGGGGCGACGGGCGACCGGCCGACGGGGGCGCCGTCGCCGCCGTCACCTAGGGGAACGGCAGGGGCGCATCAGGGCTCGGTCAGGGGCTGACCCGCTTGACTCCCACAGGCTGCGATATATCGTGTCTAACGAAGACGCGATATGTTGCGTTGTCTGCCTACCCAGGGGAGGCCAGGTATGTCAGCCCGGACCGAATGGACGGTCTCCGCACCGCGCACGCTGGAGATCGAGGAGCCGGTCAACGCCCTCTCCGTGCGCCTGATGGGCGGCACCGTCAACGTCGTCGGCACCTCCGAGGAGGGGCAGGCCCGGCTGGAGGTGTCCGAGCTGCACGGCCCGCAGGTCGTGGTCTCCGTCGAGGACGGCACCCTCTCCGTCGGCTACGACGACCTGCCGTGGAAGGGCTTCTTGAAGTTCCTGGAGCGCAAGGGCTGGAACCGCAGCGCGGTGGTGTCGGTGACGGTGCCGGCCACCACCCGCGTCGAGGTCGGGGTGGTCGGCGCCGGCGTGGTCATCTCCGGCGTCTCGGGCCGCACGGAGCTGCGCGGGGTCAACGGCGACAGCACCCTCGTCGGGCTCTCCGGCCCGGTCCGCGCCGACACCGTCGCCGGCAACGTCGAGGCGCAGGCCCTGACCGGCGACCTCCGGTTCAACTCCGTCTCGGGCGACCTGACCGTCGTCGAGGGCACCGGCGGCGCGGTGCACGCCGACTCCGTCAGCGGTGACATGGTCCTGGACCTGGACCCGTCGGCCGGCGCGCAGATCGACCTGACCACGGTCTCCGGCGAGATCGCCATCCGGCTGCCCGACCCGGCCGACGCCAAGGTGGACGCCGGCACCACCACCGGCGCGGTCACCAACGCCTTCGACGACCTGCGGGTCACCGGCCAGTGGGGCGCCAAGCGCATCACCGGTTCGCTGGGGGCCGGCACCGGCCGGCTCAAGGCCACCACCGTCTCCGGCGCCCTCGCCCTGCTGCGCCGCCCCGCCCACGACGAGCCGGACGGCCCCGCCGGCGGGGC
>LIQL01000065.1 GCA_001418405.1 Streptomyces diastatochromogenes | reverse complement strand
GTCGACGTGTACCCGCACCGGCGCGGTCCGCGGCCCGTCCGCTTCCCCGCCCAGCCGTGCCCGCAGCCACGCCAGGCTCTCCGCGAACACCTCCGGCCAGCCCGCCTGGAGCGCCGAGGCGTGCGTCCAGGACCCGATGAGCAGCGTCGTCTCGCAGCCCGCCCGGCGCAGCCGCCGGTACTGCTCGATGCTCTGGTCGAGGAAGACGTCCTGCCACCCGCCGACCAGGCAGGTGGGCACCGTCGACCGGTCCAGGACCGCGCCCTTCGACGCGGCGCGCCAGTACGGGTCGTTCCCGTCCGTGCGGGTGAACGCCTGGGCCAGCCAGGGGAGTTCGGCCGCCGGGCCGGACGACGTGTACGGCGGTTCCGCCCGGTGCGCCCCGCGCAGCCACCGCCGAAGCCGCAGTGCGGCCCGCAGGAAGGGGCGCCACCCGCGGTGCTGGTACGCCATCCCCATGCCCGACACCAGCGCGTTCTGCAGGTGGAGCGCGCCGCCGCCGTGGAAGTACGGATGGGGGTCGTGGAATCCGATCTGCACCACCATGGCCCGCAGTTCCGGTGGCGGTTCCTCGGCCAGGGCCCACTGCACGTACCCCAGGTAGCTGGGCCCGATCGTCCCCAGCGCCCCGGTGAACCACGGCTGTGCGCGCAGCCAGGCCACCGTGGCCCGGCCGTCCGCCGCCTCGTGCCGCCACGGGTGGAAGTCGCCGCCGGAGCCGCCGGTCCCCCGGCTGCTCTGCACCACGACGTGGAACCCGTGCTCGGCGAAGAGGATGCCGTACAGCGCCGCCCACGGCACGCCCCGCCCGTAGGGCGACCGCACCAGCAGCGTCGGGAACCGGCCGGCCCCCGGCGCCAACTCGCTGTCCGCACACGGGAAGTAATGGTCCGTCATGAGTGAGGCGTCGCCGGCGGCCGGCACTGCCAGTCGCGCCTCGTACCCGACGCGGTACGGGCCCGCCGGTACGTTGCGCCACGTCGCGCGCAGCCATCGCGCGGCCCGTGGCGCCCGCCCCGTCGGCGCGGTCCGCGGCCGTCCCGTCACCGCGCCGCCGCCCTCGGTCTCCGCCATGGCGCCCCTCCCTCACGAGAACCTATTCTCGTACTGTGTACGAGAATAGCGGATGCTTGGATGGGACGAATGGACCCCCAGCAGCTCTGGCTGACCCCCGACCGCCCCCGGCGCGGACGCCGCCCCGCCTTCAGCCGCGAGGCGGTCACCGCGGCGGCCGTCGAGCTGGCCGATGCCGAAGGGCTGGACGCGGTCACCATGCGGCGGGTCGCCGCGCAGGTCGGCGCGGGCGTCATGTCGCTCTACAGCTACGCCCCCGACAAGGAGACGCTGGTGGACCTCATGGTCGACCGCGTCAACGGCGAACTCCCCGTCACCGGCGCGCTCTCCGGCGACTGGCGCACCGACCTCAAGACCGTCGCCCACCACCAACGCGCCTTGATGCTCCGCCACCCCTGGCTGCCCGCCGCCCTGTCCACCCACCGCAGCCTCGGCCCGCACGCCCTGGCCTTCCTGGAACACGCCCTCGCCGCACTCCGCCCCACCGGCCTCGACGGCGCCGCCAAACTGGAGGTCTTCAGCCTCCTCACCGGCTTCGTCGCCTCGCACGTCAGCCACGAACTCACCCGCGCCACCACCGCGCAATCCCCCGACCGGGCCGCCGCCGAGGCCCGCTACCTCACCACCGTCGCCGCCGACGGCCACCACCCGGAGCTCGCCCGGGCCCTCGC
>LIQL01000649.1 GCA_001418405.1 Streptomyces diastatochromogenes | reverse complement strand
GCCCGTGGGTGCTCACCGCACCGCCGGTGAGCACCCACGGGCTCGGCGGCGGCACGCCGTCCGGCGGCCAGAGCAGCCCGGCCCCCGCCGCCGGCGGCTTCCCGGGCGGCGCGGTGCCGCCCGGCGTCATCGGTGTGACCGGCAGCGGGATGCCGGCCGGCGGCGCCCGCGGCTCCGGCGGGGCGCGGCGCAGCGCCAGCGGCCGGGCGGGCACGCCCGACGCGGTGGCCGCCCGCGCCGCCCTGCCGCCGCAGGCACCCGGCACCCCGACCGCGCGGCCGACGAGCCCGACCGGCGGGCCCGGCCCCACCGGCGGCAACCGCCAGGGCGGCGGCGGACTGCACCGCAGCCGCGGCGGCACCCGGGCGACCCCGGCGGACCCGACGGCCCCCCACGGCAAGGGCAAGGGCGACCCCTCCGACAAGGGCGGCCGGGCCCGCACCGGCACCCCGCGGCCCCGGTACCTCGACGAGGACGAGCCCACCCCGCCGCGGGAGATCCCGCCGTCCGTGATCGAGTGAGCCGTCGCGGGGGCGGGGCGCGGAAAAACCGCACGACGGGCCCCGGGCCGCGCTGTTAGCGTCCGCACCATGGATCCGGTCGGTGAGAAACAGCTGCGCGCCTCCTTCGTGAACTGCTCCAAGGGGGAGGCGAGCCGGCTCCACCTGCCCGTGGGACTCGCCGAACTGCCCTGGTCGGACCTGGATTTCCTGGGCTGGCGCGACCCCGGCGCCCTCGACCGCTGCTACCTGGTCGCGCCGCGCGGCGACGGCCTGATGGGCGTGACCCTGCGGGTGCCGCAGGGCGTGCGGCGCAGCTTCACCAAGACGACGGTGTGCTCGATCTGCCTGACCGGGCACCCGGGCTCCGGGGTGAGCCTGCTCGCCGCCCGCCGCGCCGGGCCCGCGGGCCGACAGGGCAACACCGTCGGCACCTACCTGTGCGCCGACCTCGCCTGCTCGCTCTACGTCCGCGGCCGCAAGAAGTCCCAGCTGGCCGGGCGGCACGAGGAGACCCTCCCGCTGCCGGACCGGATCGCGCGCACCGTGCGCAACCTCGACGCCTTCCTGGACAAGGTGCTGGACGGCGCGGCGGCCTGACGGAGCGGGCCCGGGCGGGCGACCGCCCCGGCACCGGCCCGCCCCGTCACAGCCCCCGCGCGGCCAGGAAGTCCCCGATCAACGCCAGCCACTCCGCGTTCCGCTCGACCATCGGCAGGTGTCCGCTGGCGACCTCCGCGTACTGCGCGCCCGGGATGTGCTCGGCCAGGTAACGGGAGTGGGCCGGGTCCAACAGTGCGTCCTGGGTGGTCGCGATGACGAGCGTGGGGACCGCGATGCCCGGCAGGTCGGCGGTGGTGTCCAGGGCCTTGACCAGGGCCGCCTGCTCCGCCGAGCCGGCCGGCGGCAGCGTCGGGTCCGGGTCCAGGGCGGCGGCCAACTCGGCCGGCGACAGCGCGCCGAGGCGCTCGGCCGACAGCCCGCTGAGCGTCCGGGCCTGGGCGAAGCCCTGGTAGTCGCCGTGGTCCAGGAGCCGCAGCCACAGGTCCAGCCAGACCTGCGCGCGGGTGTCCGCCTTGGCCAGCCCGGCGGTCAGGACGAGCCCGCGCACCCGCTCCGGATGACGGGCCGCGGCCCGTACGGACACCGCGGTGCCCATCGAGAAGCCGACCATCGTGAAGGTCTCCACCCCGGCCGCGACGGCCTCGGCGACCACCGCGTCGGCCAGCGCGTCCAACTCCAACGGGCCCGCGGCGCGCGGGGATTGGCCCGAACCGGGGTAGTCGGGCGCCACCACCCGGTGGCCGGTGGCGGTCAACGCCGGGATCAGCGTGCCGTAGTTGTCGCGGACGCTGCCGGTCGCGCCGTGCGCCAGCAGGACGCCGGGCCCGCCGGCCGGGCCGGCGACGGTGGCGGACAGCGGCGGAAGGGAAACGGACTGGGTCTGCACTGCGGGAATCTGCGTCATGCCGCAGAGGTTGCCGTCTGACACCGGTGTGAAGGTCAAGCCGGACCGGACAGGAGCGGTGAGAGGAACCCCATATGGCGGTCGGCACCCGGACGGGCCCGCCCCCGACGGGCCGGATGCGGATCGGCGCGCTCGCCCGCCGCACCGGCGTCAGCACCCGCGTCCTGCGCTACTACGAGCAGCGCGGCCTGCTGCGCGCCCTGCGCTCGGGCTGAGCGGCCCGGACACGGCCGAGGGCCCCGCCCCCCGTACGCACGGGGAGCGGGGCCCTCAAGGAGACGAGCGGCCCGGATCGGGCCCGACGGATCAGAACCGCCGGGTGATCAGGGCCCGCTTGACCTCCTGGATCGCCTTGGTGACCTCGATGCCACGGGGGCACGCGTCGGTGCAGTTGAAGGTCGTCCGGCAGCGCCAGACGCCGTCCTTGTCGTTGAGGACCTCCAGCCGCTGCTCACCGCCCTCGTCACGCGAGTCGAAGATGAAGCGGTGCGCGTTGACGATCGCCGCCGGGCCGAAGTACTGCCCGTCGTTCCAGAACACCGGGCACGACGAGGTGCACGCGGCGCACAGGATGCACTTGGTGGTGTCGTCGAAGCGCTCGCGGTCCTCGGCGGACTGCAGCCGCTCACGGGTCGGCTCGTTGCCGGTGGTGATCAGGAACGGCATCACGTCCCGGTACGCCTGGAAGAAGGGCTCCATGTCGACGACGAGGTCCTTCAGCACCGTCAGGCCCTTGATGGCCTCGACGGTGATGGGCTTCTGCGGGTTGATGTCCTTGATCAGCGTCTTGCAGGCCAGCCGGTTGCGACCGTTGATCCGCATGGCGTCCGAACCGCAGATGCCGTGCGCGCAGGACCGACGGAACGTCAGCGAACCGTCCAGGTCCCACTTGATCTTGTGGAGGGCGTCCAGGACGCGCTCCTTGGGGTCGATCTCCAGCTGGAAGTCCTCCCAGCGGGCCTCCTCGGAGACCTCCGGGTTGAACCGGCGGATCCGGAAGGTGACCGTGACCAGGTGCGCGGCGTCGTTCTCGGCCGCGTCCAGGGCAGCGGAGTGCTGGTCGAGAGTGGGGGTGCTCATCAGTACTTACGCTCCATCGGCTGGTAGCGGGTCTGCACGACCGGCTTGTAGTCGAGACGGATCGACTCGGAGCCGTCGGCGCCCACCTCGCGGTACGCCATGGTGTGCCGCATGAAGTTGACGTCGTCGCGGTTGGGGTAGTCCTCGCGGTAGTGACCGCCGCGGGACTCCTTGCGGGCGAGCGCGGAGACCGCCATGACCTCGGCCAGGTCGAGCAGGTTGCCCAGCTCGATGGCCTCCAGCAGGTCGGTGTTGAACCGCTTGCCCTTGTCCTGGATGGACACGTTGCGGTAGCGCTCGCGCAGCTCGCCGATCTTCTCGACCGCGGTCTTGATCGTCTGCTCGGTGCGGAAGACCATGACGTTGGCGTCCATGGTCTCCTGCAGCTCCTTGCGGATCTCGGTGACCCGCTCGTTGCCGGTGGCGCCGCGCAGCCGCTCGACCTGCTCGGCGACCAGCGACGCCGGGTCCTCGGGCAGCTCGACGAAGTCGGCGGTGGCGGAGTACTCCGCGGCGGCGATGCCGGCGCGGCGACCGAAGACGTTGATGTCCAGCAGCGAGTTGGTGCCCAGGCGGTTGGCGCCGTGCACCGAGACGCAGGCGACCTCGCCGGCGGCGTACAGGCCCGGCACGACGGTGGTGTTGTCGGCCAGCACCTCGCCCTCGACGTTGGTGGGGATGCCGCCCATCGCGTAGTGCGCGGTCGGCTGGATCGGGATCGGGTCCGTGTAGGGCTCGATGCCGAGGTAGGTGCGCGCGAACTCGGTGATGTCCGGGAGCTTGGCGTCCAGCTGCTCCGGCGGCAGGTGGGTCAGGTCCAGGTAGACGTGGTCGCCCTCGGGACCGCAGCCGCGGCCCTCGCGGATCTCGGTGTAGATCGAGCGGGAGACGACGTCGCGCGAGGCGAGGTCCTTCATGACCGGCGCGTACTTCTCCATGAAGCGCTCGCCGTCCTTGTTGCGGAGGATGCCGCCCTCACCACGGGCGCCCTCCGTCAGCAGGATGCCCATCCGCCAGATGCCGGTCGGGTGGAACTGGAAGAACTCCATGTCCTCCAGCGGCAGCCCGCGGCGGTAGACCGCCGCCTGGCCGTCACCGGTCAGGGTGTGGGCGTTCGACGTCACCTTGAAGAACTTGCCGGTGCCGCCGGAGGCGTAGATGACCGCCTTGGCCTGGAAGACGTGGATCTCGCCGGTGGCCAGCTCGTAGGCGACCACACCGGCCGACTTCTTGACGCCGTCGACCTCGGTGATCAGCTGGTCCAGGACGTAGAACTCGTTGAAGAACTCCACGCCCTCCTTGACGCAGTTCTGGTACAGCGTCTGGAGGATCATGTGGCCGGTGCGGTCCGCGGCGTAGCAGGACCGGCGGACCGGGGCCTCACCGTGGTTGCGGGAGTGACCGCCGAACCGGCGCTGGTCGATCCGGCCCTCCGGCGTGCGGTTGAAGGGCAGGCCCATCTTCTCCAGGTCGAGGACCGAGTCGATGGCCTCCTTCGCCAGGATCTCGGCGGCGTCCTGGTCGACCAGGTAGTCGCCACCCTTGACCGTGTCGAAGGTGTGCCACTCCCAGTTGTCCTCCTCGACGTTGGCGAGGGCCGCGGCCATGCCGCCCTGGGCGGCACCGGTGTGGGAGCGGGTCGGGTACAGCTTGGTCAGCACGGCGGTGCGGCTGCGCTTCGTCGCCTCGATGGCGGCGCGCATGCCGGCGCCGCCGGCGCCGACGATGACGGTGTCGTACTTGTGGATCTGCATGGGTGGAATACCTCAGTCCCTCAGCCCGGGGCCTAGCGGATGTTCGGGTCGAAGGTGAAGATCACCAGCGTGCCCAGAAGGACGGTGAACACCGTGGCGGTGTAGAGCAGCATCTTCAGCCAGAAGCGGGTGTTGTCCCGCTGCGCGTAGTCGTTGATGACGGTGCGCAGGCCGTTGGCTCCGTGCAGCATGGCGAGCCACAGCATCAGCAGGTCCCAGACCTGCCAGAAGGGCGAGGCCCAGCGGCCGGCCACGAAGGCGAAGCCGATCTTGGAGACGCCGCCGTCGAGCACCAGCTGGATCAGCAGGTGGCCGAGGACCAGGACGACCAGGACGATGCCGGACAGCCGCATGAACAGCCAGCCGTACAGCTCGAAGTTGGTGCGGGTCGACTTCGGGGTCTTCCCGGTGCGCTTGCGGGGTGCCTCGATGACCGGAGCCGGGTTGTCCGCGTCGTAGAGCGCGACGTTCTCCGCGGCGGTGCCCGCGGCGGTGGATTCAGCAGACATCACGCGTCAGCTCCCGAACAGCGTGCGCAGCGTGTGCTGCAGCACGGGGTAGAAGGCACCGGCCATCAGCACGACCCAGACACCGACGACGGTCCACAGCATCTGCTTCTGGTACTTCGGGCCCTTCGACCAGAAGTCCACCGCGATGACCCGCAGGCCGTTGAGCGCGTGGAAGAGGATGGCGGCCACCAGGCCGTACTCCATCACGTTGACGATCGGCGTCTTGTAAGTCGCAACGACGTTGTCGTACGCGTCGGGGGAGACACGAACGAGAGCGGTGTCGAGGACGTGTACGAACAGGAAGAAGAAGATGAGGACGCCAGTGACTCGATGAGCCACCCAGGACCACATGCCTTCCCGGCCGCGGTACAGCGTTCCAGCCGGCACGGAAAAACCCTCCGGGAGCGGGGACTAGGGCCGCGCCGGCTTCTCTGTCGGTCGGGCCCGGCCGGGTACGGTCCACCGGCCGCTCGTCATCGTATCGACGAGTTGTCGGTTCCTCGCGCGGGGGTCCTTAGGTGTGATCAAACAGGCACCAACGGGCTATCACACAAGTGCGAAACAGACCATTAGCGACAAGTCGCCGCGAGTTGTCCCAGTCGGACGCCGGCCAGGCGCCGTAACTGGTCGGCCGCGACCGTCCGCTCCTCGTCGGGTTCGTGCGCGAGGCGGGTGCGGATGGCGTGCAGGGTCTGGTCCATCAGCTCGTCGTCGCGGTAGCCGTCGAGGCAGATCACGAAGGCGTGCCGGAAGCGGAGTTCGTAGGCGGCGTGGGCGGCGCGCAGGGCGGTGT
>LIQL01000648.1 GCA_001418405.1 Streptomyces diastatochromogenes | reverse complement strand
GGGGTGCGGTGTCGTGCGGGGGCCGGCCGCCCGGGAACGCCGTTCGCCACTGCGCACGGAAGGGGCCGGTAGTCGCCCCTGGATGCCGCGCCTGTGGGCGTCGTCCCAGTTCCCCCCGCCGTCCGGGGCGCCCGCGGCGCATTCCGGCCAGCCGGACGTTTCGCGACAACCCTTTGCAACTGCGCTACGGGGCAGCACGGTTCGCGCTACACAGGAGGGGCCGGAGGGGGCCCGCTGCCGGGCGGGGCGACGGCGGTCGACGGGGAGGTACGGACGGTTGCTGACGATCAACATCGTGGTGCTGCTCGCGGTGATCGTGTTCCTGCGGTTGCGCCGTCGCACGGAGGCCCGGAGCCGGTTCGACGAGAAGGTGACGGTCGTCATCGTGCTGGCGCTGGGCGTCCTGCTCGCGCCGACGCCGGTCGGACAGGGGATCGTGCAGTTCCTCAGCCAACTCGTGCACGGCATCTCGCAGTCCGGGCAGTGAGCACCGGACCGACTCGATACCCGGCCGGCCAGGGGAGGAACGTGCATGACCCAGCGCGCCCGACGACGCGTCACCACCCGACGTCCTGACCGGCGCCCCGCGCGTCGGCCCGTCCGCGGGCCCGCCCGGCGCCCCGCCCGAAGGCCGCGCGGCCGAACAGCCCGGCGCAGGGCACGCGAGCGGGCCCTCACCCGTCTCGCCGTCGCCGCGCTGCTGCTCGCCGCGCTCGTCGCCCTGGCCCGGGCGCACCCCGTCGCCACCGCCACCGTCGGCGTCCTCGCCGCCGCCGCGGCGACGCTGGTCCTCCTCGTCCGGACCGGCCGCCTCGACCTCCCCGGCGTCACCGGTCCCCGCCGGGACGTCACCCACACCCTCGCCGCCCTCCAGCACATGACCGGCACCCAGTTCGAGCACGCGGTCGCCGACCTCGCGCGCCAGGATCCGGCCGTGCGCTCCGCCACCGTCTCCGGCGGGGCGAACGACCGCGGACTGGACGTCCTCGTCGTCCTGCGCGACGGCCGCCGCATCGCCGTCCAGTGCAAGCGCTACGCCGAGGGCAACCGGGTCGGTGCGCCGGCGATCTACACCGCGAACGGCACGTACCGCGCCTACCACCAGTGCGACCAGGCCGTCATCGTCACCACCTCGCGGTTCACCCGGGACGCCGAGGTCGCCAACGCCTCGCTCCCCGAACCCCTACGGCTGATCGACGGGCGCAGGCTGGCCCGTTGGCTCGGCGGCGGCGCACCGCCCTGGACCTAGGACGTGTCCGATGGCTCGGGTCGGAGGGCCGCCGTCCACCGCATCCGGTCAGTGCACCCGGGGCCACACCGTCGCCGTCAGCATCACCATCCACGCCACGCCGATCGCGACCCCGCCCCTGCCGGCCCTGCCGTCCGGCAGGCGCCACCCCCGCAGGACACCCACCGAGCCGAACCCGACGGTCAGCCCGGCGAACGCACCGATCGCCAGGACCTCCCCGAGGCCGGGGTGTTCGCGGGCCAGGCTGGCGGACAGCGCGACGACGGCGACGCTGAGGGCCACGCCCAGCAGCACGAAGAACACCCCGGCGAGCAGCGGCGGAACGTCCAGGCGCCCGTCGTCCTCCCGGCGCTCCGCGGGTGCGCGTCGGTCGGCACGCCGGGGCCGGTCGGGCTCGGGGCCGCGCCGGACCTTCCGGCCCGCCGGTGCCCTCGGTGCGGTCATCGGCTTCGTACGGTGCGCCCGGTGGTCGTCGAGGGTGCGCAACGCCTGGGCGGCGGTGGGGCGTTGTGCGGGGTCCTTGTCGAGCAGCGCCGTGATCAGCGCGGTGAGCGGGCCGGGCGGCCCGGGAGGAGCGGGGGCGTGCACGCAGAGGGCGTTCAGCGTGGCGGTGCGCGTCTCGCGGCGGAACGGGGAGGTGCCCGTGGCCGCCTCGGTGTCGCTCGACAACTCCGGCAGCCACACCTCCTTGACGGCGACGTCGACGCCCAGCACCCCGTCCCGCGCGCGCCACACGCGGCCGAAGCCGCCGCTGCCGATCACCTCCTGAAGCCGGTAGCGTCCCGCGATCACACGCCCCGGCTCGGCCCGCCCCACCACTGAAGCCCCCCTCCACCCGTCGAGTGCAGCGGCACAGTACGCCACCGCGTCGTGCCCGGCGAGGATCTCGGCGGATCCTTCACCAACACCTCCCGACCGACCCGCGTGCCGGTCCGGCCGCCGCCCGGAAACGGACCCGCGTTCCCTTTTCTGCCAGGCCGTATATAGGCTCACGGCCGTAACACGTCTGACGGGGGAGCAACACCGGAGTGCAGCAGTTGCGGCAGGACGATCCGCCACGGATCGGGGACTTTGTGACGTTGGCGCGCCTCGACGCCGACGGGAGCCGGGGCGTGCCCGAACGCCGCTACCTGGCGCGCAGCGCGGACGGCGGGCGCACCGTCGTGGCGTGCCTGCCGGCCCCCGGCAGCGACCCGGCGCAGTGGGCGGCGGAGGCACAACAGGCGGCCCGGCTGACCCAGCCCGGGTTCTGGCCGGTCACCCAACTCGGGGGGACACCGGCCTTCCCCTGGTACGCCAGCCCCTACCGGCCCGCCCTGCCGCTGCCGGCCGTGCTGGCCGCCCACGGCGGCCCGCTGCCCGAACCCCTGGTCCGCACGCTCGGCGGCGCGTTGGCCGAGGCCCTGGCCTCCGCCCACGTCCTGGGCATCGTGCACGGCGGCGTGTGCCCGGCGGGCGTGCTGCTGACCGCCTGCGGGCCGCTGCTGGGCTGCTTCGGCGCGACCCGCGCCCACCCCCTCGCCGCGACCGCGCCCCCGCGGACCAGTGTCCTGGAGACCGGCTGCCTGGCTCCCGAACGCGCGGCGGGCGGCCCCGCGGACCGGGCGGGCGACGTCTACGCCCTGGGCGCCGTGCTGGCGTACGCGGCGACCGGGCACACCGTGCCGGAACGCGACGAGGTCCCCACCGGACTGCGCGACCTCATCTCCGCCTGCCGCTCGCGCGACCCGCAGGGTCGACCCGA
The DNA here is from genome assembly GCA_001418405.1 of Streptomyces diastatochromogenes. Lineage (GTDB taxonomy): Bacteria > Actinomycetota > Actinomycetes > Streptomycetales > Streptomycetaceae > Streptomyces > Streptomyces albulus_C. The sequence goes on along the minus strand of LIQL01000648.1, from coordinate 1,204 downwards.
ACCGGTCGCCGTGCTGGGCGCGTTGCTGCCGGGCGCGGCGTACGGCGGACTGGCCGGCGCCACCGAGCCGATGTCCCTGCCCGGCCGCGTCGTCGAGGCGCTGTCCCGCCAGTCGGCGGGGATCCTCGCCACCGCACTGCCCACCCAGGAGCGCTGAGGCGTGATCTCCCCCCTTCTGCACGACGACCCGCACACCGTCGGCCCGTTCCGCGTCCTCGCCCGCCTCGGGGGCGGCGGCATGGGCACCGTCTACCTGGCCCGCTCGGCGGGCGGCCGCACCGTCGCGGTGAAGGCGCTGCACAGCCGGCTCGTCTCGGACACCACGCTGCGGACCCGGTTCCGGCTGGAGGCGGACGCGGCGCGCGTCATCGGCTCCGGGCACGGTGCGGCGGTCGTCGACGCCGACCCCCAGGCCCCCACCCCGTGGCTGGCGACGGAGTACGTCCTCGGCCCGCCGCTCGACACCGCCGTCGAGGCGGGCGGGCCCCTGGCGGAGCCGGCCGTGCGGGCCCTGGGCGCCGCCCTCGCCGCCGGGTTGGAACAACTGCACCGCTCCGAGGTGGTGCACCGCGACCTGAAGCCGTCCAACGTCCTGGTGACGGCACAGGGCCCACGCATCATCGACTTCGGCATCGCCCGGGCCTTCGGCGACGAGCACCTCACCAGCGTCGGCAACGCCGTCGGCACACCGGCGTTCATGTCGCCCGAACAGGCGGCGGGCCTGGAACACGCCGCGGCCGGCGACGTGTTCGCGCTCGCCGGCGTGCTGGTCTTCGCCGCCACCGGCGTCGGCCCGTTCGGCGGCGGCGCCCCCACCGACCTGCTGTACCGCGTCCGGTTCGGCGAGCCGGAACTCGGCCGGGTCCCCGAGACGCTGCGCCCCCTGCTCGCCCGCTGCCTGGCCAAGGACCCCGCACACCGTCCGTCCACCACCGAACTGCGCACCGCACTGGGCGCCGCGGGCCAGACCCCGGCCGGCCACGGCGCCTTCGCGGAACTGCTGCCCGACGCGGTGCTGAAGGAGATCGCCCGGCGCAGCGACGAGGTGTGGCGCGAACCGCCGCACCGCCTGCCGCCGCCGGCGCCCGAGGACGCCCCGCGCGCCGAGCCGGCCGCCGGACCGGGGGTCTCCCGGCGGCGGCTGCTGACCGTGGCCGGCGGCGCCCTCCTCGGGGGCGGACTCCTCGGCGGCGGGGGCTGGGCC
>LIQL01000647.1 GCA_001418405.1 Streptomyces diastatochromogenes | reverse complement strand
ACCCTCGTCGTCGCCGGCCGCGCCGACCCGGCCACCCCGCCCGCGCACGCCCGCGAACTCACCGACGGCATCCGGGACGCCAGCCTCGTCGAGCTGTCCGGCGCGGCCCACCTGGCCGGCGTCGAGCGTCCCGCCGAGGTCCTGGCCGCGCTCCTCGCCCACCTCGCCCCGCTCCACCTCGCGCCGCTCCACACCGCCCCGGGAACCGCGCTGTGACGCCCCGCGACACCACCGTCGGCATCATCGGCGCCGGCCCCGCCGGGCTGCTGCTCGCCCGACTGCTGCACCGCGCCGGCATCGACTGCGTCGTCCTGGAGGGCCGCGACCGCGCCTACGTCGAACAGCGGCAGCGCGCCGGCATCCTCGAACAGGGCACCACCGACGTGCTGCGCGCCTGCGGGGCGGGGGAGCGGCTGGACCGCGAGGGACTGGTCCACGACGGCATCCAACTGCGCTACCAGCGGCGCGCCCACCGCCTGGACTTCCCGGCACTGACCGACGGCCGCCGGGTGACCGTCTACGCCCAGACGGAGGTCGTCAAGGACCTGATAGCGCTGCAACGGGCCGACGGCCCGCCGCTGCTGTTCGGCGCCCGGGCGCGCGCGGTCACCGGCGCGGACACCGACCGGCCCCGCATCCACTACGCACACGGCGGCCGCGAGCACACCCTCACCTGCGCCTACGTCGCCGGCTGCGACGGTTTCCACGGCGTGGCCCGGCAGGCGATCCCGGAGTCCGCGCGCCGCACCTACACCCGCGGCTACCCGTACTCCTGGCTCGGTGTCCTCGCCGACGTCCCGCCCTCCCACGACGAACTGGTCTACGCCCACTCCGACCGCGGTTTCGCCCTGCTCAGCATGCGCACACCGACCGTCAGCCGGCTCTACCTCCAGGTCCCCAACGGCACCGACCCGGCCGCGTGGCCCGACGACCGGATCTGGGACGAGCTGCAAGCCCGCGCCGCCGTCGACGCCGCCCCCTGGGAGCCGACCCGCGGCCCGCTCACCGCCAAGGCCGTCCTGCCGCTGCGCAGCGCGGTCACCGAGCCGATGCGCTGGGGCCGGGTACTGCTGGCCGGCGACGCGGCGCACATCGTGCCGCCCACCGGCGCCAAGGGCCTCAACCTCGCCGTCGCCGACGTCACCGTCCTGGCCCGCGCCCTGACGCACCGGCACCGGACCGGGTCGGACGAGCTGCTCGACGCCTACTCCGCCACCTGTCTGCGCCGAGTCTGGCGCGCCGAGCACTTCTCGCACTTCATGACCACGACCCTGCACACCGCCCCGGACCAGAGTCCCTTCGACACCCGGCTCCAGCTCTCCCAACTCGACCGCATCGCCGGCTCCTGGCACGCCGCCGCCGAGATCGCCGAGAACTACACCGGGCTGCCGCTGTCCTGACCGCCACCGGGGCCCGGCCGGTCCGGGTCCCGGTGACGCGTCCGGTAGCGCACCAGCAGCATCGCCGCGTCGTCGTGCAGCGGCCCCTCGGCGTGGTCGACCACGTCCTCCCGGACGGCCTGCAGCGCCGCCTCCGGGTCGGGCTCCTTGAGCAGGTGGGCGCGCTCGTCGAGGGGGTAGAACCAACCGGCCGAGTCCCGGGCCTCGGTGACCCCGTCGGTGTAGAAGAGCAACTGGTCGCCGGGGGCGAACGGCACCTGGTGGGGGACCGGCGCCTCCGGCCCGTGCTCCACCAGTCCCAGCGGCAGCGCGCGTTCCGGCGGCGCCGCGTAGCGGACCTCGCCGGAGGCGCGGACGACCAGCGGGGCGGGGTGGCCGAAGTTCAGCAGCGTGGCGTGCGGGCCGTCGCCGATCTCGGCGAGCACCGCGGTCACGAACCGTTCACCGGACAGGTGGCGGTTCAGCGCCCGCTCGACCCGCGCGCCGACCGCCGGCAGGTCGGGCTCGTCGTGCGCCGCCTCCCGGAACGCGCCGAGCACCACCGCGGCGCTCTCCACCGCCTCCAGGCCCTTGCCCTGCACGTCCCCGACGATGATCCGCACCCCGGCGGGCGAGGTGACCACCTCGTAGAGGTCGCCGCCGATCCGGGCCTCGGCCACCGCGGAGGTGTACGAGACCGCGATCCGCAGCGGCCCGGCGCCGCGCGGCACCGGCCGCAGCAGCACCCGCTGGGCGACCTCGGCGATCGACCGGACGCTGGCCAGCTCCGCCTCCCGGCGCTGGCGCATCACCGCCGCCACCACCCCGGCCGCGGTCACGCCGGCCACCGACAGCAACGCCGTCAGCCCGCGCCGGCTCTCGAACAGCCCGCTGTGGACCCCCAGCCCGACGCAGAGCACCGCCGCCATCAGCCCGACCAGCGCGGTGCGCCGCCAGCCGCCGACGAGACCGGCGAACGCCGGCCCCAGCGACACCAGCGGCAGGAAGCCGACCCCCGGGCCCGCGGTGAGGTCCACGGCGCTGACCGCGGCCATGACCAGGTACGGAAGCGCGGCCAGCGCACGGGAGCGGGTGCGCTGCTCCCCCTTCTCCACGGTCAAGGTCCACCCCGGCGTAGTGACGGCCCGGGGACCGGCCGGCCGGTCCCCGGAGAGACGATCGCTTGCGGGGGCGGGCCGAGGCCCGTCCGACTGTCCGAAACCCGCCTCAGGGCCCCCGACCTGAGCATATGCAACGTTTGCCGGGGTGCAGGACGGGGCGTCCGCGCCCGTTATCGAATCGCAGCGGGGTCCGGTGCACCGCGGGACGCGTCAGCCGAGGAACGTCCGGGCGCTGTTCACCCGGCCGGGCCGCAGGATCCGGATCGGGCCGCGGTTGCAGTCCGGGCAGTCCGCGCGGGTCAGCGGAGAGGGCACCCGCCGGCCGTGCGTGAAGTAGTCGGCGCGCCGACGGCCCGCGAGATCGGTGGTGTGCCGGATCTCGTACTCCTCTTCCCATCCGTGTCCGCAGTGCAGGCAGACGAACGCGTACGCCTCGTGAACCGTCTCGGTGTCCCGTTCCATGGTCACCACGCCCTCTCTCCGGGGCCGTCGCACCCGCGGCGGCGCCGGACGGATCCATGCCGCACCTCCCATTATGGCGCCGCGCCCGGGCGTTCGCGGCGGCCCGCGGGCGCCCTCAGCGCCGGCCGCGGACCTCCGCCAGCGCCGCGTACACCGCCGTCACCAGCGCCCGGCTGCGCGGGTCCGCACCGCTGGTCCCGCCCCCGTAGCGGTTCATGACGTACGCGTACGCCAGCCCGTTCTCCGGGTCCGCGAAGGCGAACGAACCGCCCGCCCCGCCGTGCCCGAAGGCCCGGGGGTTGGGGCCCGCCTGGCCCCGGTCGTTGAGCATGTAGCCCAGCCCCCAGCGATGGGCCGCGCAGGGACCCTCCGGGGTGAGCGCGCCGAGGGCCAGGTCCGGTTCGTCCGGCCGGCTCTGCGAGGTGCGCATCGCCTCCAGGGTGGCGGGCCGGACCAGCCGGCCGCCGGCCAGCGCCGCGTAGACGGCGGCCAGGCCGCGCGCCGAGGCGTGCGCGTTGCCCGCCGGGATCTCGGCGGTGCGGTAGGCGGCACTGTTGACGTCGCCGGTCGGCACGTACGTCAGCGCCAGCGCGACGCCGGCCAGCGGATGGTCGGCGAGCCCGCGCACCGGCGGCGTCGGCAGGTCCGGGAAGCGCTCGCGGAGCTGGGCGGCGTTCAGCTGGCCGACCATGTCGGCGCAGCGCGGGTGCTCCTCGACCGGCGTGCCGATGAAGACCCCGGCGTCCAGCGGTCCGGTGACCTCGCTGCGCAGGAACGTCCCCAACGACTGCCCGGTGATCCGGCGGACCACCTCGCCGACCAGGTAGCCGAACGTCACCGCGTGGTAGCCCTGCGCCGTTCCCGGCTCCCACCACGGCGCGGTGGCCGCCAGGGCGTCGCAGACGTGGTCCCAGTCGTAGGCCCGGCCCGCGGCCAGCGGTTCCCGGGGCGCCAGCATCCCGGCCCGGTGGCTGAGCAGCCAGCGCACCGGTATGGCCTCCTTGCCGGCCCGGGCGAATTCCGGCCAGTAACGGGCGACCGGCGCGTCCAGGTCCAACGCGCCCCGCTCCACCAGGAGATGGGCGCACAACGCGGTCATGCCCTTGGCCGACGAGTAGACGTTGACCAGGGTGTCGGGTCCCCAGGCCCGGCTCCCGGTCGCGTCCGCCAGGCCGCCCCACAGGTCGACCACCCGCTCCCCGTCCAGGGTGACCGCGACCGCCGCCCCGATCTCGCGGTGCTCGCGGAAGTTCCGCTCGAAGGCGCTGCGCACCCCCTCGAACCCCGGTGCGCAGCGGCCGTTGACGGTGACAGCCTCCACGGTGGCCCTCCTCGCGTCGTCGCGGTGCGGTCGGATGCCGCGCCCCGCCGCACGGAACGCCCACGCACGGAACCGACGCGCGCACGGCCGGAGCACCTACGGATGATCCGCCCGGATCGATGCCCGTGGCAACCATGCCCGTCCGGCCGGTACCTTTCCCGCCCGTCCGGCCGAGTGCCGCGTTCGACGATGATGACCCCCATGACCGCCATGCCCGCCGTGACCGC
>LIQL01000646.1 GCA_001418405.1 Streptomyces diastatochromogenes | reverse complement strand
CCCGCCCGGCCCGGGGCACAACATGACGCTCTGTGCGTCCTCGCCGCATCACGTGATCTTTTGACGGGTCTCGGACAGATCGTGCCGGTCAAGGCAGTGTCTTAACCGCGGGTCACTCGGTTAGATGAGCGTGGACACCAGAACACCCCGCACACCGGGGGGACGCTCGTCGAGCTTCGACGACGAGCCGGTCCTGAGCTCGGTCAAGGTGCCGTGCGATCCCGCGCAGGTCATCGTCAACCACGCCAGCTTCCGCGTGCAGCTCGCCGCCCCGGTGGCCGCGCGCGTCCTGGCCGAGACCCCGCGCGTCCCCGCCCTCCGGGGGTCGCCGCCCAGACGCCGCACGCCCGTGGTCTGGAGCGGCCGCACCGAACCGGGCGGCGCGGCCGGCGCCACCACCCAGCTCCTGCACGCGGTGCGCGACGCGGGCGTCGGCCTGGACCCCGGCCCGGCCGAGGACGTCGGCACGACCCAGGTCCTGCCCCGGGTCCGGCTCGGCGATTCCCCCGCCTCCACCGTGGTCGGCCAGCGCGGCCCCGCCGACGACGAGGACACCCTGCCGCGCGGCACCCGCGCCCTGCCCGGCCCGTTCCCCGGCCCGCGGTACGCCGGCGGCCCGCACGGCGGCGACGACGAGCGGTTCGAGGCGCGCGACCTCCTCGACACCGGGGCCAGGCGGCGCGTCGGCGACGGCGTGCGGCACGCGTACTACCCCGGCCGCCGGATGAACCTCGGCGTCGTCCTGCTGCCGCTGCGGATCTTCCTCGGCCTGATCTCCGTCTACGCCGGGATGGGCAAGCTCTGCGACCCGGTGTACTTCGACGGCGGCCAGCGCGGCTCGATGGTCACCTGGCTGCTCTCCCTGCACCCCTGGGAACTCGCCGTGCCGCTGCGGGACTTCGCGGTCGCGCACCCGGTCGGCGCCGGGCTGACGGTGGCGTTCCTCCAGGTCGTGGTCGGCGTGCTGACCATCTGCGGGCTGTGGCAGCGGGTCGCCGCGTCGTTCGGCGCGCTGCTCTCCGCGGCGCTGCTGATGACCGTCAGCTGGCGCACCCTCCCCGCCTACGACGCCCCCGACATCATCTACCTCGCCGCCTGGAGCCCGCTGATCATCGCGGGTGCCCCGGTCTACTCCATGGACGCCCGGCTCGCCGGCGAGGCGTGGCGGCGGCTCGGCCCGCGCGTCGAGGTCGGTGCGCTGCGCCGTCGGGTGTTGCGCCGCGGCGCCATGATGACCGCGGTGGTGGCCGGTCTGACCCTGCTCATCGGTTCCCTGCTGGGCGGTGCCGTACGGACCGCCCAGCAGGGAACCGAT
>LIQL01000645.1 GCA_001418405.1 Streptomyces diastatochromogenes | reverse complement strand
GTCGGCGAGGACGTAGGAGGTCCACGGCCAGGCGGTGGTGGCGCCGACCATCAGCTGGTCGTCGTCCAGGGTGCCGAGCACGGTGACGCCGAAGCGCGCGCCGAGCCGGTCGAAGGCCGGCGGGATCGCGGCGGCCACGGCGGCGCGCCGGTCGTCGTCGGCGGCGAAGAAGTCCTGGGTCACGCCGATGCAGAACAGCGTGCGCAGCGGGCCCGCGGAGGACGGGTCCCCGGTGGGGGCGGCTGCGGGGGCGGAGGTGGGTGCCGGGTCGGCGGTGGTCATCGCGGAGCCTCGCGGGAGCGTTCGGTGTCGACGGGCGGGCCCGGCTGTGGGTGGTGTCGGGCGCCGTCGCCGTCGGTGAATAATTAGAGGATCGTCAACACATTGACGATCACCGACCGTATCACTCGTTTAGAGAGTTCTCGAACAATGCCTCGTACGGACCCGGGCGGCGCCCCCGGCACGGACCCCAGCGCCACCTCCGCGCCGGCCGACCCCGACCAGCCCGAGACCGCGCGCATCCAGCTCGGGGACCTGCTCCAGGCGTTCAGCGACCCGCTGCGGCGACGGATCGTGCGCCGGCTCGCCACCCAGGGCGAGGCGGGCTGCGGGGACATCGAACTGCCGGTGACCCGGGCCACCGGCAGCTACCACTTCCGGATCCTGCGGACGGCGGGCTGGACGCACACCCGCCGCGCCGGCCGCGAGCGGTACATCTCGTTGCGCCGCACCGACCTCGAAACCCGCTTCCCCGGCCTGGTGGACGCGCTGCTGCGGGCCGACGCGGCGGAGCGGGACACCCCGGCGGAACCCGCGGCGCCCGGCGCGTGAGCCGCCCGCAGCGGCCCGCGGCGGCTCAGCCGACGATCCGGCCCCGCAGCACCACCAGGCGGGGCGCCGCCAGCACCCGGACGTCGGCCCGCGGATCGGTCTCGAAGACGACCAGGTCGGCCGGGGCGCCTTCGGTCAGGCCGGGGCGGCCCAGCCAGGTGCGGGCGCCCCAGGTCGTCGCCGAGAGGGCGGCCTCGACGGGCAGCCCGGCCTTCATCAGCTCGGCCACCTCGTCGGCGACCAGGCCGTGCGGCAGCGAGCCGCCGGCGTCGGTGCCGGCGAAGATCGGCACCCCGGCGTCGTAGGCGGCCCGCACCGTGTCGTAGCGCCGCTCGTGCAGCCGGCGCATGTGCGCGGACCAGCGCGGGAACTTCGCCTCGCCACCGTCGGCGAGCTGCGGGAAGGTCGCGATGTTGACCAGGGTGGGGACGATGGCGACCTGCCGCTCGGCGAAGAGCGGGATGGTGTCCTCGGTCAGGCCGGTGGCGTGCTCGATGCAGTCGATCCCGGCCTCGACCAGCGGGGCGAGGGACTCCTCGGCGAAGCAGTGCGCGGTGACCCGGGCACCGAGCCGGTGCGCCTCGGCGATGGCCGCGGCCACCTCGCCGGGCGGCCAGCAGGCGGCCAGATCGCCCACCGAACGGTCGATCCAGTCGCCGACGAGCTTGACCCAGCCGTCGCCGCGCCGGGCCTCCTGGGCCACGTAGGCGACCAGGTCCGCCGGCTCGATCTCGTGCGCGTAGTTGCGGATGTAGCGCCGGGTACGGGCGATGTGCCGGCCGGCGCGGATGATCCGCGGCAGGTCGGGGCGGTCGTCGATCCAGCGGGTGTCCGAGGGCGAGCCGGCGTCCCGGATCAGGAGGGTGCCGGCGTCACGGTCGGTGAGCGCCTGCTTCTCGCTGGTGGCCGCGTCCACCGGTCCGTGCGCGTCGAGCCCGACGTGGCAGTGGGCGTCGACCAGCCCGGGGAGCACCCACCCCGACACCGTCGTGACATCCCGTGCCACCGAAGGTCGCTCGAACGTCACTCGGCCGTCGATGACCCACAGCTCGTCGCGGACCTCGTCCGGCCCGACGAGCACCCTCCCCTTGAGGTGCAGCGCCGCACCTTCACTCATGGACGTCATGCAGGCACTGTATGCGGGGGCCGCGGCGGGCGACCACGGTGCGCCGGGCGCCCGCCGCGGCCCGCCCGGCGGGCGATTTCGCAACAATCACGCCCCGGTATCCGCGGTATGCGCGCCCCGCCGCTTCGCGTAACACGCCGCGACGCTTCCCGCATCTCTTCGGGGTCTCTTCGGGGTGGAACTCAGGTGACTTCTCGTGTCCGTTTTGGTGAATCGTCCGCGATACCTTCCGGCGACGAATTCCCAATTCCCCAGAAGCCAGCTTCCCGTATTCGTATGCCCGCTTTCCCGAACCTCAAACGCCAAGATTTCGCTAGCGTCGAGTCTCATTATTCAGGCACTTCACGGGAGCGTTACTGAGCTGTGACCGACTACACAACGTGTCCGTTTCGTCCCGAACTTCCGTGACGAATCGTGACAATTTTCCACCGGATCGCGCGCTCGCGCACCCCCGCGTGATAACACACAGACGCCTCCGGCGTAACCCAGTCCCGCGATGCAATTTGGTTTTCGGCTGGGTAAATTCAATTGCATGACCGCCGCACAAGCAGACCATGCCGGTGCCCGAAGCGATATCAAGGAAATTCCGGAGGGCTTCAAGCTCGACACCCCCCGGGTGGAGGACGGGGCAGCGATCTGGCGCATCGCCCGCGACTCGAAGGCGCTGGACCTCAACTCCTCCTACAGCTACCTCCTGTGGTGCCGCGACTTCGCCGCCACCTCCGCCGTCGCCCGCGATGCGACCGGCGAGCCAGCCGCGTTCGTCACCGGCTACCTGCGTCCCGACCGCCCGGACACCCTCGTCGTCTGGCAGATCGCCGTCGACGCGGCGCACCGCGGACGGGGCCTGGCCGCCGCACTCCTGGACGGGCTGACCGCCCGCGCCATCGACGAACTGGGCGTCCGCAGCGTGGAGACCACCATCACGCCCGACAACGACGCCTCCAACCGGCTGTTCGCCTCCTTCGCCGCACGGCACTCAGTGCCGGTCAAGCGCGAGGTGCTGTTCGACGCCGCGCTCTTCCCCGAACAGGGCCACGAGCCGGAAGTCCTGCACCTCATAGGCCCGTTCGAGACGCCGCCCGGCAGCAACCGCTGACCCGGGCCGCGCGCACGGCGCCGCCCCCCAGACTTCTCCCTCCCGCACTCATCTCCCAGGAGCATGCTGTGACCATCACCCAGCCCGATCTGAGCGTCTTCGAAACCGTCGAGTCGGAGGTGCGCAGCTACTGCCGTGGCTGGCCCACCGTCTTCGACCGCGCGCAGGGCAGCCGCCTGACCGACGAGGACGGCCACACCTACCTGGACTTCTTCGCCGGCGCCGGCTCGCTCAACTACGGGCACAACAACCCGGTCCTCAAACGCGCCCTGATCGACTACATCGAGCGGGACGGCATCACCCACGGGCTGGACATGTCCACCACGGCCAAACGGGCCTTCCTGGAGTCGTTCCAGAACATCATCCTGCGGCCGCGCGACCTGCCGTACAAGGTCATGTTCCCGGGCCCGACGGGCGCCAACTCGGTCGAGGCCGCGCTCAAACTGGCCCGCAAGGTCAAGGGGCGGGAGTCGATCGTCTCCTTCACCAACGCCTTCCACGGCATGTCGCTGGGTGCGCTCGCGGTCACCGGCAACTCCATGAAGCGGGCCGGCGCCGGCATCCCGCTGGTGCACGGCACCCCGATGCCGTTCGACAACTACCTGGACGGCCAGACGCCGGACTTCCTTTGGTTCGAGCGGCTGCTGGAGGACCAGGGCTCGGGCCTGAACAAGCCGGCCGCGGTGATCGTGGAGACCGTGCAGGGCGAGGGCGGCATCAACGTCGCCCGCGCCGACTGGCTGCGCGCCCTGGCCGCCCTCTGCGAGCGCCAGGACATGCTGCTGATCGTCGACGACATCCAGATGGGCTGCGGCCGCACCGGCGCCTTCTTCTCCTTCGAGGAGGCGGGCATCGTGCCGGACATCGTCACCGTCTCCAAGTCCATCAGCGGCTACGGACTCCCGCTGGCCCTGACCCTGTTCAAGCCGGAGCTGGACATCTGGGAGCCCGGCGAGCACAACGGCACCTTCCGCGGCAACAACCCGGCCTTCGTCACCGCGGCCGCCGCCCTGGACACGTACTGGGCCGACGGCCAGATGGAGAAGCAGACGCTGGGCCGCGGCGAGATCGTCGAGGGGCACCTGAAGGCCATCGTCGCCGAGCACCCGGGCGCCTTCGCCGAGTACCGCGGCCGCGGTCTGGTCTGGGGCCTGGAGTGCACCGACAAGGAGCTCGCCAACAAGATCGCCAAGCGCGCCTTCGAGCTGGGGCTCCTCATCGAGACCTCCGGCCCGCAGAGCGAGGTCGTCAAACTGCTGCCCGCACTGACGACCACCCCCGAGGAACTGGACGAGGGCCTGCGGATCCTCGCCCGCGCGGTGCGCGACTGCGCCTGACCGCACCCGTCGTCCGACGCCTCACCGTTCCACAGAAAGGCATCCAACGCACCATGATCGTCCGCTCGTTCAAGGACATCGAAGGCACCGACCGCCACGTCAAGGCCAAGTCCGGCACGTGGGAGAGCAAGCGCATCGTGCTCGCCAAGGAGCGGGTCGGCTTCTCGCTCCACGAGACCGTCCTCTACGCCGGCACCGAGACGTCGATGTGGTACGCCAACCACATCGAGGCCGTGGTCTGCACGGAGGGCGTGGCCGAGCTGACCAATGACGAGACCGGCGAGAAGCACCTCATCACGCCCGGCGTGATGTACCTGCTCAACGGCCACGAGAAGCACACCATGCGGATCAAGGAGGACTTCCGCTGCCTGTGCGTCTTCAACCCGCCGGTCACCGGTCGTGAGGACCACGACGAGAACGGCGTCTACCCGCTGCTCACCGAGCCCGAACCCGAGGCGAGCTGAGCGCGGACACCGGACCGTCCACCGTCCGGCGTCACCGTGACGCAGTGAGATTCCGTACGAGAGGAGAGGAAGGCACCACCATGACCACCGCACCCGAGCGCACCGCCGACCTGTACCCGACCCGTGGGACCTCAGAGGTCATCACCCCGCGGCAGGACCCGGTGGTGTGGTCGCAGCCCGGCGCGGAGGGCCCCTTCGCCGCGTCCGAGCTGAGCGACTTCGACCGTGACGGCTTCTTCGCCATGCCGGAGCTGCTCACCGCGGGCGAGGTCGCGGTGTACCGCGCCGAGCTGGACCGGCTGGTGAACGACCCGGCGACGCGCGCGGACCCGCGCTCGATCGTCGAGCCGCAGTCGCAGGACGTCCGCTCGGTCTTCGAAGTGCACCGGATCAGCGACGTGTTCGCACGGCTGGTGTCCGATCCGCGCGTGGTGGGCCGGGCCCGCCAGATCCTCGGCTCGGACGTCTACGTCCACCAGTCGCGGATCAACGTCAAGCCCGGGTTCGGTGCCTCCGGCTTCTACTGGCACTCGGACTTCGAGACCTGGCACGCCGAGGACGGCCTGCCGAACATGCGCACGGTGTCGGTGTCGATCGCACTGACCGAGAACTACGACACCAACGGCGGCTTGATGATCATGCCGGGGTCGCACCGGCACTTCGTCGGGTGCGAGGGCGCCACCCCGAAGGACAACTACAAGAAGTCGCTGCAGATGCAGGACGCGGGCACGCCGTCCGACGGGACGCTGACGACGCTGGCGGACCGGCACGGCATCCGGCTGTTCACCGGCAAGGCCGGCTCGGCGACGTGGTTCGACTGCAACGCCATGCACGGCTCCGGCGACAACATCACGCCCTACCCGCGCAGCAACGTCTTCATCGTCTTCAACAGCATGGAGAACACCGCCGTGGAGCCGTTCGCGGCGCCGGTCAGGCGCCCGGAGTACATCGGGGCGCGGGCCCCGTTCGCACCGGTCAAGTAGGAAACCGTCGGCCCGCCCGCCCCGGCGGCGGGCGGCCCGGACGGCGGACGGCCGCCGCACAGTCCCTCGTGGCACTGTGCGGCGGCCGTCCGCGTTCCGCCGGTCGACGCGAATACCGACCTAACGTGACGTCAGTTGTCGTCCAGGGACGGGTAGTCCAGGTAGCCGTGGTCGTCGCCGCCGTAGAAGCTGGCCCGCTCCGGGGCGTTGAACGGGCCGCCGGCCGCCAGGCGGCGGGGCAGGTCGGGGTTGGCGATGAACAGCGCACCGTACGCCAGCAGATCGGCGTCGCCCTGCTCGACGAGCGACAGCTCCTCGGGGCCGGTGGGGCGACCGACGGTGACCGGGTTGAGCAGGAACGGGCCGTCGAACCGCTTCCGCAGCCGGGCCAGCAGCTGGAGGTCGTGGACGTCGCAGGTGTGCAGGTAGGCCAGGCCGAGCGGGGAGACGGCGTCCAGCAGCGCGGTGTAGGTGGCCTCCGGCTCGGGCTCGGCGATGTCGTTGAACGGGTTGCCGGGCGAGAGCCGCAGACCGGTGCGGTGCGCGCCGACCGCCTCCGCGACCGCCTTGACCACCTCGATGGCGAACCGGGCGCGGGCCGCGTCGGAGCCGCCCCACGCGTCGGTGCGCAGGTTGGCGTTGGGAGCCAGGAACTGGTGGACGAGGTAGCCGTTGGCGCCGTGGATCTCCACCCCGTCGAAGCCGGCCTCGATGGCGTTGCGGGCCGCGGCCGCGAACCCGTCGACGGTCGCGCGGATCTCCTCGTCGGTCAGCTCGCGCGGGGTGACGAAGTCCGTCGGACCGTTCTGGGTGAAGCCCTGGCCGGCCGCCCGCACCGCGGACGGGCCGACCGGCTCCAGTCCGTCGGGCAGCAGCACCGGGTGGCCGATCCGGCCGCCGTGCCACAGCTGGGCGAAGATCCGACCGCCGGCCGCGTGGACGGAGTCGGTGACCCGGCGCCAGCCCGCGACCTGCTCGGCGGTGTGCAGACCCGGCGTGAGGGGGTAGCCGCGGCCGACCACCTCGGTCTGGGTGGCCTCGGTGACGATCAGGCCGGCCGACGCCCGCTGGGTGTAGTACGTGACCATCGAGGGGGTGGGCACGCCCGCCTCGGTGGCGCGGTTGCGGGTCATCGGCGCCATCACGATGCGGTTGGCGAGCGGGATGCCGGCGAGTTCTATGGGGTCGAACGCGGTGGTCACTGGCGGCCTCTCAGCTGGGGGGACACGGGGCGCCAACTCACCTGTTCGAGCTGCCGCCTTGGCCATTAGATCAGCCCCCGCATCCCCGGCCACGCCCCCCTGGCCTGCGAAAACACCACGGCAACGGGGGGCAGTCGAGGCGTTACGGAACCAACAGTTCGAGCGCCCGGTCCACGTCCGCGCGGGAGTTGTAGAGGTGGAACGCCGCCCGGAGCAGCCCGCCGCGGACCGCGACCCGCACCCCGGCCGCGGCCAGCCGCGGTTCGGCGTCCGCCAGCCCGGGGGTGGAGACGATCGCGGAGCCGGGCGCGGCCCGCGGGGTGAAGCCGGCCGCCACCAGCCCCGCCCGGTACTGCTCGGCGAGCGCCACGTCGTGCGCGTGGATGGTTGCCAGCCCGATCTCCGCGAGCAGCCCGAGGGAGTGCTCGGCGCCCACGTAGGCGTAGTTGGCGTGCGGTTCGTCGTAGCGGCGGGCGGTCGGCGCCGGCCGGTCGACGGGGCCGTAGTTCGACTCCCCCGGGTCCTCGCCCGCGACCCATCCGGCGTGCGTCGGCACCGGCCATCCGGGGCCGCCCAACTCGCCGCGCTCGCCGCCGAAGACGGTGAACGTCGTCCCCTTCGGACACAGCAGCCACTTGTAGGCCCCGCACACCGCGTAGTCGAAGTCGGCGAGCGGCACCGGCAGCCAGCCCGCCGCCTGCGTGACGTCGACGTAGGTCAGCGCCCCGTGCGCCCGGGCGGCGTCCCGGACGGCGGCCAGGTCGGCGATCCGGCCGTCCTGGGGGTGCACCGCGCTGAGCGCGACCAGTGCGGTCCGGGGGCGCACCGCCTCGGCGAGCGCCTCCCGCGGCACCGCCCGCACCGTGCAGCCGCCGTGCGCCATCAGCGGGTTCACCAGCGAGCTGAAGTCCCCCTCGGCGACCAGCACTTCGCTGCCGGCCGGCAGCGACGCGGCGACGAACGCCGAGCGGACCGCGACCGAACTGCCCACCGCCACCCGCTCCGCCGGCACCCCCATCAGCCGCGCGAACGCCCCGCGCGCCCGGTCCGCCGTCCCGAAGTAGTCGCGCCCCATCGTCCCGTGCGACGCCGACTCCGCCAGCGCGTCCCGCACCGCGGCGGCGGTCCGCGCGGGCAGCAGCCCGCTCGACGCCGAGTTCAGGTAGACCGTCTCGGGCGCGAACTCGTCCCCGCCCAGTGCCGTGTGTCGCTGCATGGCCCCCACTCTGGTCGGTAACGGCTCCGGCGTCCACGGGGGCGCCGGACCCGCCGCGGCGGTTCCGGCCGGCTCACGCCCCCGGAACGGCGCAGCCCCCGTCCCCGCAGACGTCCGCGTCGCCGGCGGCCAGCACCTGGACGGCGGAGTCGGCGTGCGCCCGCTGCAGCGCCTGGTGGAAGACGTCCACCGGCTGGGCGCCCGAGATGCCGTAGCGGCGGTCGATGACGAAGAAGGGGACGCCGGTGGCGCCCAGCTCGGCGGCGGTGCGCTCGTCGGTCCGGACCTCGGCGGCGTAGGCGTCCGGATCGGCGAGGACCCGGGCGGCCTCGTCGGCGGGCAGGCCGGCCTCGACCGCGATCCCGGTCAGCACCGCCGGGTCGCCGAGCTGTCGGGCCTCGGCGAAGTTGGCGTGGTACAGGGCGGTGAGCAGGGCGTCCTGCACCCCGTGGGCCTTGGCCAGGTGGAGCAGGCGGTGCAGGTCGAAGGTGTTGCCGTGGATGCGGTCCGAGCGGTAGCCGAGCCCCTCACCGGCGGCGGCCTCGGCGACCCGGGCCTCCATCTCCTCGGCCTGGGCCCGGCTGACGCCGTACTTCGACGCCAGCATGTCGAGGATCGGCACGTCGGTGGCGGGCGGGGCGTCCCGGTCCAGCTCGAAGGAACGGTGGACGACCTCGACGTCCGCCCGGTGGGCGAAGGCCGCCAGGCCGGCCTCGAACCGGGCCTTGCCGATGTAGCACCAGGGGCAGGCGATGTCCGACCAGATTTCGACGCGCATGGGGGGTGACTTTCCTCGGGGGGACCGGTCGGCGACCGGTCGGGGTACGAAGCGGTGCAACGCGGCGGCGGGCGCGGTTATTCCGGAGGTGGGCGGCGCGCGGGAGTTCACGGTGCCCTCGGCGGTACCGTCCCGGTATGGGCACGCCAGCACCGCACGGCACCGACGGGTTCTGGGAGACGACCGGGGCCGCCAAGACCTTCACCCACCCGATCGATCCCGCGCTGCTGGCGGAGTTCGTGCCGCGCACCGCGCGGGTGCTGGACTACGGCTGCGGGTACGGACGGCTCACCGCGGAGCTGGTGGGGCTGGGGTACGGGGCGGTGCGCGGGGTGGACCGGTCGGCGGCGCTGATCGCCCGGGGGCGGCAGGCGCATCCGGGGCTGGCGCTGCTGCGGTGGTCGGGGTTCCCGCTGCCGTTCGCGGCCGGCAGCTTCGACGCGGCGCTGCTGTTCGCGGTGCTCACCTGCGTCCCCGACGACGCCGATCAGCGGGCGATCGTCGGGGAGCTGGCGCGGCTG
>LIQL01000644.1 GCA_001418405.1 Streptomyces diastatochromogenes | reverse complement strand
CCGGGGTGGTCTCCGGCGTGCTCCCCTTCATGGAGGAGCACTTCGGCCTCACCTCCCTCGGCGAGGGCGTCATCACCAGCGCACTCCTGATCGGCGCCGCCTTCGGCTCGCTGGCCGGTGGACGGATGGCCGACGCGCTGGGGCGGCGCAACTCGCTGCTGTGGGCGGGCGCGGTGTTCACCGGCGGGGCGGTGGCGGTCGCCCTGGCGCCCACCGTGCCGTTCATGACCCTCGCGCGCTTCGTGCTGGGCCTCGCCGTCGGCAGCGCCTCCGTCATCACCCCGCTCTACCTCTCCGAGATCGCGCCCCCGCACGTCCGCGGCCGGCTGGTCTCGTTCAACTCCCTGATGATCGTCAGCGGGCAGCTGCTGGCGTACCTCGTCAACGCCGTGCTGGCCCATTGGGAGGCGTGGCGCTGGATGCTGGGGCTGGCCGCGCTGCCCGCGGTGGCGCTGCTCCTCGGCGTCCTCTTCCTGCCCGACACGCCGCGCTGGTACGTCAGCCGGGGGCGGCGGGACGAGGCCGGCGCGGTGCTGCGCCGCACGCTGGCCGCCGACGACGTCCCGGAGGAGCTCACCCGCATCGAGCGGGCCCACCACCTGGAGGCCGACGCCCGCCGCGGCGGCTGGCGCGAACTGCAACGCCCCTGGGTACGGCGCCTGTTGCTGATCGGCATCGGGCTGGCGGTCGTCCAGCAGATCACCGGGGTCAACGCGGTCATCTACTTCGCCCCCAAGATCCTGGCGACGACCGGGCTGGGAACCAACGCGGCGATCACCGCCACCCTCGCGATCGGTGCCGTCTCCGTCATCGCCACCGCGATCGGCATGTCCCTGATCGACCGGGTGGGCCGCCGGCCCATGCTCCTGTGGGGGCTCTCCGGGATGACGGTGTCGCTGGCGCTGCTGGGCGCCGCGTTCCACCTGCCGCACTCCACCGCCGTCAGCTCCCTCGTCCTCGGCCTGATGGTCCTGTACATGGGCTTCATGCAGGCGACCCTCAACACCGGCGTGTGGCTGCTGCTCGCCGAGATGTTCCCGCTGAAGGTGCGCGGGCTGGCCATGGGAGCGGCGGTGTTCGTGATGTGGCTGGTCAACTTCGGGATCGCCCTGGCCTTCCCGCTGCTGCTCGACGCGGTCGGCTCCGCCGTCACGTTCTGGCTGTTCAGCGCGATGTGCGTGGTCTCGCTGGTCTTCTGCAAGCGGTACGCACCGGAAACCAAGGGGCTGGCGCTGGAGGACCTGGAGCAGGAACTCCGCAAGACCGCGAACGGATCCGCCACGGACGCGGACGCGGCCTGACCCCGGACGCGCCCCGGGACGCCCGACCGACCGCAACGACGGACCCGACCACCGCCACGACCACGGCCACGGCCACTTCTGGACGAACCGAGCGGAACTGCCGGTTCCTCGGACACTTCCGGCCAATCGCCGGACCGCCCGGAACCGCGCGTCGCCTCCCCGTCGTGCCAAGAGGTGCGCTCACATCCAACGCGCCCAACGGGGGGAAGCAATGGAACACGTGAAAGCCCATCGCACAGGCACGGGCACAGGCACGAGCACGAGCACAGGCACGGGCAGCCGTCGGGCGGGCCTCCTCGCGGCGACCGCGGGACTGCTCGTCGCCGGAGTGCTCACCGCCGGCCCGGCATCGGCCGCGGCGACCGGACCGGACGACTCCACACGGCCCGCCACCCTGGCCGCCTGCGCCTACTACGACGGCAACGCCCTCACGGTCTATGGTCAGCGCGGCGACCGGGTCAAGCAGGTGCAGTGCCTCCTGGCGAACCGGCACCACCTCAGCTGGCAGGACGTGACCGGCTCCTTCGGCGCCAAGACTCGGACCGCGGTCAAGGAGTTCCAGACCAAGCACCATCTGACCGCCGACGGCAAGGTCGACAAGAAGACCTGGCGGGCCCTTTATGCGTGACCCCGCGCCCCAGCGCGTCGCCACCCACTGACGGGGCCCACGATCGGCGGATCGCACATCGGGCCGCGCGGCCCGACGTNNCTTCAACAGCCCCTCGCCGACGGTCACTCACCGTCGTTGTCCGGGCACAGGGTGAGTGATCACCCCGCCGCACGCAGGCCCCCGCCGGCTCGCCGGGCCGACCCTGCGCGCGGCACCGAGGAGGTGCGCAGAGATGACCGACCGAAGGCTCTGGTCGTACAAGGAAATCGCCGCCCACATCCAGGTGCAGCCGGACACCGTGCGCTCCTATCGCAAGCACGGATTGCTGCCGGAGCCGGATCTGGTGGAGTGCGGCAAACCGTACTGGTACGCGGACACCGTCAGAGCCTGGGTGGCACGGCGCCCGGGCCAACGCGGACGGCAGTGACGGCGCCGGAGGGCACCTTCCCGTGAACCGTGGCCAGCAGTGGCCCCGTTGGG
>LIQL01000643.1 GCA_001418405.1 Streptomyces diastatochromogenes | reverse complement strand
CCGGGGCGGGAGCCGGAGGCCGTGCGGTCGCCGGCCGACGTGCGGGCGGCGGTGCCGCGGCAGCGGACGCGGCCGGCGGCGGAGGCGGAGAGCGCGGCGGTCTCCCGGCTCGTCCGGGGCGCGTTCGCCGGGCTCGTCGGTTGAGCCGGGCGCCCCGGTGTGCGTCAGTGCGCCGAACCGGACAGTTGGAGCCCGACCACCCCGACGATGACCAGGGTGATGGAGACGATCTTCAACGTGGAGACCAGGTCGCCGAGGAAGACCATGCCGTAGATCGCGGTGCCGGCGGCCCCGATGCCGGTCCAGACGGCGTACGCCGGGCCGACGTCGAGCTTGCGCAGCGCCAGCGTCAGCAGGCCGAAGCTGCCGAGTGCGAAGACCGCGAAGGCGATGGTCGGGTAGAGGCGGGTGAAGCCGTGCGAGAGCTTGAGGCAGACCGCGAAGCCGGTCTCCAACACCCCCGCCACCACGACCAGCAGCCACGCCATATCCCATTGCCTCCGTCAGCTCGGTGACCGCTTCAGCCAGGTGACCACTTCCGACCGGTGGGGACCGGGTCGGACCGGTTCTGCCGTGAGGGCGATTATGCCCGGGCCCCGGACGGGGGACAGGGGTTTGCGGCGATCAGTCGCCCTCGCGTCGCTCGCGGGTGGACAGCAGCCGGCGCAGGGAATACAGGCGCGCCGGTTCGGCGTGCCCCCCGGCCACCCACGCGTCCAGCGCGCAGTCCGGCTCGTCGTGGCTGCACGCCCGCGGGCACTCCGCCGTGCCCGACGCCAGGTCCGGGAAGGCGTGGATGACCCGGGACGGGTCGACGTGCGCCAGCCCGAAGGACCGCACGCCCGGGGTGTCGATCACCCAGCCGGTGTCGCCGGGCAGCGGCAGTGCCAGTGCAGAGGTGGTGGTGTGCCGGCCGCGACCGGTGACCGCGTTGACGTGCCCGGTGGCCCGGCGGCGTTCCGGCACCAGGGCGTTGACCAGGGTCGTCTTGCCCACCCCGGAGTGCCCCACGAACGCCGTCATCCGGCCCGTCAGCTGCTCCCGGACCCGCTCGGCGGCGCTGCCGTCGGACAGTTCGTCGCGGTTGGTGACGACGTACGGGACACCGAGCGCGCCGTAGGACTCCAGCAGCGCGTCCGGTGCGGCCAGGTCCGACTTGGTCAGCACCAGCAGCGGTTCCAGCCCGGCGTCGTAGGCCGCGACCAGGCAGCGGTCGATCAGCCGTGGCCGGGGCTCGGGGTCGGCCAGCGCGGTGACGATGGCGAGCTGGTCGGCGTTGGCGACCACCACCCGCTCGAACGGGTCGTCGTCGTCGGCCGTGCGACGCAGCGTGGAGCTGCGCGGCTCCACCCGGACTATCCGGGCCAGGGTGTCCTTGTCACCGCTCAGGTCGCCGACCACGGCGACCCGGTCACCGACCACCGCGCTCTTGCGGCCCAGTTCGCGGGCCTTCATGGCGGTGACCTTGCGGTCGTCGATCAGGCAGGTCAACCGACCCCGGTCGACGGTCAGGACCAGTCCCTCGCGGGCGTCCTCGTGCTTGGGGCGGATGCTCGTCCGCGGGCGGTTGCCCTTGCGGTTGGGGCGGACGCGGACGTCGTCCTCGTCGGGGTTCTTCCCGTAGCGGCGCATGGTGCGGCGACCCTCAGGCTCTCCGGGCGGCGGGGGACGTCGGATCGAGCATCTCGGTCCACAGCGCGGGGAAGTCGGGCAGGGTCTTGGCGGTGGTGGCGACGTTCTCCACCTCCACGCCCTCGACGGCCAGGCCGATGATCGCGGCGGCGGTGGCCAGGCGGTGGTCCTCGTAGGTGTGGAAGATCCCGCCGTGCAGCGGCCGGGGACGGATGTGCAGCCCGTCCGCCGTCTCGGTGACGTCGCCGCCGAGTTCGTTGAGCTCCTTGGTGAGCGCGGCCAGCCGGTCGGTCTCGTGCAGCCGCAGGTGCGCGACGCCGCGCAGGGTGGACGGCGAGTCGGCGAGCGCGGCGACCGCGGCGATGCCCGGGGTCAGCTCGCCGACCTCGCTCAGGTCGACGTCGATGCCGTGGACGCGGCCGCTGCCGGTGAAGGTCAGGCCCCGGTCGGTCAGCTCGCAGGAGCCGCCCATGGTGGTGAAGATCTCACGCAGCGCGTCGCCGGGCTGGGTGGTGTGCTCGGGCCAGTCCGGGATGGTGACCCGGCCGCCGGTGACCAGCGCCGCGGCCAGGAACGGCTGGGCGTTGGAGAGGTCCGGCTCGACGACCAGGTCGCGGCCGAGCAGGGCGCCGGGGGTGACCCGCCAGACGTTCGGCTCGCCGCCCGCCTCCGGGGTGTCCACCTGGGCGCCGACGCTGCGCAGCATGTCGACCGTCATCCGGATGTGCGGCATCGAGGGCAGCGCCGCGCCGACGTGCCGGACCTCGACGCCCTGGTTGAAGCGCGGCGCGGACAGCAGCAGGGCGCTGACGAACTGGGAGGACGAGGAGGCGTCGATCTCCACCGCGCCGCCCTCCAGGGCGCCGCCACCGAACACCGTCATCGGCAGCGCGCCGCGGTTGTCGTCGTCGATCCGGGCGCCCAGGGCGCGCAGGGCGTTGATGACGCCGCCCAGCGGGCGCTCGTAGGAGCGCGGGTCGCCGTCGAAGCGGATGGGGCCGTCGGCGAGCGTGGCGACCGGCGGCAGGAAGCGCATCACGGTGCCGGCGTTGCCGACGTCGACGGTGGCCGGGCCGTGCAGGCCGGCCGGGATGATGCGCCACGCCTCGCCGCCGGAGGTGCCGGCGGAGCTGGACGACGCGGTCTCCTCGATGCCGACGCCCAGGGCGCGCAGCGCCTCGGCCATCAGCAGGGTGTCGCGCGAGCGCAGCGGGCGGCGCAGCCAGCCGGGCTCGGAGGAGAGGGCGGCCAGGACCAGGCCGCGGTTCGTGACCGATTTGGAGCCGGGCACGGTGACGGTCGCATCGACCGCCCCGGGAGCGACGGGGGCGGGCCACAGGGCAGGGAGGGCGGGGCTCTCGGTCATGCCCTTACTTTAATGGACAAGGGTTCCGATCTTGATCAAAAGCGGCGCAACCTGTGCGAAACACGGCTCTCGTGGTG
>LIQL01000642.1 GCA_001418405.1 Streptomyces diastatochromogenes | reverse complement strand
CGCCGGCGAGCCGGCGCGCCTGGTGCGCGAGGTCCTCGCGCCGCTCGCCGCGACGCCGACGGTCCACCTGCTCGCCGACGTCCCCCGGGAGCTCGCCGCCGAGTTGGCCGGCGCGCTGCCGAGCGGCCAGGTGCAGGTGATCGACCTCGACGCGCCCGAGTGGGCCGACCCCGAGGGCCTGGTCCTGCACGCCGAGACCGCGCTCGACCCGGAGGCCGGCGCCCCCGACCTGCCGTTCACCACCGACCCGGCCCGGCGGCAGCCGGCTGACGGTCCAGTTGGCGGTGCAGTCGCTGTTCGCCCACTCCGAGGGGTTCGATCCCGAGGACGAGGCGCAACTGCCGGCCACCGTCGGCGACGTCCTCGACCTGCACGCCCGCCGTCTGGGCGCCGATCCGCAGACGCTCCGGCAGATGCTGGCGCCGCTGGCGTTCGCCGAGGGCGACGGGCTGCCGGTCGAGCTGTGGCGCCCGCTGGCGGACGCCGCCGCGGGCCGCGACATGGGACNNGCCCGCGGTCCGCACGCTGGTCCGCCTGACGCACCCGGCCCTCGCCGCCGAGATCCGCTCGGGCCTGCCGGATCCCCGGGACACCCAGACCAGGATCGCCATGGCGCTCCTGGAGGCGGTGCCCCAACAGGACTGGTCCCGCGCCGACCGCTACGTCCGCGACCACCTCGCCGGACACACCCTCGACGCCGGCCTGCTCCCCCAACTCCTCGTCGATCCGGGCCTGTTCACGCACGCCGACCCGATCACGCTGCGCACCGCCATCGAGGCCGTGCCGCTCGACCAGTTGGGCGCTCCGGCCCGTACGTACCTGCGCACCGCGCCCCTGCTGACCCGCTCCGGGGCCCCGGCCGACATGCGCGCCGCGCTCCTGGAGACCGCGTTCGTCGAGGACGACCTCCAGCCGTACGCGGAGGCCCTGCACGGGCTGGGCCTGGACCTGCCGTGGCGCACCCTGTGGAGCCTGCCGCTGGCGGGCGTGGCCTCGGTGACGGCCGGCAGCCTGCCGGCCGCCGAGGAGGCGGACCCGGCGGCGCCCGCCACCGGCCGCCGTCCCGTCGTCGCCCTGGTGGTCCCCCCGGGCACCCCCGGCTCCCGGGCGGTGCCGGTCGCGGACCGCCCGGAGTCCGAGGCGCCGGCGGATCAGGAGCCCTCCCCCGCGCAGCCGTCCACCGCCACCGCCCTCCTCTTCCACGACCTCCTCCGCCCGGGATACGTCGAGGCCGACCCCGCGCAGGTGCTGCGCCCGTCGGACGAGGAGCGGGCCGCGGCCCCGTACGGCCTGAGCCGGGGCTCCGACTACCTCCGGGTGTGGGACCGGGCGAGCGGCGACGTGGTGACCGCGCTGGTCTCCGACTCCCCGTTCCGCGACGCCGAGCTCACGCCCGAGGGCGTCCTCGTCGTCGCCACCGAACGAGGAGTGACGGCACGTCAGATCCTCGCGCCGGCGCCCGCACCGGCCCCGGCCACCGCGACCGCCGAGGCACCCGAGGTCGCGGGCCCCACCGTCCCTGTCTCTTATAC